>WQSH01000104.1 GCA_009787995.1 Oscillospiraceae bacterium
CGCGAGCCATATTGGCAGATGTTTGCGCTGGACTGCAAGATGATGTCGCCTAGCGTGAACCCTGATAATATAGCGCGCGGATTTGTTTTTGAAGCAGACCCATTTGAGCCCATCGTCGGCAAGAGCGTGCCGGACATGTTTGGCATAGAGTGGGAATACGTCCCCGCCGTCGGGGGCGCCATGGTGCGTCCGGGCAACCCATTTGCCGAGGATGCGGAAGAACTGCTTAAGAAAATTATCTGGCCGGAGCCGGAAAAATGGGATTGGGCAGGCAGCGCAAAGCAAAACGAGAAGTTTTTTGATTCTGAATCTTACTACAGCATGTGCTTTCTCAACGGATGGTTTGAGCGCCTGATTTCGATGCTCGACTTTGAAAATGCGCTGATGGCGATATTCGACGAGGATCAGGAGGACGCTGTAAATGAGTTCTTTACCAAGCTCACCGACCTCTACATAAGAATCTTTGGAATTATGATTGACACATACCCCAAGCTCGACGGATTTATGATCCATGACGACTGGGGCGGTCAGAAAAACACATTCTTCTCGCCCGAGGTATGCGAGAAGGTGATAGTGCCGCATATGCGTCGCACCACCGATTACCTGCATAGCCGCGGAAAAAACTGCGAGTTGCACAGCTGCGGCAGCATTATACAGCAGGTTCCAAACATGATCAAGGCCGGCTGGGATAGCTGGATGCCTCAGCCTATGAACGACTCCCACAAAATTTACGAGCTGTACGGCGACAAACTGATCATAGGCGTAAGCCCAGAGGTAAACCCAGAGGGCAAGGGTGAGGATGAGCTAAGGGCTGCGGCGCGCGAGTACGTCGATAAGTTCATGAAACCCGGAAAACCCTGCTTCTTCGGCTTCGACATGGTCAGCGGCAACAAGGACTTCAGGTCGGAGCTATACGAATATTCAAGGAAGAGAAGCTGCGGAATGGTTTGAGAAAAGGAGGTAGAATATGGATATTAAGCCATTTATGGCGAAATTTGGCTTTGGGCACCGAGCTTCAAAGCATATCATAGTCGAACAGGAAGGCAAGCTGTGGCTGGCTTTTGCGTCTGAGGGGGCGGGCATGTTTATGATGTCTACCGGCTCCGAGGCCTCAGGGCTGCTCGAAATCGACACGCTCATAGATGGGAAGACGATCCCATACACCTACACCGCAACCCCGTCGCTCGTTGAGCTCACAACAGAAAAGGGCAAGGTGCGCATCGCCATCGACGCTCACGCAGATGCGCTCCGCATTGAATCCGACGGAATCAGCCTGCGCTTTGATTCCAAAGTTGCGCCCTCGGGCGTAACAACGCAGAACATGGCAAAAGGTGCGAAAATCAGCATGGGCGGCGGGCATTTCTTCTTTGCAGCCCGCACCGGGAGCATTTCTTTTGACGACTCATGGCTCCGGGACAAATTCCACTCCGTGCAACCTATAGTTGACGTGGCTCCCGCCAAGGGCAAAATCGACCTCGTAGTGTATGACTTGCCCGCTGATACAGAGCCTCCGGAGATCGTCAAGGCGCTGGACAGTTGCGCCAAGGAAAACGAAGAGGACTTCTCGCAGTTTGTCGGCACACTCGCAGCCACACCAAAGAAGTGGGACGAGCTGCGTGAAAAAATTGCGTACCTGCTATGGCTCAGCCACAGGAAAAAGCCCGGCGGCGCAGAGGTCGTTTTGGAAAACAAGTTAAAATCTCCGGACATCGAGCCATATCTGCTGACGCTTGCATCAATGGCGTTTACCGATGTATCCAAGGCGGCTGAGCTAATCGCGGCATACCCGGCAAAGGCAGGTTTGCCGATACAGGGCTTTGCTGTTTTGCGCCTCTTCGAAAAGGGGATGTTTAAAAATGTCTCCAGAAGCACGGTGTACAAGCTCTACGACTTGCTCAGGGCGCAAGTGGCTTGGTGGTCAACGCACAGACGCGTGGACGGACTGTATTTTTATGCCTATAGGCACGAAGCTCAAACGGATACGTCAATGCTCTTTAAGTCGGGCAGTCCTGTTGCATCCCCCGACATAAACGCATACATGGCAATAACATGCAAAGCGCTATCCAAGCTATCTGAGCATGTGCTCAACAGGCCCGATGCAGCAAAGTGGAACGAGCGTGCGGAAACGGAGGCGGATAAATTTGTAGCGAAGAGCGGACTTTTGGGGATGAATATATATACATATGAGCACTGCCAAGCCGACAAACTCATATCGGTAATCCCGCTTATTTTGGGCGGTTTGCTGCCACCGGAGATATCCGCCAAGTTAGCCGCAAAGGTTGAGGATGATGTGCTAAGCGACCCGCTGGGCATGCTTGCCGTTTTGGGATTGTGCGCCTGTGGGCATAAGGACGCAGCAGAGCGCATCGTCAATGCGGAGCTCAACAAAGCGCAGGATGCGGCCGATTGCCCGATTGATGGAGCAATACTGCTTGCACTTGCCCATGACGTGCTGATATAGGGGGGGTATAGCCAATGTTTGGAACATACGAAAAATTTAACCTTATCCGCGCTGCATATACACGAGCTGAGGCGGTGCAGTATTTCTTCGAGGATTACTACAAACCCGGCACGCTGCGTTTCGGCGGCAATAGGTCAGGCGAGTCGTCAAGCACCACGGATTTCCTGTTTGACATCAACTTGACAAAAGAAGGCGTGCCAATAGATTACACCTATTTTGCTGACGAGGGCTCCCTTCGCATCAGCGCCGGCTATGCCGATGTAGAGTTTGCCATCACAAACCGCTCACACATGAGGGTGCGAGGCGACTGTGCGGGATTTAAATTGAAGCTGGTGCTAAGGTCTGCAATGGGCGATAGCGCGCGCGGCTGCAGAGGCATGTACGCACTGCCTGACGGCAGCGGCTGGGAAGCTGATTTTGGAACTAACGGCAGGCTTCAATTCAAGATGCTCTCCGGCTCATTCCTCGCCTCCTCAACCTATGATGATGAAGCCAAGGCTTACAGCTATGTGGCCTTCGATTTTCTGCCTGACGCTGAGACGGGCAGCTTCGATGCCGCCATCCACGAGTACATCGGCGATGAGCCTGCTCCGCATGGGGAGTATGAACCATTTGACGATATAGTCGGGGGAAATAAAGCGGACTTTGCGGAGTTTTCAAAAAAATACCGCCCTGCGGCGAAGGGGTATGAAGAACTGTCGGAGTATGCAAGATGGGTGATTTGGAGCCATAAAACTGGGGTGACCGAGGGGCTTGTAGAGCCCATGATTTTATTCCAGAACGCCATGGCTGTGATGGCTGCATCGTGGCAGCAGAGCTATAATGCGATGCCGATGCTAAATGACCCTGACGAGGCGTGGCGGCTTATCTGCACGATGCTTAACTATCAAGACGATAGGACGGGCAGGATTGCAGGAATGCTGACCTACAAGGGGGGCAACGCAGGCCAGCAACCGCCGTTTCAGGGCTTTGCGTTGGACTTTTTGCTCCGGAGCATTGGCGATGATTTCCTCACTCCAAAACGCTGCGAAGAGATGTATCCCAAGTTTGCAAATTGGGCGAATTTCTGGACTACTTACCGCAGCGCAGGGCGGGGGGACGATGTCACGGTAATGCACAGCCCGCACGACTCAGGGTGGGACGATGCCTCAAACTTCCAAGACGGCTTCCCTGCTTCAGACCCAAACAACATGGTGTTTCTCATCCTGCTGATGGAGAGCATAGCCAAGCTTGCCGAGGGCTGCGGGAAAACCGATGAGGCGAAGCAGTGGCTTGCCCGCTCGGAGAAGCTAACAAAAATCATAATTGACGAATATTGGGACGGCGAGAAATTCGCCACGAAGGTAAAGGGCAAGAATGTCGACTCCCTGAGCCTGTCGTGCTACCAGCCCATAATCCTAGGAAAGAGGCTGCCGCAGGAAATCATAGACAAGGTCACTGAAAAGCTGATGGAGGAGGGTCATTTTCTGACGGAAATCGGCCTTGCTTCGGAGAGCATGAAAAGCAAGCATGTGACCTTCGGCATATCCTTTGTGTGCGGGCGCGTCGTCGGCCCCCAGAACATGATTCTTACTGTCGGATTGCAGGCAGCGGGGAAACAGAAGGAGGCGGATATCATAGCCCGCCGCTTCTGCGACCATGCAAAAAGAGAGGGCATAATCCTCGGCTATGCGCCATATGATTACTTCCCATTGACGGGTGAAAAGGCCGAAGACCAGCCAACGCCTCACATGACAGACGGCTGGCCATGGAGTTCATGGAGCGCCAACTGCGTGTTGACTATGATTGGCAGCATTATAGGCAAGTAGGCTCGAAAAGCAAAAACGAGGGCGTGGCGCTTTTGCGCCGTGCCCTCGCAATGTTTCCTGCTAAACGATAATAACTGGCTTTTTCTGCCATAATACCAAGGTCATGGGAATCATGACAAACGCCGGCTTCAGCTATAGCATTACTATCCTATCGCTGTCAGCCCACCGTCCGGATAGAGGATGTTTCCTGTCATAAAGTCCGACGCCTCCGCCGCAAGGAAAATTGATGTGCCTACCAAATCCTCCGGCTGCCCCATTCTGCGCATTGGGATGGCGTTGCCCTGCTGTGTGAGGTATTCGTCAACTGAAATGCCAGCTGCTTTCGCGCGCATTTCGAAAACTGCCATCATCGGGGGGGTCATCGTGATGTTCGGGCCTATTGCGTTTACCGTCACGCCAAAGGGGCCGAATTCTGATGCCAGCTGCTTCGTCAGCATGTCCACAGCACCCTTTGTTGCGCAATAACCTGCGTTGCCCGGACCCTGTGTGGCTATCCTGCCTCGGACGCTGGAGAGGTTTACAATTTTGCCATAACCGTTCTCTTTAAAGTGGCGCCCAAAATGCTTGCCTGTCAGCATCAGGCTTGTGATGTTGGCATCCAGCATTTGGCGGAACATTTCAACATCGATATCCAGCGCATCCTGCTTCTTGTTAAAGCCCTGCGCATTGACGAGAATCGTTACCTTGCCTAATTTCTTGATTGCTTCCGCAGCGAGCGCCTCAACGTCCTTTTCGACTGCTGCGTTGCCTACAAACCATACAACATCCGAGCCTATTTCTTCGGCCGCTTTTTTAACGGGCTCTTCCGCTATGTCAGCCAGCATTATTTTTGCGCCAGCTTCATAAAGGCCCTTTGCGATTGCCTTGCCAAGCCCGCCGCCGCCGCCGACGACAACAGCACTTTTACCGGTGAGGTCAAAAAGTTTCATAAGTTTTACTCCTTAAATTAATATAATGCTTCGATTATTGTGGCCTGACCCATGCCCCCTGCTATGCAGAGCGAGGCTAGACCGTATTTGTTCTTTCTGCGGCGCATTTCGTGCAGCAGCGTCACTATGATACGACAGCCCGTAGAGCCGACCGGATGCCCCAGCGCAATTGCACCGCCATTTACATTTGTGATTTCTTCGCTGATGCCTATTCCTCGCAGGCAGCCGAGAGCTTGCGCCGCAAATGCCTCGTTGAGCTCGGCGAGCTCGATTTGGTCGAGCGTCAGATTAGCGCGCTTGAGGGCTTTTTTAGTGGCTTCGACAGGCCCCAGGCCCATTATGCGCGGGTCAAGCCCCGTCGTAGCATAGCTGACGAACTTCGCAAGCGGCTTCAGCCCTAGCTCCTTTGCCTTTTCGGGCGTCATGATGAGCACTGCCGAAGCGCCGTCGTTGCGTCCGCATGCGTTGCCTGCGGTCGTCACGCCTTCCTTGCCAAAGGCGGGCTTGAGCTTCGCAAGCTTTTCCAAGGTGGTTTGCCTGGGGTACTCGTCCGCATCAAAGACGATTGGGTCGCCCTTGCGCTGAGGGATGATTACAGGGACGATTTCGTCCTTGAACTTGCCTTCGGCGATGGCCTTTGCTGCGCGCTCTTGGCTCTGCATGGCAAATTTGTCTGAATCCTCGCGGGTGATGCCCATCCGCTCGGCGACGGTGTCCGCCGTTACGCCCATGTTGAAGACGCCATATGTCTCCTGCGGCTGTGCTTGGAACTGGCCTTCTGTCACTGCGTCATAGAGCGTAACATTCCCAGTACCCAGGCCAAAGCGCGGGTTCCTGAGATAAAAATTAGCCGACGACATGCTCTCTGTCCCGCCGGCTATCACTACGTCATTATCGCCAACCTGAACGCTCTGGACGGCGGTCACCACCGCAGACATTGCAGATGCGCATTGCCTCATGACTGTGTATGCTGGCACCTCTTCCGGTATTCCGCAACGCAGCGCTGCTATGCGGGCAATATTGGGGTTGTCCGACGATTGGCGGCAATGCCCCAACATGACCTCGTCAATTTTATCGGGTTTGATGCCGCTTCTGTCCAGTAGCCCTTGAATCACGACGCGCGCAAGCTCCTCCGGCATTACGTCCTTGAGGGTTCCGCCAAATGACCCGACAGCCGTGCGGCATGCTTCTACGATTACTACATCTCGCATTAATAATCTCCCTTAGAGTTTTTTTGTGTGGGCAGACAGGGGGCCGCTCAGCCCTAAGACAGATGAGCCACCCCCTGTCTTTCCATTTTATTTCCTTGCCATGTAGGTCATGTCCACATAGTGGTCTTTGTCCGTTTTTGCTGAGTATTTTGCAGGCTTGTAGCCTTCCGCTTCAATCACTATGTCGATTTTTTTGTCCTTTGGCAGCCATTCGACCTCCCAGTCTCCGAAGTAGTTTGACTCGGTTTCCCAAGTTTCTCCGGTTTCTTTGCAGGAGAGAGTGACCTTTGCCCCTACGAGGACTTCATCCAGCTCTTGGGGCTGATAAACCGTGCCTGCGAGGAACACTGTCGGGACGTTGAGCCATTTTACGAGAGTTTCTTTCCCGGCCAGAGGCTCAAGCTGCGTGTTTCGCTCAGAGGCGACAATCTGGGATATCTCGCTACTCGGGTCGTCAAGGTCGCCGAAATAAAGGCATTTGTTTGGGCAGGCCTCAACGCAGCGCGGCTGCTTGAGAGCCGGGTCGCCCAGATATGCGAGGTACTCGGGGTCGTCAAGCAATTCGGCGCACATAGTGCACTTTTGCGGGATTTCGAGTTCTTCGTTCCAGAAAACCACGTTTATTGGACATGCGTCTACTATGGCCTTTTGGCCCTTCGATTTTTCGGGGTCGATTATGACCACGCCATCGTCCCTCTTGTACACAGCGCCATCCTTGCCTGCCTTTAAGCAAGCCGGGTCTTTACAATGGGCACACATAGTCGGGACAGATGCGGACTTTACTCGCCTAGAGCTGTCGCCACGCTCCCACTCGACGACGTCAATCCATTTCTGGCCCATCATCGGCTGAGAGGCGGAGAGCTTCGAGGCAAATCCGCAATGCTCGTCTTTGCAGGCTGTGAAGCAGCACCAGCAGCCCATGCACCTGCGTGAATCAACAGCAATACCTAATCTCATCTAACAGCTGCTCCCTTCTTCAAATAATTCTTCCGGACTTTAGCTTGAATTTCTTCAAATCCGTGGCCTTCGATAATCTCAATGCAGGTTTCTGCATCCGGATCGCCCTCTTTGGCCACTTTGTCAAGCTTATCTTCGAAGAACTGGCCTTTTGGAATCTTGCCTTTGAACTTGCGCACATCCAGGAGCGTCGAGTTCGGCGCCATGCCTGGGACCATGTCGCCTATGAGTCTGCCGGGCGTGAGAATATTGACGCACCCGCCGATATCCATTGATTCCTCGCCCG
>WQSH01000105.1 GCA_009787995.1 Oscillospiraceae bacterium
ATATGGGGGAGTTCCCGAGTGGCCAAAGGGGGCAGACTGTAAATCTGTTGTCAGTGACTTCGATGGTTCGAATCCGTCCTCCCCCACCAACAGCTGCGCAGCCTGTTGAGGTTGCGCAGCTGATAATTTTAAATGGAGGCGATGGAAATGACTCTATATGAGGAATTACAGGCACGTGGCTTAATCGCGCAGGTGACTGATGAAGCTGGCATCAGCGAAATGATAAATAATGGCAAGGCCACGTTCTATATTGGCTTTGACCCGACAGCGGACTCTCTTCATGCGGGGCATTTTGTGACACTGTCATTTATGAAACGGCTCCAAATGGCGGGCAATAAGCCCATAGCCCTTGTTGGCGGAAGCACGGGCATGATTGGCGACCCATCGGGACGGACTGATTTGCGCAATATGATTACCGTAGAGACCATAGAGCATTACTGCAATTGCTTTAGGGAGCAGATGTCAAAGTTCATCGATTTTTCTGAGGGAAAGGCTCTGATGGTGGACAATGCCGATTGGCTGCGTGAGCTAAATTATCTCGAATTTTTGCGCGATGTCGGGACGCATTTTTCTGTCAACCGCATGCTTGCTGCGGAGTGCTATAAGAACCGCATGGAGAAGGGGCTGACATTTCTTGAGTTTAACTACATGATTATGCAGGCCTATGATTACTACGAGCTTTTTAGGAGGCACGGCTGTAACATGCAGTTTGGCGGCGACGACCAGTGGTCGAACATGCTTGCGGGTACGGAACTTATCCGCCGCAAGCTGGCGAAGGATGCGCACGTGCTGACTATTCCGCTCCTTTTGAATTCAGACGGGACTAAGATGGGCAAGACAGCAAAGGGTGCTCTGTGGCTTGATGCGAAGAAAACCAGCCCATTTGACTTTTTCCAGTACTGGCGCAATGTCAATGATTCGGATGTGATTAACAATTTGAAGCGCTTGACCTTTTTGCCGCTTGAGGAGATTTTGGAGCTTGAGAAGCTAAGGGGGGAGGAGATCAACCGGGCTAAGGAGCTTTTGGCGTTCGAGTTGACATCGCTTGTTCACGGCGCCGAAATTGCCGAGCGGGCAAAGGAGGCGGCAAGGGAGGTTTTTAAGTACGGCGGGTCTGCGGGTATGCCTTCTTTTTCACTCTCTGAGCCTGATTTTGAAAATGGGAGTATCGATATTCTTACGATACTTCAAAAATCTGGACTCTGCAAGTCCAAGTCGGAAGCGCGACGCAACGTTGACCAAGGCGGCGTTGCAGTTGGAGGTGAAAAGGTTGCCTCTATTTCAAAGCTGTTTACAATTGATGACTGCAGCGGAGATGGCATTGTCGTCCGCTGCGGTAAGAAGAACTTTTGCCGTGTATTTTGTTAAAGCAAGGGAAGTTGCGCCGCATATGCTGCAGTAAATGTGTGGGAGGACCGGGCAGCTAGGCGGACAGAAAAAGGAGTGCCCTGCAAACCAGAACAAGACATCCGACGGAGCTTCCGTCGGATGTTTGTTTTTCCTTCTCAAATTTTGAATCTATCCAAGGTAAATTGAGCGGCGAGCCCAGTCAGTGTGCCTGAAATTATTCCAATGATTATCAGAACCGGAAGGTAAGCGGCGATGGCTGGAGTTCCCATGATAATTATAGCCGCAAGAACCTGCCCCACATTATGAAATACAGCGCCGATTGCGCCGCAAACCCAAACTTGCTTGCCTGTGACAAATCGTTTGACCGTAATTTGAGCTAGAAAGGCAATCACTCCGCCCGAAAGGCTCAAAATCAGCGTTAAAGCCCTGCCTGTGAGTATTGCGCCGAGAAAAATTCGGCATATGAGAATGGCGAAGGCGTCAGTTGCAGACAAGCTTGTGGCGCTGTGCTTACTATTTTGAGAATAGTAGAGCGCAAAAAGCGTTACTGCATTTGAAAGACCCAGCTTTGCCCCAGGGAGGGGGGTGGGGAGGGGTATTTGGGCCTCTATAATAAAAACAACCAAAGCTGCGGCTGTAAGGACAGCCATTAAAGTAAGCTTTTTTGAATTAGTACGGTATGGTTTTTTCATGATTTCCAAAATTTGTCATCTGACAACTGCGTCAACGGCAGGCTCTCCCATGCAAATCATCCTTATGACAAGCCTGTGCGGCAAGCAAACTATTGGAACCGTACTGTCGCTAATCCATCCCTTGCGGACACAAATACCATCGGGGCAGTTTGCTTCGGCCACCCGCACCCTGCCAAGAGATGCCTCAATAACGTTAAACCCACTCCCACTGTAGATGGTGAGAGAATAGGTCTCCGTGCGACTTGCTATGTCCAGCTCTTCAATCAAAACGCCGTCATGGTAAATACGGGCGCGGCTTACCACAGGCTGCAATGTAAATAAAGTCGCTATGCCTGAGGCTAGCGTTACTATGCAAAGAAGGACTATCCAAAATTTGTTTGACCTCAAGGAATTCCCTCCCCACGGTGCACTCCACGCTTTGCCTGGCCTTGCACACTAATTTTGAAGCACAGGTTCTTAGGAAGTTATCAAATAATAAAAAACTGGTCCATATACGGTAGCAGATTCGGTGCTATCCGAGGTAGTATGAAGAAAAATAAAAACATAACGAAAATCCAGAAGATAATAGCAAAAACACCAAGAACGATCCCAGCAGTGGCCTTTCCTCCAGGGTAACCCAGCCTTCTAGCCTTTCTGCCTTGAAAAACGGCTATGAGGCCAAAAATCGGCCCGGCAACAATGTTTCCTAAAATGCCGCATACCAATGAAATGTTTGCAGAGCGATTTGCTCTGCGGATCATTTCCTCTCGCAACTTTTGTTCAGAAACTTCCTCATCCCATGGGAAAGCTTCAAGCGGGGGGAGCTGCTGTTCGACATATGGTTTTGCCCCTGGGAAAGCGTCCCATGGGTTGCTTTGCTGATCTGGCTCCGTATTTGGCGTGCTTGCATACTGCTCGATGGGAGTGGGTGGTTTATACTCGGCATTTCGGGCCCCGCAGAAGGTGCAAGCTTCATCGCCGTCAGGGTAACGAGCGCCACAAGAACAAATCATGTTAGTCCTCCTGTAGTTAGTTCTCCTTGCTATTTTACCCAGTGCCGGGGCAAAAAACAAGAGAAATTATTTTGCCACTTGCCGCCTTTCTTATTCGGTTGGCTACTGCCATTCCTAAGCCATCTTCCTTTGGGATTTGAGCGAAAATTGCAGACACATCCATGCTGTCCAGTTCTCTCAATGCATCGAACAGTTTGGATGCCTGTGCAACATGATCTTCGCTAGCACCGAAGGTCACGATATTCGGGTGGTTGAAGGAAAAATCGTCGAACATGAGTGCGGCAGTGTTGCCATTTATATTGCGCTTTATGTATTCAGCGGTTTCGCTAGGAGAACCCAAAAGAGCCTTGATGGGAGCCTTTGTCGCATAGTGGCGGTATTTCATGCCCGGTGAGCGGACGGAGGATGATGTCCCATCGTCAAGTTCTACAGTTTGCAAGAGCTTTTTTATTTCACCGAGTGTAACGCCTCCGGGGCGCAATATGCGCAGCGTGCCGTCAGAAATATCCAGCACAGTGGATTCCACGCCAACTTTGCAGTCTCCGCCGTCCAGTATATATTTTATTTTGCCTCCAATGTCGTTATTTACGTGAACGGCTTTTGTAGGGCTTGGAGAGCCTGACAGGTTGGCAGACGGCGCAGCGATGGGGCAGCCGCTTGAGCGTATCAGGGCTAGTGCAGCCGGATGGTTCGGCACCCTAATAGCAACGGTATCAAGCCCTGCGGAGACAATGCTTGGTATGATGGCGCTTTTTTTCATGACTAGCGTCAGCGGGCCCGGCCAAAACATGTCTACAATCATGTCGAAGCATGGCGGAACGCTGCTGACGAGCGGTTTGGCATCGGATGGCGATGCCACATGTACTATGAGGGGGTTGTCAGCCTGCCGCCCTTTAGTCGCAAATATAGCTGACACGGCTTTTTCGTTCAAAGCATTTGCACCAAGCCCATACACGGTTTCCGTCGGAATTGCAACCAGATTGCCGCTTTTTATCGCTTCGGCGCATAGCATGATATTTTCTTTTTTGCCGGCATCGAGAATTATTGTATTCACCGTTATGCGCAAATCTCCTTTCACAGCCATATACCGATTTTTGCATCAAACCGATGGGGGAGTCTATCACAGAATTTCGAGTAGTGCAATTGAGGCAAATAACTGCTTTCTTACGGCAGTAGGTGTGCTTCATTTTACCAAAGGTTTTCAGTGTCTTGGAGGGTACAGAGAGCGTCAATTTTGCAGTGAAAAATGGCGTCCCTTATTTCTTCAACACAGCCTTCGACATCGCCCTGTATGTCCTTTCCCCAGAATCTTAGAATAGTCCATCCGTCATAGTGCAGGCGTCTGTTTACGTCGTTATCCCGCTGGATATTGCGCTCGATTTTCTCAACCCAATAATCCCGGTTGCTTTTTATGCCGGATTTTTTCTGTTCCCAGTCCTTGCCATGCCAAAATTCCCCGTCGCAGAAAACAACAACCTTATGCTTTGTTATAGCTATGTCAGGCGACCCGGGCAGCTCTGAATAATTTTTCCTATATCGGACGCCTGCGCGCCAGAGCGCTTTTCGGAGGGATAGCTCAATTGAGGTGTCTTTGCTCTTTATGCGGCTCATGGTAAACTTGCGCTTAGGGTCAGTCGTTGATGGATAGTTTCTCATGTTCTTTCATCCTATTCTAAACCGATTTTGCTGAATTTGGAGAAATACTTGATGAAGGGCTTTTCCGATGCGATGAAGAGATAGAGTGTGAAGCCCGCAGTCATCAGGGCGGCTCCGCCCCAGAATACGAAGCGTAGATCAAATGCGTCTGCGAGCAGGCCTAAAACGACAGGGCCGAGGCCAAAGCCTATGTCTATGGCCGAGAAAAAAGCTCCGGAAGCAGTGCCTCGCCTCGCAGCAGTGCAGCGTTTGAATACCAACGAGTTAAACGTAGGGTTGATGGCGCCATTTGCAAAGCCTATGGGCAGCCCCATAAGCACCAGTACAGTCAGTGAGTTTACAAAGGGAATAAGCATATACCCGAGTATCATGACAATTGCACCGGGAATCAAAACAAAATCAGCGCCTCTTCTGTCCACAACCCTGCCTATTATCATACGCGAAATAAATACGCCTGTTGCACTGAGCACAAAAAAGAGCGCCGGATTGCCAAACTCGGCATCCCTTGCTAAAGCGGGCAAGTAGAAGAACAAACCTGCGGCTCCGGAGAAAATGAGTATAAGGGCGGCAACGATGGGGAATACTGCATATTCAAAGCCCAAAAATGTTTTTGGCAGCTCTTGCGCCGATTCGTTTTCCGCAGCTGAATTAATTTCTTGCGGCGCAGGTGATTCGGAAGCTGTTTGAGCGGCAAGTTTTGCGGTTTTTTTGCGTTTTCGTTCGTAAGATATACATGAGTTGGCAATCGTGCTGAAAGCGCACATGGCTGCGGCAAGAAAAAATAGGTTTCTAAAGTTGGATATCGCACCTGCGCCTATAATAAATACAGCCAAGCCAGGCCCAACAGCCTGCGCAAGCGTCGCCCCGAGGCCAAAAATGCCGATGCCCTCTGCAAGTCGTGATTTTGGCGAGACATCCGCCGCTACTGCGCCTGCGTTTGTCGAATGCATCCCAAATCCGATGCCCATTAGGCCCCGGATTGCGACAAGTGCCGGGATGAATATGGTTATTCCGTATAGTATACATGCGACTGCGCACAGAAACGCTCCGAGGACTAACTGCGGTGTTCTACCAAACTTGTCAGAGAGCACTCCGGATATGGGTCTTGTCAAAAGCGAGGCTATCGAATATGCCATCGCAACAAAGCCAACATGGACGGCGAGTCCTCCAATGGCTTCAATATGGAGCGCCAGTGCCGGTGCAAAAAGGTGATTCATAAATGAGGTGCCCATTCCGCCGAGCATGATTAACGAAAAGTCCTTAGTAAACAACCGTTCCTTTTTTGATGGTGGCAATGAAGCCATATTTGTCATTTGTGATCTTCCATTTCTTGATGTAATGTTTTGAATTTGGCGGCATGTTCGCACAATGAGTGTAAACGGACCAAGTAAATTATATGATGCACGCGCACATTGTATACCGGGATGCCCATTGTGTCAAGGGAACGGAAGTGTTTTTAAGCGCAGCCGCAACCCTGTAGAAGTTACTGCGTTACTGCCTAGTGCATGCTATCTGTCCGGCATCGACAAAATGCTGTTTAGGGGAAAGCCGGTGCTTTCCCCTATTATGATTGGATAGTCGGTGAACCCATCCCTTTGTATGGCAGTCTGCGGGCGCCCGCTGTGCGCCACCAGCCCTGCCAGCGGGATAGTCCCCCCTGACCACAGACCCGCAATGGTGCCGTCTTCCGCAAAAACAACGTTCCAGCCAAAGCCAAAATCTGCATGCCGCATTATTAAGCCGGAGACATAATAACCGTCCAGCACGGCATTTTCTATATCGTGAATCTCAACAAACTCTCCTGCAAGCCCGATGATGTCTTCCCACGCATCCTCCAAGCCCTCCGCTCCGAAGCCCTGCATCATGGCTTCGCTGAACATTGCCGCTGCCGCATCAAAGTCGCCGCCTGCAACAGCCAAAACAAACATCCGCGCGCGTTCGTTGTAAAAATCCCAACTAACGTCCTCTATGGCGCCATTTACCTCCAAAGCAGTATCATCGGCGGGTTCGCCATTGTTTGCGCAGCCTCCTGCGATTGCGAGCAGCATAAATGACAATAGAGCCGCCAGCAGTCCCTTTCCCCTTGAACCAAAAAATCTTCTCATGTTTTGCGTTTCCTTTCGTAAATATGTTTTGCTAATATGCCCTATAAGGATAGGCTATTTTTGCATGTCCAGCAATACAAAAACGCTGAATTATACATTTGATGCGCCGAAACGTCATTTTACCGCTCGGTATCTGCGCTAAGACATAGCAGCACAGTTAGCCTCTCTTTTTCATATCCGGAAAAGAGAGGCAAACTATTTCATATACAGAAAGAAGCCTACAAAATTTTCCCAAGCGGCTTAACCTTAACAAGCAAGGCGCTTAACACGTAGGTCAGCAAAACAGAGACAATGCTGACAGTTACGAATTTGCCGACCGCCCCGCCTATAACCACGGTGTCAAGCGCATACTGAACCGCTAGCACAATCGGAAAGTGAATGATGTAAGCGGCATAAGAACATCGGGACAGGGCTTTCAAAAGAGGTGTTGTCCTGTTGCCTTTTTCCCGGAACAATGTAAGCAAGCCGAAACTCATAGTCACGGCAAGCAGGGAGCCATATACCGCCCAAACATACCATAATCCTAGTATGCTGCCCTGCGGGATGATGTAAACAACCGCCGCCATTAAAAGCGCAATCGCAATGCAAGTATATCCCGTCTTTGTTTTCAGCGTGTTCAGCCAATTCTTGCGATATGCGATTATGCCAACAGAGAACATGACGAGATACTGCGGCCAGTGTGCGGGCTCCACTTGGAAAAATCCGAACAGCCCAACCCAGTGGTCAATGGGATACCGGATGCGCACAATCAATGACGGAAGCGCTATGATGAGGAAGATTGCGAGCAGATGCAGCACCGAGAAT
>WQSH01000106.1 GCA_009787995.1 Oscillospiraceae bacterium
GCACCCGCCGCTATTGCTATAGCAAGCACCGCATAGGCAAAGTAGCCGGATATTGTGTCGGCTATCCTGGCTATTGGGGCTTTGGAGTTTTGGGCATCCTCGACCAGCTTGACGATTTGGGCAAGAACGGTATCTTTGCCGATTTTTGTAGCTTTATATTTGATCGAGCCGTTTTTATTTATGCTTGCGCCGATTACGGTGTCGCCCTCTTTTTTGCCGACGGGCATGCTTTCGCCGGTGAGCATGGATTCATCCACGCTGGTAGCGCCCTGCACCACCACACCGTCCACCGGCATTTTTTCGCCCGGGCGGACTTGAATGACATCGCCCACGACTACATCCTCGATTGGGATGAGCACCTCCGTGCCGTCACGGACTATCGTGGCTGTTTTGGGAGACAGGCCCATAAGCTTCTTGATGGCCTCGGAGGTGCCGCCCTTTGTTTTTGCCTCAAGGAATTTGCCCAGGACAATCAGGGTTAGGATGACAGCGACAGTTTCAAAGTAGAACTGGTTGCGCTCCATGAATACCATCTCTTCCATAGTGGCGGCAATCGAGGTGCCCATCAATAAGAAGTTTTCGATGGTGATATAAAGGCTGAATAAAAAAGCTACCATCGTGCCCTTGGCAATCAAAGAGTCCATGTTCGCAGCCCCGGTAAAGAACGCCGCAAAACCCCGGCGGAATATGTTGCGGTTTAGCCACATGACCGGGAGCGTCGCAATGAGCTGAATCAGGCCGTTAATGCTCGGAAAATTCAGTGGGTCAAAATCGTGCGGGATGACTTTCATGCCCAAGCTGTAAAAAATCATCGGGGCCATGGAAAAAACAAATAGCGGGATTGTGATAATCAGCGACCATTTGAAAGTAAACCATAACCTTTGAGTCTCGTCTGCCTTGCGCTGCGCCGAGGCTTCAGCCTCGTCCTTTTCAGGCAAATGCAAGACATAGCCGGCCCTTTGCGCAACCGCAGATATTTTTTCAAAGTCTATGAGGGTTTCGTCAAATTCCACGCTGAGTTTCTCAGTGCCATAGTTGACTTGCCCCTTGATTACGCCCTCTTGCTTGTTCACCACGCGCTCGATATTTTTGGCGCAGGCAGCGCAAGTCATGCCGGTGATGCTAAGTGTCAAAGCTTCCATGATGCTCTCCTTCAGCTGCGGGGACGTCTCTCCCGGCGTTTCTCCTTGCCTCTTGTGAGCCTGTTTACAATCGTCATACGACTATCCTGCCTACTGTTTTTACGAACTCCTCGATTATATCCTCGTCGCCATCAAGCAGCTTTTGCGCTACGCAGGTGCGCATATGGCTTTCGACAAGAAGCTTTGCAACGGCGTTCATAGCCGCCTTCACAGAGCTTATTTGGGTCAGGATGTCGTCGCAGTAGTCGCCGCGCTCAATCATGGTCTTAATGCCCTTGACCTGGCCTTCTATGCGGTTTAGGCGAGTCGTTAAGTCCTTGTTGACCTTGTCCGGCCGCCTCTGTGCAGGGCTGACGCCGGAAACAGCCGCCACAGGCTCTGACGCACCCGCTTCAGTTTCAACGTAACCCTCAATGCCTCCATTAATTTTGCTCATTTTAAGCCTCCTAATATGCTATACTATGGTAGGGTATATTTCTTTCTAAAAAAATTCTCGCCATTACAGTGAGAATTTTTTGTTATTCTTGAGGAGAATCTAGCGTGCTCTAGTTGGAAGCCAGAGAAAAATCTTTCGCTTATCCAAGCAGCTGTAGGACACTCTGCGGCAACGAGTTTGCCTGAGCAAGCATAGCCGTAGAGGCTTGGAAGAGTATGTTGTTTCTTGTGAAATCAGTCATCGCCTGCGCCATGTCCACATCGCGGATGCGGCTTTCTGCGGCAGAAGCATTTTCGGCGGCGTTGTTGAGGTTCTGCATTTTAAATTCCAATCGATTCTGCAAGGCACCTAAATTAGCGCGGAACATCGAGACATCGTTGAGCAATTGGCCAGACATGCCAATCATATATGAAATCCACTCAGTCTGAGTCCTGCCACCGGTAGGAACAGTTATACCATTAACCTCTTGTTCTACGCCACTGTAGTTATGGGCAGCGTCATCACCTAAGAACGGATGCGGCCCATAGCGCCCCTCTATCGCCAGCGCAACGTGGTTTAGATTCCATGACAGAGCCGAGAGAAAGTCAAACTGTTGTCCACCTGCCACTATGTAGGGATTATTGCGAGAAATCTCCGACATATCGAGATCAACTTCAAGAGACTGGCTGAAATTAGCACCGACCTGAAATACCATATTATTGATTCCGCTTCGTGAGCCTGCGGGGACGCTTACAACGTTGCTTCCATCCCAGACGACATTGCCGGTTCTCAGAACTTGAATTCCGTTGAATTCAGTTGTTTCGCCTATCTGCTGGAGTTCTGCATTCAACTGCCAGACCTCAAGCGCTATGGCGTTTCGATCCTCTTGCGTATTGGTTTCGTTGGCCGCCTGGACTGCAAGCTCGCGGACGCGGTGCATGATGTCCTGAGCCGTTTGCATGCCGCCTTCTGCAATTTGAATCATAGAAATAGCATCCTGCGTGTTTCGGCTGGCCTGATTGAGGCCTCTTATCTGAGCACGCATTTTCTCAGAGATGGCAAGGCCGGCTGCATCATCCGCCGCACGGTTTACGCGAAAGCCTGAGCTCAAGCGCTCCATATTGCGAGCGATGCGACCGCTGTTTATGCCATATTGGCGATGGCTATTAATAGCCGTGACATTGGTGTTTATACGCATCTTAATTCACATCCATCCTTGGTGTATATTGCCTGCGAGCATCCGTGCCCACATAGCTTAGTCGTGTTCATGGCTGATTATCTCATAGTGCAGCCTAAAAAGCAAGCGTTTTTTTGATATTTTTTAATTTTTTTAAAAGCCAGTTATTTAGCTTCATTTAAATTGACCATTTCACCTAGGTAGCCGATGCCAGGCGATTCGTTTAGTCAAGCTACACACAGGGCAGCTGATGCCGGGCGGTTTGCTGAGTTTTTTTCGCGTAAGTAGGGCGACAAGACCCGTACTAGCGAAAAAAACGCAGTAAATTGACCGGTATCAGCGGATAGTTTGCGGGGGGCATATTAAGTTACACAGGGCAGAGCAGATAGCTTGCAGGGGGCTTCACTGACATCGGGCTTTAATTGCGAAAACCCTCGTGCGCTGCTCTTTGATTGCCGCAATCAAGGCAGCCGGCGTAAGGCAAGGCGCATCTGTTTCTAAGCCAGTAAGAACCTGCTCCTGTGTGCTATGGCTGTCTGACCCGGCGGTTTCCAGCAAACCATACATTCTTGCGTATGCCAGCGCATTGCTGTTTGCGGAATTAGAGCAATGCGCATTTTGCACCTCCACAGCGTCCACGCAGCGCGGGTATAGCCGGATGCTTTCAATCCAAGGCTCCTCCAAAAAAGGGTGAGCATGGATAATAAACCCGCCAGCTTCGCGTATTCTCCCGAACAGCTCGGTAGGCCTGAGGCCAAACGCCTCCTTATTATCCTTTAGCCATTCTTTTGAACAATTGAGTATCAAGAAATCATTGCCTGTAATTTTTGACATCTGCTTTATGTTTGGTGCAATAGAGTATTCCAAGCCGAAAAAAACCGACAAACCTAATCTTTCCCCAGCACTTTTCGCTTTTAGATATATTTTGTGGAAATGCTCGATGCGGTTCTCCCACAGCATCCTATTGGGCGCAGTGCCATTTCCGGTAAAATGATCGGTAACGCAAATGCCGCTGTACCCCATGCGATGATAGAACTCCGCTACATCTTTTGCAGACATGCTGCTGCACTTGCTGCCTTCGCTTGTATGGCAGTGCAGCTCATAGCGGTATGAATTCATAACTTTCTGTAACTCCCTAATTACGTCGCTCGGAAGAGTGAAGTGCGAAACGGACGGGCTGATTTTTTGCTAACCTATTGCCGTTTCCAATGCGGCGACCGTCAGCGCAATGCAGTCCTCGATGTCTGAAAGGGCGCACATCTCATTTGAAGTGTGGATATGCCTTGACGCAATGGAAATAACGCCAGACGGCACGCCGCCCCTGCTCACGTGGATGGCGCCCGAATCCGTCCCGCCCATCTCCAAGATTTCATATTGATGCTTAATTTTGCCCTTTTCAGCACATTTTTCCAAATGCCTAATCATCACAGGGTGGCAGAGCAAGGAGCGATCCTTGAGCTTAATTGCGGCACCGCCATACATCTTAGAAGGAAGCGGCCTCACCTTAGGGGTGTCTGCCGAAACAGTAACGTCAAAAGCGAGCCCATAATCAGGCTCAATCGAAAACGCCGCAGTCCCCGCGCCCCTCAGCCCGACCTCCTCCTGGGATGTGAAAACAAAATAGAGGTCAAAAGCGGGCTTTTTCAGCTTTTTAAGCGCCTCAATCATAATAAAGCAGCCAATCCTGTCGTCGAGCGCAGGAGTGATGAACACATTGCCGTTTTCCTCAGGCGGATTGGCAAAAACGCAAACATCGCCGACCTTGACCTGCTTCATAGCATCCTCTTTATCCTTGGCGCCAATATCGATATACAGCTTGTCGATGGCCATATCCTTTGGGTCGTCCAAGCGCTCGCAGCTGACTACCCCAAGCAAACCGCTCGGGAACACAAAACGCTGGGACAGCAAGTTCTGATGGTTAAAGCCGCCGATTGGTGCAAAGCGCAGGAAGCCCTCCTTATCGATGTGCGAAATCAAAAGGCCAATCTGATCCATATGCCCGGCGAGCATCATCTTCTTGCCCGGCCCTTTTTTATGCGCAATGAGATTGCCCAAGGCGTCGGTTTTGCAGTCGTCAACCATGCCTTTAATTTCTTGCGAAATAATCTCGACCACTGCCTGCTCATGTCCGGAAACGCCGTTTGCGGCGCATAGTTTTTTCAAAAACTCTATGTTCATTTTCCAATCACCCTTTCTGCTCCATTTATGATGAAGGCTTTGACAAGCTTAATAAGATTTTCAAAATCGCATTTATGCATCACCGAAACAGGTGAGTGGATGTACCTGCACGGAACTGCGATGCCAATGCAGGGGATGCCGGTCCCTCCGGTGTGGTATTTGCCGGCGTCGGTGGCGCCCATGCCTGATTTCCTATATTGATACGGAATCTTCTCATCCTCGGCGACCTTTACAATGGCCTCGAGATACTTCTTTTGATACACCGACGCCATATCCAGCAAGGAAAGGCAGGGGCCTGCGCCCAGGTTGGTGACCTGCTTATCTTCGTCAACGCCCTCCATGTCGGCACATATGGTGCCTTCTATATTAATGACAAGGTCAGCTTCCAGGCTTTTTGACAGCATTGCGGAGCCGCGCAGCCCAACTTCCTCCTGAACGCAGAATATACCTGTGACGCTGTAGGGCAAGTCGGATTTCAAGAGCTCGATAATTGCGGCGCAGCCGACTCTGTCGTCAAGAGCCTTTGCTTTGACCTGATTGTCCCCAAACTCGGTAAACTCACTGACAAAAGCGACAAAATCCCCCTTGTTTACCAGCTTTTCAGTTTCTTCCTTGGAGTCGCAGCCGATGTCAATGTACATTGCGTCAAGCTCATACACACTTTTGCGTTCGGAGTCTTTTTGCAGATGGATAGGCTTGCATCCGACTACGCCCGGCAGCTTTTCATTGCCAACGGCGACATGCATCGACGGCAGCAGCCTGCCATCGACGCCCCATGATTCGAACTTCAAGGTGCCGTCCTTTTCGATGCCGGTTACGCACAGCCCGACCTCGTCCATATGGGCGCTCAGGGCTACGTGCGGGCTGTTCTTCTTGCCTTTTTTGTAGGCGACGAGGTTGCCGATCCTATCGACCTTGAGGCTGTCGACATGCCCCTCGAGCTCCGCCTTTATGATGTCCCTGACTTCATCTTCAAAGCCGGGCAAGCCGCAAGCTGTTGTCAATTTTTCCAGAAGCATTCTTCACCCTCCTCGTCGCAGCCTTGCAGACTGATTATATATTCGGACATCAGCCTTCCGGTCATTTCAATATCGCTCAAGGATAAAGTCTCAACTGTTGAATGCATATACTTGAGCGGGATGCTTATAATGCCCGTGCAGACGCCTCCCTGCGCGATTTGAATCTCGTCGGCGTCTGTGCCAGTGCCTCTTGGTGCAACTTCAACATTATATGGGATTTTGTTTTTTGAGGCGACACGCTTTAAATCCTCAAACAGTTTTCTGGTAATAGCCGGCCCTATTGTAAGCGAAGGGCCTTTCCCCAGCTCGGAGGACTTATGTTCGCTCAGTCCCGCCGTGCGCCCAAAGGTTACGTCCAGCGCAATCCCGATGTCGGGTTTTATGGTGTATGAGGCAGTTCTGCCGCCTCGGAGGCCGACTTCCTCTTGAGCCGAGGCGACAAAATAGACGTCCGCCTCATGATTATAATGCTCCAGGTTTTTCATTGCGCAGTAAAGGGCGGACACTCCGGCAGTATTGTCGAAGGATTTACCCGCAAGCTTCCCATTTTTCAGCTCGGTCACATTTTGCTTGATGGTGATGATATCGCCGGGCTTTACAAGTTTGCTCAGTTCTTCCTTGCTGTAGCCTGTGTCAATCATCATGTCGTGCAGCTCCACGGTTTTCTTTTGCTCTGCCGGGGGGGTCAGGTGCGGCGGTTTTATGCCAATTACGCCATACACTTTTTCTTTGCCGTGGATAATCACCTCTTGGGCCAGCATGTTCCTGGCGTCTATGCCGCCTATGGAAACAAATTTGACAAAACCTTTGTCGCATATGACATTGACCATCATGCCGATTTCGTCCATATGTGCCATAAACATCACTTTCGGTCCTGTGCCTTTCCCTTTTTTTAGGGCAATGAGGTTTCCGAATTTGTCCACCGATACTTCAGTGTATTTCGAAAACACGCCGGTTAGCATTTGCGCCAGTTCGCCCTCGTACCCCGACACATGGGGCACGTCGTTCATTCGGGCCAATAATTCCTTGAGTTCCAAATTGCACCTACTTTCCGAAACATTAATGCATTTTTCATGCAAGACTCATGCAACAATACCATAAAATAAAGATCACTTCAAGAAAAATGAGCGAATTGTCAAATTGTGCGCCGCAAATTGTGCGCTGTTTGAGTGGTAACAATTCAGTGCCAGCCAAGAAAACCTAGTATTAGGCATTGAGAAGCCTGTGCGCTCATCGTAGAGAGGGAATTCCGCTACTGTCACGGAACTGACCGAACGTAGAGGAGTGTGCAGGCTTCTCAATGCCGGACCGATAGCTGGCGCTGAATTGTTACCATCAGTTACAGTTCTTCACACGTCGCTTGCCAACCGGCCGAAATGGTCAATTTACTACGCTTTTTCCGCTAGAACGGGTCTTGTCGCCCTACATACGCGAAAA
>WQSH01000107.1 GCA_009787995.1 Oscillospiraceae bacterium
ACGGACTCGTATTCACTGCCCTGTGATTTGTGAATTGTGCTCGCATATGCCAGATCCAAAATGTCAAGGTCGGCATTTGCATATTCTGCAGTCCGGTTGTCCCCAAAATCGACTCTGACGCCGGAATCCCCGCCATTGGCGGTTATATCCGTTATGCGCCCTATGTCTCCGTTGCTGACATCGCCTTTATTTTTGATTTGCATTACCTTGTCGCCCTGCCTAAACAGGCGGGTTCCGCGTGCCTCCTCGGACTTAGACGGACCAGGAGGGTTTATGATATCGCGCAAGCGGCTGTTCAGGGTGTTCGCCCCTGTTTCGGTTTTTGTGCGAAACGGCGTGAGCAGCGCAACATTGTCGATGCCGGAGCTTGCCGCTTCGATCCTGTACAGGCGCTCGATGATGTCAGCCGACTCCTCGTAAGTCTTGGAGTCAATGAACTGAAAGTCATCGCCGTACTCCAATGAAAGATTGCAGTGCCGGATGAGCTTTGCATTGACGGCAATCCTGCTGCCTGCATCTTGGCGGAACACCTTGTCCAGCTTGACTACGGGTATGCGACCGCAAGCTATAAGCTCGCTGAGCACCGCGCCCGGCCCGACTGAGGGGAGCTGGTCTGCATCACCGACAAGGATTAGTTGTGAGCCGCGCCTGACGGAACTGAAAAGATGCTGTGCCAGATATATGTCCAGCATACTGACTTCATCCACAAGGACTAAGTCAGCATCCAAGAAGCTCTCGTTATCGTCAGCGTCGCTGCTTGATGTCGGATTTTCCCCAAAGCGTTCCCTGTCTTCCCCAGCCATAAGGCCGAGCGCCTTGTGGATTGTCGAGGATGGGAAATCGGTGCATTCTTCCATGCGCCGTGCCGCCCTACCGGTGGGGGCGCAGCATATTACATTTGCATTCGTGTTTTGCTTCATGAAGATGTCGAGCAGAACGCGTTGGATAAGCGTCTTGCCTGTTCCCGGGCCGCCTGACACAATGCAAATGCGCGATGTAAGGCAGCTTTTAATAGCCTCCCGCTGCTCCGGCACGAGTTTCAGCCCCAGCTTTTTTTCCTCGCGGCTGATTTCTTTATCCAAGTTGCACTTATACGCCACGGTGCCATATGAAAGCAGGTCAATCACGTTTGCGGCGACGCTGTTTTCGGCATAGGCGGTGGACGGCCTGTATACTTGGTCGCCGTAAAGGATGAGCCTGTCGGCCTTGAGCATATCGAAAGCCCTGCCACCAACAAACTTAAAATCAGCGCCCTTTGTATCCAGCAGTTTAACGCACTTTTTGATAAAACTGGTTTTATCCATGCAGAGGTGCCCCTGCGTTTCCGCGTCCCTCAATGTGTACAGAAGCCCGGCGTCAATACGAATGTCTGATGCCGGCGTAATGCCCATGCAGGCAGCTACCTTGTCAGCCGTCAGGAACCCGACACCGGCTATTTCACATAGCAGGTAAGGATCTTCGCGGAGAATCCGTGTCGATTCCGGACCGTACTCGCGGAATATTTTGACTGCGAGATTTGCAGTTATGCCGTGAGGTGCCAATAGCGCAACCACATCGCGCGCGCCGCGTGATTCGAGGTACGAGTCGCAGATGCGTTCGAGTACGGCTGTGCTGATGCCCGGTATGCAGGCAAGCTCTTCCGGCCGGGTGTCCAATAAGTCAAGAGTATCCTTTCCGAACTTATCGTATATTTTCTCAGCTATTGCCGGCCCGATGCCCTTGATGAGCCCTGACGAGAGGTAGGCTACAATGCCTTCCCTGCTGTGTTCGATGACTTCCCTGTAGGTTTCCATTTCAAATTGGATGCCATGCTGGTTTTTCGCCCAGTGTCCGAATATTTCATATTGGAGGCTGCCGGCGGTCGGCAGATAATAGCCGACGACCTTCACCTTTGATATGGTGCCGCCCTGTGCGTCAAGCAGCTTCTCACGGGGGATGTAGATGCCGACCATGTAGCCGTTTGGGCTGGCTCCGGCACTCTTTGGGTAAATTAATCGCTCAAAGCTGCATATCATTGCGGTGTTTCCTTTCAAAAATAATTATTATAACTTCCTGCAGGCTCATTCTTGCGCCCCCTTCCAACTGCAGGAGAGAGGCAAAAACCACTCTTCCACGGTTATGTATTTTGTGCTTTGCCATTGCCGCCTACACGGCTATAGGCTCTGCCCTGACTTTGACTTTCCTGCTCTCCGAGGCTCTCAGGCATTCCTGATAGATAATGGGGTGGTTGGTCTTGAGCAGGTCGCTATTGACCCTGCGGGTGGTTCTGGTTACGAAATCAATGAGGAGCTTGTCGGAAGTGGTTTCGAGTATGCCGTGTTCATGCTCTTTCATAATTTCGGCGATTCGTACGCTATGCGCCTCAATCTCCTTTTCGTTTTTCTTGAGCGTCTGCTGCAAATCTGCATTTTCGGTCTGGAGCTGCGCGATGTGCCGCAGCGCGGTTTCCTGCTTACTTGAAAACTCAATAGTGGGCAGCCCTTTCCTGCTTGCGCCGTAAATACGCGCAAGCGACTCCATTGCAAGCCCGGGTTCGATGTCGGACATCATTGGTGGCTTGTCGTTTTTAAGACTCCAAATCCACTCGTCAAGCTTTTCGAAGATGGCATCCTCCTTAACCTTGTCACGGTGGATACGAGGTGTCGCCAAGTCGCTTTTAGGGTTGTTGCCCCATAGGCAGGCGATATCGCCGACCGGCACATCAGCTACCGCTATGTAATACCGGAGCTGAAATTCGTAATACATCGGGATTTCGCCATCAGACCATGCCGACGCCTTGTGGTAGGTCGTGCTTTTGCATTCGAGTATCCCCTCGGTTCCGTCCGGCGACTGAAAGCGGCGGTCGAAGTTGGCAAGCGCATAAGGAAAATCAGAATGCCTGTACATGCATGTGTCGTTTATAACGGCGTTCCCGGTCTTATGTGCGTACCAGTGCGCCGTGATTGGCTCCAGCATGTGACCCATCTCCCGCTGTAGCGTATTTGCGGGTGCAGGCTCTTTCATTAGCCCTTTTTTGATTCTCCACAGTTCAAGCGTAGACATCATGGGCTTACGCCGAAAATTGCCGCTACATCGCTACCTCCGACTGTGTAATCGATGTCCCCTTTTGGGCCGTGCTTCCGGCACTCCAGCCACCTCTCGCGGCTCATGCCATCGGTGTCGCATAGCAATATAGGTGCTGCCATCAGTAACTCACCTGCTTTGCTAAATCAAAGTCATTCCAACGCAGCGTGAGTGCGCGGGCTATGTTTTCTTCGGTTGTGAGCAGTTTGCCATCCGCAGTTTCGCCGTCCGTCCTCAGAATGAAGATAATCTCCTGAAGCGCCATAAACACATCATGCGCCGTGACTGCCTCGCTGCCGATTGAACACTCAAACATTGCGATAGCTTCCAAGGCTGCCTTTTTGGGCACGGACAGTTTTTTGCAAATTGCCGTCATTGCATTGACAGGGTTGTGCAGGTAGATTTTTGTGAGCCTTTCGAGCATTGCGATGGCATCGCCGAACTGAGCAAACATGCCGTCGAGAGAATTTATAAAATCCTCTACTTTTGACTGGTTGCGGTGTTCGACTGCCAGCATCCCGCCGATGTGTATAGGGTGCTGAAGGCCGAGCAGCAGTGCGGAAACCTTGGCTGATGCAAGCCCTGTGTCTGAGCTGCAGAACCGGATGCCGGGCATCAGTTTCGATGCAAGCGCGGATTTTCCTTGAGCGTCCAGCACCTTTTGATAAGTACCCAGCATTTCATCGCGTTGGCCCGGCAATGACCACGATGCGCTCGTGATGCAATGGTCTGTGTAGCCGGAGTCGAAGGCGTAGCCGGGGAAGCGTTCGTTCAGCTTCATTCTCAATCCATTGAGCAGTTCATCTGCGGGGAGAATTGAATAGTCCTTTATGTCGCCGGAGTGAGCCGCCGACACTTTTTCATCGCGGATAAGCAGCAGCGCCATTGCGCCGTGCAGTGCCAGGCACTTGTTGAGTACACTGGCCAAATCCTGTTTTTTGAGTTTGTGCAGCGATGAGCCGCTGATTTTTGCGCGGTCGGCAAGGCTCTTGAAAGCCGTTGCGCGCAAAGGGTAATAGCTGTCATCGTATTTGAGTGCCAGCCCGAGGTTGTTTGCGGTATCGCTTATCGCGGCATCGCTGATGCCGGGGGCAAATACCAAGGGGCTGCAGAGGAGCGATGAACCCGTCTCCAGCGGTGCGACGCTGAGGCTCTTGACCTCAGCACGCTCCCATTGCGTGTCCATTTTTTGGCATACATGATAATCAATCATTTCGTCAAAGTCGTAGAATTTCTCGCTGTAGCTGTCTAAGCATTGCAACATGGTTATGCACCTTCCTTTTTCTGCGGCAGTGCCGCGTGATATATGACAAAACGGCACCCACAAAAGGATGCCGTTTATGCCCGTAGTTATTTAAGCCGGAAAACAAAAAAAGTGCCACCTGCACGCAAATTGCGCACAAATGGCACTTGGTAACACTGGTAGACTGTGCTCGTTTAATACGGCTCGAAACTCATATAGCAATTATATCACTGCTGGGGCATTGCGTCAATTCAAAATTTCAGCCGAATTTTAGTTGGTGAGTTGACATTGTAAATGCAACCCCCCGAAAGTTTTGCAAGTTTGGAACTATTTCATCACTAGCAATCACACATTGACTATGTGATTCCCTATTATACGCCTACCTTGATTTTATCGTTTTTGACAGCATATCCGCACCGTTTGTGCTTAGTTAAGGGATATACCAGTTTTCCATAACTAAATCATCAATGTGCTGATAGTGCCTTAAATTATTGGTTATTAGCGTACCTGCATTTGCCATAACGATTGAAGCAATCAAAATGTCAGCGTCGCTAATCGTTATTCCCATTTTTCTTAATTGCGAATATATCTTGGCAGCTATCATAATCGCGTCAATATCCAAAGTGTAGGTGGTGATGCTCTCCAAAAAGCTGCGAAAATCCTGTTCTTTATTCTTATTGTTTTTATACTTCAAGCCCTTAATAATCTCATAGACGTTAATTGAGGTCAAACATATCTGATGTCCGCTGTCGATGGCGCTCTGCATCCTGTCGCGAATAGCGGTATTTCCTTGAAGAAAGTAAGACAGGGTATCTGTATCAAGAAAAATCATCATACTCTAATCTCCTTGCAGAAAAATTAGCTCTATCCGCAAAAGTTGCCTGTAAATCTATAGCTTCCTCGCCTTCCCAACTGCCGAAATACTTCATAATATTTACTTGGTCATTCTTAACTGGTTCGAGAAATGTGATTACAACCTCATATGCTTCCTTGACCGGGATTGGTTGCATAAGTTTGAAATTGGTTCCATCATATATGGCTTTTATTGCATACATAGTATAATCCTCCCTGTTCGTAGTGGTATGGTTTATCATTGTAACTGCTATATTTTTGCCAGAACATCGGCGAAAATCTCGTAGTTGCGCTTTACTCCATCATCAAGGTCAATCTCTATTCGCCTAGCGGCGAGATGATGAACTTTTTCTTCGACCTCTGGTGTTAGTTCGTCCTGCAGACCATATATGTCGATGAAGATGCGGTTGAGTTCTTCCTCATTTGCTTTGAGAGTGTTGAATCGCTCATCGCACGTGCGTTCCCATGCTGTTTCAAAAGCATCCCAATCCGATTTTGATTTGTTTACATTTATATCAACTAACTCATTGACAACCTCTTGCTTGCTGCTTTATCAGCTTGCTTTCCAAGCCATTTATGTATTCCACTGCCGAGGCTGGAAGCCCATATAAAGTCATCTTGTCCATGTGAATATTGTATCAAAAAGAGCTTGAGTTTGCAATGTCTGAAAGCTGCTTGTTTTCGTCATAAAATTACCGTTGNTGAATTTTAGGGTTTTAGGGGNGTGAGCTTTTTTGAATTTNATNGATATATAGGNTTACGCCGGTATATATCTGAAATCGGCATGAGGCCGGACGGTAATCCAGCCTCATGGGTTAATGTCTGTTATAAGCAGCGTCAGTAATCGAGCAGCGTTATAACATCAGTGTGGACGCCTTCAAGTTCGGCGGCTCTGTTAAGTATGTCGTCTTGATTCCAGCCTTCTACGATGCCGATGAAATGGCAGGGGTTTTTCAGGTCTATGAAATAGTCCTCCCAGTTCGGGTCGGTTCCCAGAGTTGCGAGATCTGCTGCAAATACCTGTGTATCACGGACGAAGCCGTTCTCAATTATGGCGATTTTTCTCATGGTCGTAATCCTCCGATTCTTAATAATTTCAGCTCGCAGGCAAAAGCCCGCCTTTGTTGTAAAAGCTCCTTATTTTCCCACTTGCGGACGCAAGCAAGTCGCGCTGCGCCCTCGTGCTGGGGCTGTGTCCGTCCATCCGTTGGCGCATGGTTTCCTGTTCCGGTGCGGTGAGCGTTGCGAAAGCGTCCGAAAGTTCGGTATCGCCTTTAGAATCATAAACGGGTATTTGAAGCGGGTTGCCATCTTCGTAATAACTCTCAAATGATATGACGGAAACTTGCTGTGCCTTGATTCCTGTCAAGCCGCCGGGCTTATGCTTCCTCTTGAGGTCAAGGATTGCATACTTCAATTTTGCATTGACGCATGCATCCAAAGAAGCCGAGCGGCTAGGGTCAAAGCAATCTACCGCCTTGAGCATTGCAATCGCCAGCTCTTGGTAAACATCGTCGGGATCCAAGCGCAACGCTTTGATTAATAGTTTGTTGCGGCGCATTGCCGACTTTATCATATAGTCATGATTGACCATATACTCGTTTCTTGTGTTGATGTCCATTTTGCCACTCCTTGATTATATAAATATATGGCAAGACCAGGCATCAATACCCGGTCTTGCTTGTTTGCTCCATGCAGAAAGCCGCATGGGGCTCGCCGGACCGGGCGATATAATTGTTATACCCTTATATGCCGCTTTACCACGTTGGTCAGGGCAATGGGCAGTTTGGTCAGGTCGGTGATGTCCATGAAACTGTCGCCGTATATCCTCTCTATGTTTTCCTTGTCGCTCCCGATGGCCGCCGCGACGAAGAGTATGCCTTTACGCACATATTCATGCTTGATGCCGCGCAAGTCCTCCTCTGCCGCAGTCCCGCTATAGCCGGAATCCATAGGCTGCCCATCCGATATGAGTATCAGCATCCGGATATCCTCATGGCGTTTCGACAGTTGCTCCGCCACGTAACGGAGCGCAGCACCGTCACGGTTGTTGTCTCGGGCGGATATGTCCATCAGTCGGTAGCAGTCGTCCCTGTCAATGGTCTCGAATTCTGCGTAAGAGTACAGGGCAACC
>WQSH01000108.1 GCA_009787995.1 Oscillospiraceae bacterium
GAAAAGTAACCAAAAGACACGCCAAGGGGATACCCCTTGGAACCCCGGGCTCGCTAACTCGCTGCGGCTCGAACAGAGCTCGCCTAGGACGAGGGTTGGGCGCTGAACAATTACGAAGAAACACAAGGCCAGTGGGTACGCAACAAAATTGTAAATACGATATCCTGTCACTGCGGGCAAATAGCTGCATGGCAAATCGAAAATCGGCAAACTTTCAGCGGCACCACAAAAGGTGCCGCTGAAGCGTTTGAAACACTTGGTATATATAACTTTACTCTAGTTCGTCAAACAAATCCTGAGCATAGTCTGGCAGGACTTCTGCTTCATCGGGCGCACCCTCTGTGATACCAGGATATGACTTTAATGCTATGCAATTTCTTCATTTCTCTCACTCCTTAATTCGTTTTTTCCCACAATGCTTTTATCAGCACTCTCGTGCGACTCACGAAGGCGGGCATCGTGTTGATTTAATGTTTCAAGAAACTCAGCTAGTAAATCCGGCGTGTCGAATTGGTATTCAACGTCCAATTCAATACCTTCTAGCCCTGCTAAACCATCCGGTATGAGCAAACCGTCAGGCCCTAAAGTTGCACCAAGTTGGTTTATTAAAAAATTTCTAAATTCTGCACCTAACGAACTCCTCCCGCCTCTCGCAAATTCGTTATATACACCAAACAGTAGAGTTACGTCTGCGGTTTGGTCGAGCATCTTTCTCCAGTATTGATTAATGTCTCCAACAGTAAATGTGCTTGAAGTTCGCACTGTTGCATCTATGAAGTTTCCCATCTGAGGAGCAACCAAATCATATCCAAACGCACCTATTGATGCCATTTCTGCCATCATCAGCGAGAACTCTCGGTTCGTCATCCTTTGTGGATAGCTTGCTCGTATGGTGTCCTTGATTTCAATTATATCCTTATCGCCAAACAGGCGTTGCCTATTAGCTTCTTGCACAGCAGCGTGACCATCCAAATGCCTGATAAGCATAGACTTGAAACCTGACCCTATTCGAGAAAATGGGGTTGCCACTTCACCATCTGCAGTAATAGGCCTGCTACCAAAAATCGAATGCGCCATCATGAAGTCCTTACCAAACGCCTCCACAAACTGATTTTCTATCCAGTCGTAGATTTCCACATTTGTCTTGCCGGAAAAGTCGGCATTGTCTATTGATGCGAAAACTTTACTAAGCGCTGGCCAAACTTCGTCCGGCGGCATGGGATAATGGTTGCTTATGCACCAGCTTTCCCTTGCCGCCGCCGAACGGGCCGAATATACTTGGAATTGTGGGGCAAGATTGCCGATGCTCAGGCTGTCTCTGCGAAAGACCGGGTTTATTGAGGCTGCTCCGCCGTGCGCTGGCTGAAACTGGGGTGCAAGTATGCGGTTTACAAGCGTAGCCTGGTTTACTCCTGTACTACTAATGTTCATTTTAATACATTCCTTTAATTGCATCCCTGCTGATTTTGTCCTGATGCGATGATTTCTTGCCAATTATTTTTTACCACTCAACAATGAAGGAAACCCTCCCTAGCCATGGTAGGTTTTATGCATAAGCCTCCGCCCTCCTCTCTTGTTAGGTGCGACAATCGCAAATCATTATCCCCAGCTTCCCACAGCAAGTCAAGGACGAGCCGCGCAACGCTGCCGTTGCGCGGCTCGCCCTTGACAAAAAGTGGGACAAACAATGAAGCCAAGTAGTGGGGTTAATCGAAAATCTGCGTGAAGCTCCTAATAAAAATGTGGATGTAATCGATGTTAAGTATTGCAATCAAGACTCAGCACGCCTTGCCGAAATAATGCAATCGGGAGTAAAAATCTATGGATTTGTCCCTGTAGCTGCTTTATATCTCCGTCGGGTATGCTAGGTGCCCCTACTTCCTAGGCGACATCTTGGCCCCAATCAGCAAAACGATTATGACGACGACGCCTATGGGGACGACGAAGCGCCACACGAAACCAAGTATCCCGAGCGCAATGCTAAAAATAGCCCCAAGCAGGGAAAATAAAATTGATATTGCGATTAGCCCAATTACAACAACAAGAACGACCTTAGCAGCAGAACTCATTTATGTAGCCTCCTATGTGCAGCAAGTATTTGTATTGTCAGCCAGACCAGGTAACCATTGTATCGAACTATCGCCCAAACTGCAATCCCCATTTCTCGACAAGTTTCCCGCTTCTGTGATTTTCGGAACGCTCTTGGGCTTTCCTTCCAAAATAACCATAATTAACCAGTATAGCCCCAACCCCCAAAGCAGCTCCGCTTGCAACTGCTTTGTCAAATATTCCAAATTATTAAAAATATATTGCAATAATTTTATGAATTTGCTATAATATTCAACAAGCAGAAAACTTTTAGTGCATAGTAGCGTAAAGTAATTTTGAACGCAGTAGCGAGGGAGGTAAATTTTCCAGGGCGCAATAGCATAAGAGGGTAACTATGGAGCATAGCAGCATTAGAGGGCAACTTTAGGACGTAGGAGTTATGAAGTCAATTGTCGTTTAAAGAAAGGAGACGCTATGAGGAAGTCTATAGGTGCTCTGATAGCAATCATGATGGTGATGGGCTTAGTTGCCGCCTGCGCAGCTCCGGTGGATGCCCCAGTCACCGGAGCTACCCCCGCCCCTGAGGCTGGCTACTCCCCTGCTGGGCAAGGCCGTGGGGATGTCGAAGATGCTGCGAGGCCCGGGCCCTCGGAAGAAGGCGCCCCTATGAGAGGCGGCACGCTGGTTTTTGCGCCCACTTCAGAGGGCGTGGGACCGATAGGGCTGCCTTGGGATTTGGCCCCCGCAGACTTTGCGCTTGTGCAGCCGTTTACGCATGGCCTCACAGCGCAAGCACTGGATGGTTCTACAGTGCTTACGCTCTCCGCAGGCTATACAGTTGGACGTGACGAAACCAGAGGCGAAAACGGCCTCTATTTTGTTGAGCACACCCTGCACCAAGGAATCTACCTGCACCCGCATTTTCTCAACCCCGCAGAGAAGGTCAACGCAAGTCTGATAGAATGGCTTGCCGGCAGGGTGCTGTACTACAGTGCTTGGCCGTCTGGGATGATTTATGTCGAAGCCACGGGCGAATACACCGTGCGTTTCTACTGGGACCACATGAGAAACGCCACACCCTCGATGACGACTGCGTGGGTGACCTCCAGAGAGATATACGAATACGGCGGCCCGGAGCTCTTGGCGGATACGCCGGTAAGCGCCGGGCCTTTTAGAGTCGTTGAGTATGTCAGGGGCTCCCATGTCTTGTACGAACGCTTTGACAACTACTTCCAAGAAGGCCGCCCATACCTCGACGGGGTGCATATGGTTTTCTTGGGAGACACATTGGTGCAAAACATCGCCCTCCAGACAGAAGGCGAGGGAAGGGTTGACGTAGTCGCCACAAACACTGCCGAACAAGGCGGCACATTTTCCGACCTGGGATACACGATTTTGATGATGCCAAACCAAACTATAGTTATTGTGCCTCCTAACGACGACCCCGACAACCCATTGGCGCACCCCCTCGTAAGGCAGGCCATCTCTATGGCAATCGACCGTCACACTATAACTGAAGCACTTGGGTTCGGCATCCACAGACCGACATATCAGCACATCCCCCCGGGCTTTGGCGCTCGCAATCCAGACCCGAACTATGGCGTCCCGGGGTTTGGCCTCGCCCGGGCTCGCGAACTGATGGCTGAAGCGGGATTTGCAGACGGTTTCCATTCAACGCTGCTGCCGCGCCCTGGCTCCGTTACCGCCTCCCAAGCAGTTGCGTTAGGGCATCAGCTGCAGGATATCGGCATAAGCACGGAGATAGTGATTCTGGACGCTGTCTCCTTTACTGAAATGCGCCGCGAGACAGGCTGGGACGGAATACTTGTCTGCAACTTTATAAGTTGGTTTCAGCCGGAGGACAGCGGAAGAATTAACTTCCAGCATATTGAGGGGCTGCTCCCCAATTGGGTATCTATGGTGCCTACGGACAGAATGAATGAGCTGATCGACGCCGCATTCTTCTTTGGAGACAACATAGCAGAGGTAATGGAGCTGTCTGACTACATGTTGGATAACCTGCACATAATCCCGCTGTGGCATCAGGGCAATATGCACATTGTCCATCCGCGCATAGCGGGGACATTGCCGGAAGACCACATGCTGGTTTTCTATAGGCTGTGGATTAACGAATAGCGGCAACATTTCGAGTTGCAGATTGCGGGCTATTCGGAAAACTGCATTTTTGGGGCGCAGATCCAGCGAAATCTGCCTTATGTTTATGCTTATGCCCAAGCTGAGCGTAAGCGGCAAGGCAATATCGGAAACGACGCGCTGCGCCCCTTGCTTTGCAGATGGTTTGCATCGTCCTGAATAGTTGCCGAAGGCCGTAATTTTCGCAAATAAAAATACAGAAAAACACTTGCAATCGCTTCAAATATATGGTATGGTGAGGAGGCTTGCATGGAACATCAGAACCGAGTGGGGAACTCCCACTCTTTTTCTTGCAGGTATTCCCTAGGGAAAAATCTTCGCATAGTGGAGTATTTATCATGAGCAAAATCGTTGATGCTGTCGCATCGCTCGCCGAACCAATAGTAACGAAAAACGGCTGCGAGCTCTGGGATGTCGAGTATGTCAAAGACCCGGGCGGCTGGGTGCTGCGCATATTCATTGACCACCCAGAAGGCGTAATGATTAGCCATTGCGAAGCAATCAGCCGCGAGCTTGACCCCATTCTCGACGAACACGAAGAGATGATACCAACTAGCTACACATTTGAGGTATCGAGCGCCGGAGCGGAAAGGCAGCTGAAAAGACCTTCGGACTTTGAGCGCTTCTTAAATCATATGGTCGAAGTCAAATTATATAAAGCCAAGGACGGCAAAAAGGTTTTCCTTGGAAGCCTGGTCGGCTATTCGAAAGAGCAAGGCGTCGAAATTGACGTTGAAGGCCAGCGCTACGCATTTGAAAAACCAGAAGTCGCAAACGTCAGGCTGCGAATAGGATAGTAAGTTAGGAATTCCGAATTCTTAATTAAATTTTAACGGAGGATTACATTATGAGCGCATATTATTTACCAGCAGTTTCAGGGGTAAGGCAATGAACTCCGAATTTTTCTCGGCAATTGCCGATATAGAGAGAGAAAAAGGCATCCCTCAAACATACATGCTGGAAAAAATCGAGCAAGCCCTTCTCGCCGCCCTGAAAAAAGACTACCCCAACTGTGCTGAATGCGCCCGCGTTGAGCTAGACCCCATTGAAAAAAACGTTGATATGTTCATGCAAAGGGCTGTCGTTGAGGAAGTTGAGAACCCCAATACCCAATATTCCGTAGAAGAAGCTCAAGCACTGAAGCCTGGCGCATCCGTCGGCGACGTGATAAACGAGCCCGTGGACACAAGCCGGTTTGGGCGCATAGCCGCACAAGCCGCCAAGCAAGTCATAATACAAGGTATACGCGAAGCGGAGCGCAACATTGTTTATGACGAGTTTACATCCAAAGAGCATGAAATACTCACGGGCGTCGTGTCGAGAATCGACCCCCGCACCGGGGGCGTTTCGATTCAGATAGGCTCCAGCAATGAGCACACCGAAGCCATGCTCTCTTCCGGCGAGCGCATACCGAACGAGCCGCTCAGGGATGGCGATAGGATAAAGGTCTATGTTATCGAGGTCAGAAAGTCTACAAGAGGCCCGCAGATACTAATTTCCCGCACCCATCCAGGGCTGGTCAAGCGCCTGTTTGAGTTGGAAGTGCCTGAAATTTTTGAAGGCATCGTTGAAGTCCGCAGCATAGCGCGCGAAGCCGGGAACCGCACCAAAATAGCGGTTCAATCAAATGACCCCGACGTAGAGCCAATTGGCGCCTGCGTAGGCCCGAAGGGCAGCAGGGTAAATACCATCGTAAGCGAACTGGGCGGGGAAAAAATAGATATTGTCAAATACAGCGACGACCCAACGGAATATATCGCCTCGGCGCTGGCGCCTTCCGAGGTTGTCTCCGTGACCGTGCTCGAAGACGGAAAATCCTGCCGCGTGGTGGTGCCGGACAGCCAATTGTCGCTTGCAATAGGCAAGGAGGGGCAGAATGTCCGATTAGCCGCCCGCCTAACGGGGTTTAAAATAGACATCAAGCCGGAAAGCCAAGCGTAGATTTTTGATTCCGAATTTGAGGATATGTTATGCCCAAAAGAATCCCCATGCGGCAGTGCCTTGGATGCCGCGAAATGAAACCAAAGCATGAGCTTGTACGTGCCGTCAAATCGCCCGGAGGCGAGGTATCGCTTGATTTCAACGAAAAAAAACCTGGCCGCGGAGCCTATGTGTGCCCCGATAGCAGTTGCCTAAAGCGTGCAGTAAAATCGAAAGCCCTGTCGAGAGCGTTTGGAGTAGAAATCCCACAAAGCGTCATAGACGCACTTAGTGAGCAAATGGAGGACTTGGATGTCGCAGGATCGTAACTTACAAATACTCGGCTTAGCAAAAAAAGCCGGACTGCTTGCAATCGGTTGTGAAGCGGCGGGCGCGGCTGCGCGCAGTGGCAAAACAAAGCTCATAATTTCCGCCAGCGACGCTTCGGAGCGCGCATATAGGAATGCAAGAATTAACGCCGATGCCGGCTATGCTATTTGTATAGTTGTCCCATACACCAAATTCGAACTCGGAAATATTACAGGGCGAGGTTCACCCGGAACAGTCGCCTTTTTAGATATAGGGCTCGCAGTCAGATTCCTGCAGGGGCTTGCGGCGACTGACCCTGAGCCATTCGGAAAGCTATGGGAGTTTTTGGAGAAATACGCTAATGATAGAGAAAGCAACGATACCCCCGCAAATCCCGGCAGCTCCAAACCATCCGGCAAAGGGAGGACTATGCAATGAGTACAATGTTTAAATACCGGGTTCACGAGGTCGCAAAAGATTTCAAGCTCCCAACAAAAAAAATCACAGAAATACTTACAAAATATGCCCAAACACCAAAAAACCACATGCAAGTCCTAACCATCGATGAGCTTGACATAGTGTTTGAGTATCTTACTTCGACCAATCAGATCGAAAGTATTGAAGAAATATATGCAGTGCAGCTGCCTGCGCCAGAGCCTGAAAGCAAAAAAGCGGCTGATGAAACCCCGGCAGAAGTGGCGAAGCCTCCGGCAGCAAGCGAGAGCCCCCC
>WQSH01000109.1 GCA_009787995.1 Oscillospiraceae bacterium
TAACAACCGTCCGCCAGATTCTCGAAAACCCGCAAGGGGTTATAACTCAGCTAGGGAACCACGGCAATCAGATAGTTGAGCTGGCGCAGGGAATAGACAGGCGTAAGGTCACGCCATACGCCGAAGTCAAATCCATCGGCACCGAGCAAACCTTTCAGCACGACACTTTGGATTTTGACCACATGAGGGACGTCTTGCTTCTGGATGCGGAAAAATTAAGCTATGATATACGCCTAAAAGGTTTGTATGCGCACACGATAACTCTCAAAGTGACCTATCATGATATGAAAACCATAACTCGTTCCAAGAGCGGCGATGCAACTGACAAGGCTGCAACAATCTATGAAACCGCCGCCGAACTGCTGGGCAAGATTGAGAAGCGGGCAATTCGGCTTATTGGCATAACTTTGAGCGGCTTCACTGACATTCCAAGCCTACAGATGTCATTGTTTGATAGCGGGAGCGACCCCAAGCAAGAGAAGCTGGATAAGGCAATGATGGACTTACGGGCTAAATATGGGAGGGGAATAATTAAGACGGCCAACGTTTTGCAGGCCGAAAAGAGGGTGCTTGAGGACGATGAGTTATGACAATCTCAACTCCCTATAGATTGACAGTATAGAAGAATTTCCACGCCAATGCGTGGCCAATATCACCCCCCATTAGTATGTGAGGTTTTGTTGCTGGGTTTGCCCCAATTAAATCCATGCGCCCCCATGACAGTGCGGATAATATCTATCGTTTCGGAATCAACTCCGTCCATAGAAGATATTTCACGCTCACTTTTTGTTTGCATGATCATCAGCGATTTTCCTTTTGCCCATTCGAGTGCTTTTTGTGCAGATGGTGCAAGGCGGTCAAGTAGTACATTTATTGAAATGGGTGTGTGAATTTCTTTTGGTGGAAATTTTTTGTCGAAGGAATCCACATCGTCCTGTGTAAGATTTTCATAGGCAGGGTCGATATAATATTTTCCGCTAATCCCGTCCAGCGCGCCATCGTAAAGGGGTAAAGCCATAAATGGGTCATAGGAATTGCCGTCAGAATCCGTTATGCCAAACTCTGAGGCAGGTTGAAATCCAGTGCGAGGATAGTAATCGGGATGGCCGAATATTAAAATGGCGCGGTATCCTAGGCTTTTGGCTTCACCAAATGTATAACCCATGAGAGCCTTGCCGATTCCTTGATTCTGATAATCCGGCAGGATAGAAAGTGGGCCAAATGTTAATGTTTCGTAAGTTTTACCTGCCTCATCAACGATTTTGCTGGTGCAGTACATGATGTGCCCAACCAAATTGCCATTCATTTCGGCTATATAATGCAGTTCCGGCACAAAGGATGGACATTCGCGCAGCCTGTGAACAAGCAAATGGGTGTCGCTAATTTGTGGAGTCATCTCCCAATTGCCATACCAGTGCGCTTCGCGAGTAATTGACTCGACAGCAAAATATTCATCGGGTCGTTCTTGACGAAGGTGCAAATAATTTTGAGGCTTATTACATCCGGTTTGCCAATCTGCTTTAGTTAGTTCATAATCAATAGCAGATTGTGGTTCACCTAACTGGTCAGTCCAAGAATTTTCACGCATTCGGACATGCGTAAAACCCAGCTTCTTTTCATAAACATGTTGCGCTCGTATGTTTTTAACATTCGTATCCAAGATTATTCTGTTGTACCTATAATACGAAAAGAGTGCGTCAATGAACATTGCAAACAGATTTGTACCCAGCCCTTTTTCTTGTTGGGTAAAATCACATATTTTAATACCTATTTCAGCAACACCTTCACCTTTGTTGCGGTAATTCATTTCACCAATTGGCGTTCCATTATTTTCGATTACATGACGGCGATGGGTTTCATCGCTATCTTTGGCTAGGCTTTCTCTTATTTTTTCGGGATGTTCATTAAGCCCATTTGGAAACCCGGCATGAGCCATGATTTTTCCGTCATTCCACCAAACACAAAGTTGTTCTGCATCGGATAATCTTGCGTTTCGTATGGTTAGGTTGCCTTGTATTAGGTTCATTTAACTTCCCCTTCCAATATGGCGAGGTTTCCGCAAGTTGAAGCCCTTCTGTCCGCGAGAAGTGGAGAGTGCTACTGTGTCAATCTATTTTTTCTTTTTGTCCTATATGTATTGTACTCCTACAAGGGGAAGAAATCAACATAAAAAATTGCCATTGCAGAACGAAGGGAGTTTGGGTATAACAACTCGAAATTCACCACCTTCCGCTATTCACAAGTGGCTTAAAACCGTTACTACAAGCGGGCCGGCCGCACTCGTGATATTAAAGTAGAAACTACTTCTTTATCAGAGTACATCAAATGATTTGCGCTTTTTGTAAAGCACAAGTTTATGATAACAAAACGGGCAGTAAGGTTCGTCGTCCTTGGCTGGCGTACGGATTGAAAACAGGGAATCACAAATTTTGCAGTGATAGGCACTGCGCCCGCCGTTGTTGTCGTAAGCATAGTCCGGTGGTGCACCGCAATATAGGGCAGTTTCTGTATGCATTAGAGAAAATGTGTAATGAAATAAAGGGGTTGGAAGATGAGCGTGTATGGCGCAGCACCGCCAATACACTCTATGGGAGGGGCATAATTAAGGCGGCCAACGTTTTGCAGACCGAAAAGAGGGTGCTTGTGGGCGATGAGTTATGACGTGGTGTTCGCCCCGCTTTGTGGCTGAAGTTGGAATCTTAGAGCGTCCGAGCATAGGTTATCTACATTAGCGGGTGGAAATCCTGTCTGGAAAGGTTCGACCAAACCACCAGTAGCGAGTCATGGAGCACATACAGCAATGGATGCGTTTAAGCGTTGACAGTCAGGCATTAGACTTGAAAGTGATTGAGCCCCGAAAACGAACGGAAAACTCAGACCGTTAGGGATGGCGGCATACGAGGACAAACTCGTGCAATCGGCACTCGGTCGGGTACTAATGGCGGTCTACGAGCCAAAGTTCACTAGCAACATGTACGGATTTCGCCCAAACAGGGGGTGCCATGACTCACTTAAGAGTTTGGCACGGCTGGTAGAGAACGACAAGACTAACTATATCGTCGAAGCGGGCATCAAAAGGGTATTTCAGTCAGTTGCAGCAGAAAATATAAACAGTTGACCACTTAACCTTGAATCTGTGATACAATGCAAGAAAAAGACCTCTTGTGAGAGGTGTTTGGTATGGAGCGATTAATATGAACTACTATGATGTTTTTGGCGTATCGCCGACAGCCACGACCGAAGTTATAAACGCCACACATAAAGCGTTAGCAAAGATGTACCACCCCGACGTTAATAGTAGCAAAGATGCTCACGAAAAAATGGCGATGCTTAATGAAGCGAATGAAGTGCTGTCTGACACCACAAAGCGCAAAAAATATGATAGTGAATTAAGACGAAATCAACAACAGGCGCAAAATCAAGAAACACTGTATTCTCAGCGGTCTCGCGGAAGTACAGACGCAGAGGCGCGGGCAGAAAAAGCAGAGATGCTGCGCAGGAGGGCCGAAACGAAACTAAAGGCAGACGCTATGGAACAAGACCGGAGAAAGGAACGGACGCAGCAAAAAGTCGAAGAAGCGGCTAGAAAAAACAGGCAGGAAAGAGCCGAGTTTGACAAGCGGGATGTGATCAAAGGATTGTCCGCAGTGCTGATGCGCGATACTTTAAAGTTGCATAAAAAGATGGATGTTGATGAAGAGCGGTATTATGCTATTAAGGTGCTATTATCGATGGTGAAAAAAGACGATAAGCATCTGCAAGAAATAATAGAGGAAACTCAGAGGAAGCAGCGAATCGAAGAAATATTGACACTTGTTAAAGGGCATAACGATAAGAAGGAGTAGGCATGAATCCGTCCGGCCGAGCGCACGGGCGCAGGCTTCTCGATGCCGGACTGATAGCAGGCACTGAGCAGGACATCTGAAATATTTTTGACATCATTAAGTTGATAACTTGAAGCAAACGTGATAAAGTATTCCTATTGTGCTTGTGCCGAATTAAGAAGATGCAGGAGGAAGTCATATTGAGCAGCCGCGCCAGAAACGACTTGACAGAAGGGCCTATTTTTAACAAGCTTTTTAAGCTATCGCTACCCATCATGGCAACATCCCTTATGCAGACAGCCCACAGCCTGACCAACATGTTCTGGCTAAGCTGGCTGGGAGAAGGCTATGTGGCCGCCGCCGGCCTAGTGACCCAGTTTATCTGGCTGTCCATGTCGCTTATAATCATGTTCCGCACCGGTGCGGAAATCGGCGTTGCTCAGAACATGGGCAAAAGAGAGCCCGAAATGGCAAAGGCGTATGCTCAAAACGGCCTTATGCTGGCAGTCGTATTCGGCACTGTTTTTGCGGTCGCCCTCATATTGCTTAGGACACATCTGCTCCGCTTTTTTGACATTGAAAGCGAGTATTTGGCCAACATAGCCCAGCAGTACATGGCAATAGTGGCGCTAACCGTGCCCTTCAACTTTGGGCACTTCGTTATAACAGGAATATTCGGAGGCTACGGCAACACCAAGCTCCCATTCTACATCAACTCAGCCGCACTGGTGCTAAATATTGCCCTTACCCCCGTGTTCATATTTGTGTTTGACATGGGCATAGTAGGCGCCGCAGTGGGCATGGTGGTGGCTGCTGTGTTTAACTTCATCTTGAAAATATGGGCGATGACAAAGTACAAAAACCGCCCCTTCGAAAAGTATGCCCTAATAGTAAAAATATCATGGGACAGGGTGGCGCAAATCCTAAAATGGGGAGTCCCCGTGGGAGCGGAGCTGCTGCTGTTTACAACGCTGTTTATGGTAATTACGCGCCTGATAACATCATTTGGCGAAAGCGCCATAGCCGCACACCAGGTTGGGATGCAGATTGAATCCCTATCCTTCATGGTGGCCAGCGGCTTTGCAAGCGCTATGACCGCCTTTATAGGGCAGAACTTCGGGGCGGGAAAATGGGCAAGGCTGCGCACGACCTTTCGCGTGTCATACCTCTTCATGGCAGGCTACGGCGCAGTGATATCATCCGTCATCTTCATATTCGCCCCGCCGCTAATCTCAATCTTCCTCTCCGACCCGCATAGCATAGGGATAGGCGTGAGCTACCTAAGGATAATCGCCGGAGCGCAGTTCCTGATCTGCATAGAAGGCGTGGCGACAGGCTCGTTTAGGGGCAGGGGGCAAACAATGAAGCCCAGCATAGCCAGCATAAGCTGCAACATTTTAAGGGTAATTTTATGCTATGCCTTAGCGGCGACAGCGCTGGGAACCTCAGGCATCTGGCTGGGCATAGCGATTACGATGGCAATCAGGGCCATATGGATGCTGGTGTGGCACAAACTAAATATAAGGAAGCACCCTATGGCGGATGCAATAGTTGCGGACTAACTTTTATACCCCTTTGAGGCGAGCGCACTCTCAGCTTGCTTCAGCTTTGCCTCGCTTACAAGGATTATCGGCCCGGTGCAACCCATGCCGCTTTGGGCGTAGATGCCTTCTTGCCATAGCGCAGCCACAGCGTCCTCCAAGTCCGCTATCTCAATGCCTGATATCTCTGCCGTCACAACCTCCTTTGGAGGCTCCTTTGTGGGTGCAGAGCTGGCGGCAGGCGCATTTTTTGCTCGGAGCGCCTCGATAATTTCGTCGAGCTTGGCCTTTTTCGCAGCAGCAAACTCTCTTGCCGCAACATCCTTGCAGCGGCCTTTGACCAGTTCAGACGCAAATTCGATTGCATTTGCCACAACCGGCGCACCGGATGCTCGGGACAGGATTAGCACCAGCTTGTCAAGGCCCTCCCCGATGCCGGGGCCATAGCCCCAGCCCACGGACTCGTAGTTTCCGCCGGTCGTGAATGAGCTTAGCGTCTTTATAAGGATATTCCCAGTAAGAGGGTCTGCGACCATCACGTCGCAGGCCCCGGAAAGCAGATCATTGCCGCGCATAACACTGCCGCCATCCGACCTTCCGGACTCGGAAAATGTGATGTCATAGCCGTTTTTCTTAAGCTCATTGAGCGCCATTTCAGCTTGGCGGGCCCCATCTAAATTCAGTATGCCCACAGTCGGGCTCGCAATACCGCAGGCCTTGGCGGCGATTATGCCGTACAGGGCATTTTTGACCATGCCTTCCACGCGGCCGGTTGACGAAGTGCCCGTGGTTGTAGCGATATACATAGCCTTGCCCAAGCCGGGTGTGACCACGCGGCCCACTGTAGACACTCCAATAGGAAATGGGTAGTGCATTGTGACAGCGCCGTCCGCCTCGCCGCTCTTTAGCATGGTGTCCATAATATCGTGAGCTTCGCTATCGCTGCTAACCTTGATGGTTTGTACGCCGCTGCAAAAGTGCGTGCCCAGATAGACGACCTGCAATCCGCGCGCCGCAGCTAAGGCAGCTCCGGAAATCATATTTTCTTCCCCATGTTCACAGCCAAGCCCGGTCAGGACAATCTTGGCCGACCCAAAAGACCCGGTCTCCAAAGCAGACGCCATATCAAGAAAGGTGTCTGCAATAATCTTTTCAACAGATTTAGCCATAAATTATCTAAGCCCCCCGCCTTCATTTTCACATTGACTGCGCCAGTTCGCGCAAAGCCTGGGCAATAAGCCGCTTGACCATATCCTCTGACACGCCCTCAGTGTCGCCTGCGCCGCCGCTGTTCTTTTGCACAATAAATGAAACGCCGTCAAATAGGTTTGTCATCCTGCCGAGGAAAAGGCTGCCTTTTCCAACAATCATGCTGCGCTCGATACGGCCGGACATTATCTCGTCGCGCGCAAAGCCCAGATAAGGCACGCCGGAGGGGATATGCCCCTGCGTCGGAGCCCAGCCTACCATGCCGTGCTTTGCGGTAAAAGCGTCAATTTCTGTGCGTTCAAGCTCGCCTCGCTTGACGCCCAAGGCGGCAATCATCTTGTAGTTGGCAAGCGGCACATCCCCTGCTCCCGCAGGCTTAGTCAGGTCGGGATTTTGCATCTCGGCAGAGTATTTGTCGACATCGGCTAGCTTGAGGCCCATCTTGTCCAGCGGGTCTGTGACCAGGGCTGTTATGACGGCCTGTGGTGACGAGCCGCTGCCGACTGAGTGCCTGCCGGTGAACTTACTGAGGATT
>WQSH01000110.1 GCA_009787995.1 Oscillospiraceae bacterium
CCGCCGCCGCCATTGGCTGCTCCGCCACCGCCGCCACCGCCGCCACCGGCAGGCGCAGCCGTGTCGCCGTTACCACAGGCAGCAACTAGTGCCACACACATGATGACGGCTAAGAGCAATGCCGTGATTTTTGTGAACTTTCTCATTTCTTTCCTCCTAAAACTAAAATTATTTTCAAATATGTGAATATTTTGAAACGATTTTATCGGCCTGAAACCTTAGTTGCGGGATACTCCAGGCATAACCATGTTGGTGCCAGGCGCATTGCCCTTGACGCCAGCGCGCCTCATCCTGATGCGCATAATCGCCATATCAAGCGAGATGGAGACCAGCATTACCGCCCCATTCAGCAGGCTGGTAACCCACACATCGGCCCCCAGCTGAATAAGCGTAAACGCAACCGTCCTGACCATTATCGCGCCAAAGAGCGCTCCGTGCAAAAATCCTTGGTTGCCGAACATCGCGCCACCTAGCATTCCGGCCACCAGCGCACTCATCGCAGGGTCGCCATCGCCTGCCATCGCCCACATGCCTGGGCCGACGTTCCTAATCCTAGCGGCAGCCATCAATCCGGCGATAGCGCCAACGACGGAGCTGTTGATGTACATTATAGTCTTCATCCTGTTTGGGTTAAGCCCGGCAAGGCGCGCAGCCTGCGCATTGCTGCCGCAAGCCATCAGATTCCTTCCGAACTTGCTTTTGGACAGCATGAGGCTGTACAAAGCCACCATTACAACCATCACAAAAAAGTTAAGTGGTATGACGTTGAAAAAGAAGGTATTGCCGAGGCTGTAGAACGACGAGTTAGTAACAGGCAGCAGCATAGCATTTCTGTTCCAGTTGACAGCAGCGTTGACCACAGCGCTCATCCCCATAGTGGCTATAAATGCCACAAGATTGAATTTGACGCAAAACAGAGCATTGAGCAAACCGAGGGCCACAGCGAATATGAACACTATCGGCAATAGCGCAGGCCACGGCACGTATGGGAACATCACAAGCAGCTGCCCGAAAAGCAGTGCGCTCGCAGATCCGAATGCGCCTGCGGCAAAGTCAAACCCGCCGCCCATAAGCAAGGGTGCGATGCCGCACACGACCACGCCGGTGAGCATAAGGAAGTTAAACTGCAAGCGGAAGTTAAACTGGTTGAGCGATCCTGGAGAGAATATCCCCACCACAATGAGCAGCAAGGCGGTTATGGTGGCGAGCTGGAATGACTTGGAGTTCAAGACTACGCTAAGCCGCCTTCTAAAACGAGATTGTTGCATTGGCATAATATTGTATCAATCCTTTCGGTTTATAGAATTTCTTTCCATGCGAAGGGGTTCCGGCTACGCACCAACGCGCTTAGCCTGCATTCTTAGGTTGAAGTAGTCAAACGTAAGCGCAGCGAGCAGCAAGGCTCCGCGCATCACGTGCGCAAGGAATGGGTTGAGGCCGCTAATCAGCATCCCCATACCGAACGTCCTGAGAATCATCAGCCCAATAAAAGCACCACCCAGTCCTCCGGCGCCGCCGCCAAATGAGATTCCACCCATGATAGCGGCTGTTATGCCAGTAAACTGCTCAGCGGCAAGGAATCCATGGCCACCGGCCCTTGTGCGCATAGAGAAGGTCATCCCGGCAAATGAAGCAAAGACAGAGCAGTTGATGAACAGGATGTATGAAACCTTTCTAGCGTTGATACCAGCCAGATTCGCCGCAGCGCGGTTGCCTCCCATAAGATACAGAGTCCTTCCGAACTTTGATTTAGTGAGCACGATTCCATATATTACAAACATCAAGGCCATGAATATGCCAAGCGTAGGAACTTCGCCGAACCTATGCGTGCCGATAGCAAGCAGTTCAGGGCTATGGTATTGAATCTGCGCCACTATATTGCCACGCTCATTAGTCGACAGAATCATCCCAACTGACCCCAGCATCAGGTTCATACCCATCGTGGCGATAAATGGCATGAGCCCCACCTTGTTTATAAGCAGCCCATTAATGAGGCCAACTGCAGCCGCCATCACTATTGCCAGTATAATGCAAAACCACCACGGCCAGCCCCACATCGAGGTTCCGGCAGCAAGCACAACGGAACTCATTGCGGCAACGCCGACCTGAGAGATGTCGATGCCACCGGAAATAAGAACCAGTGCAACTCCCAGCGTAAGGAACCCAGGGACAGTGAGGTCTTGCAGAATCCGCCAAAACACTGTCATGTTAAAAAATTGGGCATGTGGCCCATTGTAGAGCGGTGCGAAGATAGAGAAAAAGGCAACCATCGCCGCAAGCAATATCAACAGTGGAAATGCTTTTGTCCGCATTGCCTTCTTCAGCGGATGTACCCTTTTGAATTGTTGTTCTGCGCCGTCCAATATTTTGTCGCTCATTTTTAATTGTATCCTCCTAATTTAAGCATTATCAGGGATATGTGTCCCTTCTAGTTAAAAAGGTCGCCATCACTCCATTTGCCAATCATCCCCCCTAATTCATTTGCCCCTGAAATAAACTCATGCTGCGTTGCGCCAACCCCCCGTCTCTCGTACCATAATCCTTGCTTTATGAGAAATGATGTGGTACTATTACCGAAAAAAACAAGTAAATTGCGCAACATGAAAGGAGTACGCTATGGCCCTGAGTGATATAAGTTTATTTCAGTGGAAACGCAAAGCCGAAATGGAAAGGGAACAGGTCGAATACGAAAAGTGGGCCTTCCCATATGGCGAAAAGCAACGCGAGAATCTGCAAGCATTATTGTTTGCCGTGTTCCCAAAAAGAGATGTGCCATCCACTTTGATTCCGTTTCTAACTTGCAGGGAGCTGTACGAAACAGCTTTGAAACACACCGGCAGAGCCAGCGACGAGATCATCGACATGCTCATAAACAAGCAGCGGAAGTATAAATCGATTATCAAAAAGAAAGACATGACAACTCTCATCGCACTAGTTCTTGCAGACGCCGCTGTGGACGAACGCGCCGAGTACCCATCTGCCGAGGTGATACACCATAGAGCCGAGGAGCTTGAAAAACTGCGGCGAGAATAGCCGTCACTAGGCACTATAGGATTGTACAACAATGAGTGATTTTTGTCAACTCTTTTTGTAAAATATAGGTAATGATTTGTTAAAAAAAGAGCAACGATTTTGTAAAAATTAACAAAGCGTTGCCTTTTTTTATTATTTCATTATTTGTTGGCCCTAGGGTGCTTCACGACACAACGGTGCCGCCTCTCCGGGCTTTGGCCTTTACGCCCCTACGGCTTCTTTTGCCGTGCCTACCAGCTTCGCAAATGCATCCGGCTCGTGGATAGCCATTTCTGACAGCATTTTGCGGTTTAGGTTAACCCCCGAAAGCTTCAACCCATGCATGAAGCGGGAATAATTCATACCATTTGCCTTGCAGGCAGCATTTATTCTAGTTATCCAAAGCTGGCGAAAATCCCTTTTTCTGAGCTTGCGCCCTTTGTAAGCATACGTCAGCGACTTCATCACGGCCTGGTTAGCCATTTTGAAATGCTTCGATTTTGCGCCCCAATAGCCCTTGGCTAGCTTTAATATCTTCTTCCTTCTCTTGCGCGTGGTCACAGCGCGTTTAATTCTGGCCATTACACTATCCTCCTATTTATACGGGATCAGTTTCTTGATCACGGCTTCGTTTGTGACATCGGCGTAGGCGCCTTGGCGCAACCCTCTTTTGCGCTTTGTCGTCTTTTTGTTGAGGATGTGATTCTTGTAAGCGTGCGCACGCTTGACCTTTCCTGACTTCGTGAGGCGAAACCTTTTCTTCGCCCCGCTGTGCGTCTTCAATTTTGGCATTTTTATCTTCTCCCTGTCTTGCTTCTATCGTTAGAATAAATACACTAACTTGATTGCTTCGTCTGTTTTGGCGTGAGGAACATAGACATGTGCCTCCCTTCCAGCTTCGGGTTTTTATCCACGGTTCCAAATTCCCCGCACTCTTCGGCGAATTTCTTCAGGAGCTTCTCTCCAATATCCGTGTGAGCCATTTCTCTTCCCCTGAAGCGGATTGTGACCTTGAGCCGGTCGCCCTCTTTGAGGAATTTCTGCCCGTGATTCAGCTTAACGTTAAAATCATTTATTCCGATGCTTGGTGACATACGTATTTCCTTGACCTCGACGATATGCTGATGCCTGCGCGCTTCTTTCTCCCTCTTCGCCTGCTCGAAACGGTATTTGCCATAATCCATAATCTTACATACGGGCGGATTTGAAGTAGGAGCGATTTTCACTAGGTCAAGCTCTTTTTCAACCGCAATTCGAAATGCCTCCTGCGATGTCATGATGCCCAGCTGGGTACCATCCTCGTCTATCATTCGGACTTCCTTGTCGGTGATTTCCTCGTTAATCTGATAGCTCACGCTGCTAATACTAGAACACCTCCATCATAATAAACTATTGCCAGGGGTGCGCCGGGCCCCTGCGCGGTACTTCCACAAAACAAAACGTGGACGCTCCTGCATCCACGAACCCAACTCCGCCCATAATTCGGACGAGTCGCACTTGATTCATTGACCACGGCGCGCTCGGTCGGCGGCCGGGTGAGGACGGGGATGCCGTTCTGCTTACTATTGGTGAATTATAGCACCCCGGAAATGACATTGTCAATAGAAATCACAAAAATGCTTGAATAGTGACATCCAAAGCGCCCGAATCTTTGCTCAAATCAATGAAACGCTCCGGCATTCCGGCTTCCTCTCTGATTTTTATCAAGGGCCGCAGGGGGAAGCTAGGATTATTTTTATAGACAAGCCCAACCATCCCATTTGACAAGCGCACGCTGACGCCGATGGGGAAAGGCAGAACCGTCCTAACAAAAGTGCTGACCGTATCCGGATTAAAGTGCGTCCCTGAGTTCCCCATTATATATTCGTATGCCTCAGACGGTAAAACCGCCTCGTGGTAAGGGCGCTTTGACATGATGGCATCGTAAACATCCGCAATAGCAATTATCCTCGCATATGGCGAAATCTCGTCTCCACCGAGGTTCATCGGATACCCACCCCCATCATGCCGCTCATGATGCTGCTTTATAGGCATGCACACCTTGTTGTCAAACGAGAACTTGCTCCTGACATAGTCAGACCCATATGCCGGATGCTTCTTGACTGTATCAAATTCCGTATCCGTGAGCGCCCCCGGCTTGTTTAGGATGTCGATGGGTACAAACACTTTGCCAATATCGTGCAAAATCGCAGCCAGCGCCAAGTCATATAACCGCGGCCTCGGAAGCCCCTGTGCCGCGCCCATTGCACAGGACAGCACGCAAACATTCACCGAATGCTGGAATGTGTATAAATCAAATGATTTGAGGTCAATCAAATTTACCATTGCGCCGTCGCTGTTTATAATTTCGTCAACAATCCTTTCTACGAGAGCCCCAATGTCGTCTATTTGCCCTGAAGCTTGCGATGTGACGGACGTTTGTATATCAAGCATAAACCGGCGAATCGCCCTGACAGAGTTGTTGCGCAGCTCGTGGGAAATAAGATCGTCAGGCTCAATCCCCTCGGAAAAGCTGTCCTTGATGTAAAGGCCTGAATAATTGAGGTTTTTGATGGCTTCCACGAGACCCTCTGTAAGGACCATGTCCGCCGCCAGCATCAATTCGCCAAGCGCTCCAATGAACGACCTGCCCAACACCATTCCGGGCTCTAAGTCGCCAATTGACACAAAACGCATATGTAAAAACCCTCTGTCCATTTTGATATCTAAATGAGATTATACTTTCTCTGCCGGGAAATATCAAGTCACTTGTTTTTCGGAATTTTGAGATATATAATAGCCGTTACTAGCGTTACTAGTCACACACCTGCAAATCTTCCGCTGCTACCGGTCAATTCACTGCGTTTTTCCGCTAGTACGGGTCTTGTCGCCCTACTTACGCGAAAAAAACGCAGCAAACCGCCCGGCATCAGCTACCTAAGTGAAGTGTAGCTAATAACTCTGCAACCGGCTTACTGTTTTCCGGCCCGGTTTTACTTATTAATTTCTGGAGGATTTAGTTTGTGGAATATATTTTGCTGACACTTGGCATCATCGTAGCGGCACTTTCTTTAGCGATTTTGCTGAAAAAACCAAAAGATCCAAGCAGCCGCCTGATTGAAGATGCCGTACGGAAGTCCCTGGGCGAAATCCAAACTCTGGTATTGCATGAAAACAGCGTCTTGAGGGAGGAGCTCGACCTTAAGCTCGACCGGGTGCGCACGTCTTTGACGACGATGCTGATGGACACAAGGGAGGCACAGCAAAAAGCGATTGGAGAGCTATTTGTCAGAACGAGCGAAAATCTAGAGCGGCTGCGGGCAAGCACGGATGATAGGCTTAGCCAAACAAGCGAAAGCCAAAGCAGACGCCTGTCAGAGCTGATGGCATCAAGCGCAGGAAATATGGAGGGCATCAGAAACAAGGTTGACGAACGCCTTGACAAGATTCAGGCGGAACTTGAAAAAAAGCTCGGTGCGCTCTTGGCCTCAAATGAGAAAAAGCTAGAAGAAATGCGCCTTACAGTCAATGAAAAGTTGGAAAAAACGCTCGAATCGCGCCTACAAAAATCCTTCGAAACCGTAAGCACGCAGCTAGAAAGCGTGAATAAAGGGCTAGGCGAGATGAAGACCGTCGCAGAATCCGTCGGTTCGTTGAACAAAGTCCTCGCAGGCGTAAAAACGCGGGGCATCTTAGGTGAGCTCCAATTAGGACAAATAATCGAGGACATGCTCCCTGCGCAGCTTTATGACGTCGAGGTTCCAACGGTCAGCGGGTCGCGCGAGCGCGTGGAGTATGCTATAAAATTCCCCGGATCCGAAGACGGCAAACATGTCTACCTGCCGATAGACTCGAAGTTCCCACTTGAGGACTACTACCGGCTGCTAGAAGGGTATGAATCAGGCGACTCGGCACAAATTGACTCATCGCGCAAGGCGCTGCTCGACCGTGTGAAGTGGTTTGCCAAGGAAATCAGTCGAAAATATGTTTCGCCACCCGAAACAACCAATTTTGCCGTGATATTCCTGCCGACGGAGAGTCTGTATTCGGAGATAGTCAGGGATGCGGGGTTTCTTGATGG
>WQSH01000111.1 GCA_009787995.1 Oscillospiraceae bacterium
TCGTAGAGAGGGAATTCCGGCTACTGTCACGGAACTGACCGAGCGTAGAGGAGTGTGCAGGCTTCTCAATGCCGGACAGATAGCAGGCACTGAATTGTTGCGATAGCTGTAATTGTTCAGCTACGATAGCTGCTACCGGGCTGTGTGCTACGCTTTTTTCGCGTAAGTAGGGCGACAAGACCCGTTCTAGCGAAAAAACGCAGCAAACAGCCCGGTAGCAGCGGATGAATTTGCAAGGGTGGGATGCCACTAGCAACTTTTACTATATTGACATTTCAAAAATCGCTTTAAGCACTTCTGCGCAGTTATATTTTTCAGCTTGATGGTTCATAGCGACCAAATCAATCCATTGAAGCAACCGGTCGGACTCAATTGTGGAGACCCCCCACATTTCGCTAAGCAGCCGCTTGTGGGTAGAGTTTAAAAGAACCTGTATTTCCAATGCAGACGACTGTATATGGCTAAAAACTTGCGGTAAGTTCTCGAAAGCTCCTGATTGAGTTACTATCGTTACTTTACCGCCAGCAGAGAACTTGTCCCTAAAAGCGGCGTCGACAACTCCATGCCTCGAAGCCAACCAGAGGACGGCCCTTCCATATTTTTTATTGCTAGTTGTTGATAAAATTTCTGGAAACAAAGTATATAGCGAAGTTGTGAATCCCTGTTTTTCTCTTTCAGAAAGAGTTGACCAAAGACGCACCGTCATAGATGCGGTGACATTTTCCTCTTCAGTTGAGCTGCTGTCAATCCACCAGAGGCTTTCGCCGGGCTTCAGCTGGCCTTTATAGTACTTTACAATTTCACCAACAGGATTGTCCAAAGTACGCAAAGCATCATATGTTGTATTCATCTTATCGAAGATGGTTTCGCCGTTTTTGAGATTCATGTTTATTTTATACCTAGGGTAATGCGTTGCAACAACCTCAGACAAGCAGGCCTCGTATGGCCGACTCCTGAATTCAACAGGCTCAACTAACTTTCCAAAGATAAGGAAAACTCGCCCAACATTGTCAACTCTAGTTGACTCATTGGCGCTGCCGCCAAGAGACAGCCACTTATCATCTTTTGAGCTTTTTACTTCCACACCATAAAACTTGCCTGCAACGATATCGGGAAACTTCTGGCCTGATATTTTTTCAATTGAATTTGCAAAATCTGTCCCTTGTGAAGATGCGCGCAAGGCTTTCAACACATCTTCTTCCAGCTTCTGCGCATTGCGGTTAAGGTAGTAGCTGGTATTCTTTTTGGCATCATTGTTAAGCCAGTTCGTGGCACTGGCGACCAGCTCGGCAAATTTTCCAAGACTTGGGGCCCGGTTGCTTGACATTATCATTTCTATCTGCCTCCAAAGTAAAGCTCCCAACTTTTTTCCAGCCGATTGGCTATGTGGTAGCCTAAGAGCGGCGGGACTGCATTTCCTAATATTTTATATGCTTCTGATGCTGATACCCCTTTAACGCCATTCTTAGAAGGGAAAACAAACTCGTAGTCATCAGGGAACGTTTGAATCCTTGCACATTCTCTGACCGACAACCTCCTCTCATGCAGGCCTTTTGAAAGTTCATTATTGTTCATTCCGCCATTATCGGCAGAAAGCCTTCGAAACTCAATATTTCCATGATGCTCGGCACGAATGGTCGGCCCGATACCCCTAATGTTTACCTCAGACTGCCCCTGGCAGTGCTTGCCCATGTATTTGGCTTTTGAATATTTTTGTTGAGAAAGGTCGCTTGATGCCTCAGGCTCGACTAACCCTTTAAACGCTTGGGCAAGATTTGTTGGCTCGAGAAGGTTATGCCCTTTGCTTGTAAACGAGTGTGTAGCCTGAGGATATGGGTCGTACAAAGGCGGGATATCTTGCGCTGATAAAGCTCTTGCCGCCGATGCATTTAGGTATGATCTATTAAAACCGATAAAAATAACTCTCTCCCTTGATTGTGGAACGCCAAAATCGGCGGCATGAAGCACCCTCGCTTCAACAACCAAATAACCACTGTCCCCTACAGTGCGGAAATCATTTTCTATTACAGCCTTGACACCAGCGAGATTTGCCAAACCTTTGACATTTTCAGCAACAAAAATCTTTGGCTGTGTGATATTGACAACCTCGCGCATCCACATATACAACAACCCTCTGTTTTCCTCGCTGGGCATATCATCATCTTTATGATTGCCATTATGGCACTTGTCTGAGTTAAAGCCCTTTCGTTTGCCCGCCACAGAAAAATCTTGACATGGGAAACCGCCTGTGACAACGTCGATGTCTGATGGGAAGATAGCTTGGCCATCTTTATGCATTTTTACCAAGTCAACTATGCTCCCAAGCTTATATACGGCTTTATCAACACCTCTGAGACAGAAGAAATTCCTCCACGCTGTCATTGCGTCGTTTCGAATATCATTTGCAAAGACTGTTTTAAACCTAGTCTTAGGCAATCGAACCCATTCGCCGCTTGCGCAATCAGGCTTTGCCCAATCAGGATTTATTGATTTGTTGACTGACTCAGCCAGTACAGAAAAATCGCCCTCAAAACCAAGATCCAAACCACCGCATCCAGAAAACAGAGAAAGAACCTTTAATTGGCCGTTCATACTCCGCTTCTTGACGGGATAGGGCTCTTGGGTGTCCACTACCCAGTTTCTGCCTATTTTCTCAGCAGATTTCAATTTGCCGTTTTCTGCTAGGCGCCGGACGGTATCTGAGCTTTTGCCGTGCAGCATAGCATATTCAGCGAGAGATATAAGCATGATAACACTGCCTCCGAAAAAATAATGTCAAGGCAATTATGCACGATATCGTGCATAAAGTAAAGAGTTAGGTGAAAACAAGCCATCTTCAAACAAGGCAATTGTAACAATTTAGTGCCAGCCAAGAAAACCTAGTATTAGGCATTTAGAAGCCTGTGCGCTCATCGTAGAGAGGGAATTCCGGCTACTGCTACGGAACTGACCGAGCGTAGAGGAGTGTGCAGGCTTCTAAATGCCGGACAGATAGCAGGCACTGAATTGTTACAGGCAATTGACAGGCCGCAGGGCAGCAGCGTATGGCCTGCGGGGGCGTAAAGCAACAGGCAATTCAAGGCAATTCGTAAGTCCTGAGTATGTCCTCGGCAATGTCCCTTTTTGTCGAGCGCAAATCCATTGCCTGTTTTTCTATATAGCGGTGGGCGTCCTCCTCGCTCATGTCTGCGTTGGAAATGAGTATGCACTTAGCGCGGTCTATAATGCGGATTTCCTCGATTTTGCGCTCGAGCTTGACATTTTCGGCTTGAGCGCGCCTAAGCCTGTTCTGGGCGGCCCTGGCAAGCTTGAGGCCCGACCAAAAAACATTCTTGTTCAGCGGCTTTGCAATCGTGAGGACGCCATCGTCTTCGCAATTTGCAGAAATCGCATCAAAAAACTCGCCCTTTACCACAAGCATAACCTGGGAGACGCCCTGAGTAGCAATTTGGCGCGCCAAGCCCTCTCCGGACTCGTCAATAAGCGGGGAATTAATGATTACAAGGTCAAACTCCCTCTCCAAGAGCGTCCGCCGAGCCTCGCCGCCGGAACGCAAAGCGGCAATTTGATGAAAACCCGCAGCAGTTAGCAGCTCAGTCAAAAGCTCAGTGCCCCTTTCCGCAGAAGAAACAATCAAAGCGCCGTCCATCCCATCGCCACCCCCTTTCGACCCTGCTAATTTGTACATTAGCAACTGAAAAAATAGCTCTCCCTACAAAAATCAGCTTTGTTTGCGGCGGCACGGTAGTCCGCCGCCTCGACCTCCTTGACAGAAAGAAATCTGTTTAGAGGCTCTTCTCCGATAATGCATTTTACAAACTCGCTGTCCCTTGCAAGCCGTATAGCCTCGTCCAGGCTAGTCGGCAACGCTGTGAGCCCGCTTGTCACGCTCTCGTCTGCGTGGTACAGGTCAGCATCAACGGCGGGAGGCAGCGCAAACCCCTTTTCTACGCCCTCGAGCCCTGCCGACATAATAAGCGCAAATGCCAGATAAGGGTTAATCGTCGGGTCGGGAGAGCGCAGCTCCATCCTTACCTTCTCGCCGGTCGCAGCGGGTATGCGGACAAGCTGTGAGCGATTTTGATGCGACCAAGACACATATTTCGGGGCTTCATGCGCACCGAAGCGTTCGTAGGAATTTGCGAGCGGGTTTAGAAACAAGGTGATTTCAGGAGTTTTTGACATAATCCCGGCAATAAAGCTGTCGGTCACCTTTGAGTCTTTGCCACCGGGCGCATCCTTAAATATATTGCGCCCATTATGAGACAAAGAGATGTTTATATGCAGCCCATTCCCGGCACAGTCTGGCAGGGGTTTGGGCATGAACGATGCAAACAGCCCGTTGCGCGCGGCGATTGCCTTTACGACCGATTTGAACGTGATTAAGTTATCTGCGCTGACAAGCGCGTCAGAGAACTTGAAATCCACCTCGTTTTGCCCCGGCCCCCGCTCGTGGTGCGAAGACTCCGGCGTTATGCCCATTTCTTCCAGGGTCAGGCATATTTCCCTGCGCATATTCTCACCCTTATCAAGAGGCGCGATATCCATATACCCGCCTCTGTCCAGCGTCTTGGTCGTCGGCTCCCCATCCTCATCTATTTTGAACAAATAAAATTCGCATTCCGCACCTATTTTGCAGATGTACCCCATTTTCTCATATTTTTCAGACACCTGTCTGAGCAGGTGCCGCCCATCATGCAAAAAGGCGGAGCCGTCAGGAGTCCTTATATCGCAGAAGAAACGCGCCACCCTGCCGGGGCCGGGGCGCCATGGGAGCAATGAAATGGTGGCAGGGTTCGGAAAAAGAAACAAATCGGAGTTGTTCACATCACGAAACCCCTTGATAGAATTGGCGTCAAAGGAAATGCCATTTTTAAATGCATACTCCAGCTCATCCGACATGATGGCGATATTTTTATGCACTCCGAATAAATCGCAAAAGCTCAGGCGGACAAACTTCACGTCATTTTCTCTTATAAACTCCAGAACCTCGCTTGCGGTAGTGTTCATTACAAACCCTCCATTTATAAAGAATCGATGAATTTGCGAAGCCTGACCAGCGCTTCTTTTATATTCTCGACCGAGTAGGCATATGATATGCGCACATGCCCTTCGCCGGAATCTCCAAAGGCACTCCCGGGGACGACGGCAAGCCTTTGCTCGCTTAGCAACCTTGAGCAAAACTCTTCGGACGTGAGCCCAAACCGCTTGATGGAAGGGAAAAGGTAGAAAGCGCCGCAGGCTTCAAAGCAATCCATTCCCATCTCCCTGAGCTGCTTGAGCAAAAAGCGGCGCCGCTCATCATACTCCTTGCGCATGGCTTTTACGTCGCCTTCGCCGTTGCGGAGGGCCTCAAGCCCAGCGTATTGGGACATGGTTGGCGCACACATGAGCACATACTGGTGTATTTTTGTCATAGCCGCAATGATTTCGGCAGGCCCGCAGGCAAAGCCCAGCCGCCAGCCCGTCATTGCGAAGGCCTTTGAAAATCCATTAATAACTATGGTCTTCTCAGCCATGCCGGGGAGCGAAGCAATGCTTACATGCGGCTCGTACCCATATGTAAGTTCAGAATAAATCTCGTCGCTAATTACGACAAGCTCCCTGTCCCGCAAAAGCCCGGCAATAGCCTCTAGCTCCTTGCGGGGAAGCACCGCTCCGGTTGGGTTGCACGGATAGCCTAGCATCACTGCTTTTGTCTTCGGCGTCAGGCGGGATTCGATGTCGGCTGCAGTCACCTGAAAGTCATTTTCGGCGCTTGTGGGGATAGTCACCGGAATCCCGCCGGCCATCACCACGCATGGCTTATAGGCGACAAAGCATGGCTCGACAAGCAGGACTTCATCGCCGGGGTTGAGGATTGCGCGCATGGATATGTCGATATCCTCGCTTGCGCCGACAGTCACAAGCACCTGTGTCCTTGGGTCGTAGCTAAGGCCGTGTTTTGACATATATCGGCTAATTTCTGTGCGCAACTCGATAAGCCCCGAATTTGCCGTGTACATGGTCTGCCCCCGCTCAAGCGAAAGGATGGCTTCGTCTCGGATGTGCTTAGGGGTGACAAAGTCCGGCTCGCCGACGCCAAGCGAAATGACATTGTCCATTTCAGCGGCGATGTCAAAAAACCTTCGGATACCCGAGGGCGGCAAGTTGCGGATTGTTTGAGCGATAAGATTTGTCATGGCAATACAGTCCTTTCGTGCAGGTCAAATGCAGCAAATTTATGCTATCCCAATATAAATCAATATTGCAAGCAAGTCAATAAAATCATATCGCTACGCAGGGGGCATTCTAACAAAGCGCTACTTCAATTTGGGTGTGGAAAATACAGGGTTTCAAAATACGAAAAATGTGGTATAATGAGCCAATTGACAAAAATTCAGGAGGCAGCTACATGGATAGAGGGCCGTTTTACATCACGACGCCAATCTATTACCCGTCAAATAAACTGCATATCGGGCACACCTACTGCACGGTAGCGGCAGATGCGATGGCGAGGTATAAGCGGATGCGCGGATATGATGTCATGTTCCTGACCGGAACCGACGAGCATGGAATGAAAATTGAAGACAGCGCAAAAGAAGCGGGAGTGACGCCAAAAGCGTTTGTGGACAACATCGTAAGCGGAGAGGGCGGGATTCTTGAGCTTTGGAAGCTGATGAATATCTCGTATGACCGCTTCATACGGACGACAGACGAACACCACGTCGTGTCGATTAAGCGGATATTCAAAAAAATGTATGAAAACGGCGATATCTACAAAAGCGTATACAAAGGGTCATACTGCACCCCCTGCGAGTCGTTCTGGACAGCGACTCAGCTTGTTGAGGGCAAATGCCCGGACTGCGGGCGCGAGGTCAAGTATGCGGAGGAAGAGGCATACTTTTTTCGCCAGTCCAAATACGCCGAAGCTATAATGAAGCTGTATGCGGAAGAGCCCAATTTCTTGCAGCCGCAATCAAGGATGAACGAAATGCTAAATAATTTCCTCAAGCCGGGGCTTGAGGATATCTGCGTCTCGCGTACGACGTTCAAATGGGGGATATTG
>WQSH01000112.1 GCA_009787995.1 Oscillospiraceae bacterium
CGGCGGCTGCCTGTGCAACCTGCATACTGCAAATGTGCTGACTCGCCACTCAGCAAGTTGCGCCATCGGAGTCGTGGACGGTGCGCTGAATGCGGTTTCGATGTACCGCGCAGAGCTTGGTGCGATTTTCAACCGCCTGGATTTCAAGATGCACAATCTTAACAACCAGTCAGAAAATGTCCAAGCCGCCGAAAGTCGCATCCGCGACGCAGATATGGCAAGGGAAATGACGGACCAGGCAAGAAACAACATCCTGATGCAGGCGTCCACCGCCATGCTTGCGCAAGCAAATGCGCTGCCGCAAGGCGTGCTGCAGCTGTTGGGGTAGACGCTCGAAGAGCTGAGAACTTCCGCATTTCCTAACTCAAGCGGCCATTATGCGTCAAATCGATAGCATCCCTTGCCGCCGCTACATATCGGCAAGACATTAATAAGAAAGAGGCAATAAGTGGTATGACTGTTGTACGCAAAGCTAGAGCACCGGGAAAATTTGCTTATACGGGTCATATCCATAGCGGAAGCATTTGTTGAAACATAGGAAAGCGATATGAAGCAGGCGGTGCTTGCCTTTGTGAAGAAGTATGGCTTGCTCGGTTTTATGACCGCAATACCCACTACGCCGAACTTCATCGACTATGATGCCGTATATATGCTCAAAAACTTATGCCGAGCGGTACGAGTGGCTTGTTACGCAGTTCAGGGATTGGGCGTTTATGCTTGTGTCGGCGTTTCTGTACTATGACAGGAAAGACGAAACAGACGAGGTTTCCCGCGACCTGCATCGGCAGGGCGTGTCCGCCTTTGGCAGCAAAGCCCCGACATACCATGTTTCGCTGTATGACGACAAGCCTAAAATCGTGTGGGATTTTCATTCCCTGCTTTTAACGAGACCATGTTCGGGATTGTGTGGGCATAAGATATTCGTTTAAAGATACGTTTTGTCAACGTAGTTTTTCAAAATAGTTTATTTTCGGTAATTCGAGTAATTTTTTATGAAAAGCAAAAGAATCTCAATGGTGAGTCGTTATTGAATCTAATATGCTGATTAGAACCATTGTACAAATCAATAGATGTAACAATTCAGTGTCAGCCAAGCCAGCCAAGAAAACCTAGTATTAGGCATTGAGAAGCCTGTGCACTCATCGTAGAGAGGGAATTCCGGCTACTGTCACGGAACTGACCGAGCGTAGAGGAGTGTGCAGGCTTCTCAATGCCGGACCGATAGCAGGCACTGGATAGCAACCAATAGATAATTCTTGTACTGACAAGAATTATCTATTGATTTGCAATTTCACAGGTGTTACAATAAGTCATCACTCGGTTTCGCAGAGTACAAAGCGAGGTGTACACTATGGCAGTCAGCTACAAAAAATTATGGCACATATTGATAGAAAAGGACATGAAGAAGCAAGACTTACAGAAATCTGCCGGGGTTTCGTGGAGCGTTATAACAAAGCTATCTAAGGGCGAAACTGTCAGCATGGATGTGCTAATTAAAATCTGTAAGGTATTGGATTGTGATATAGGGGACGTTATGGAGTTACTGCCAGACGACCCAAAGGAGGCGTAAGCATGGCTCGACTTGAAGACTTAACTGTAGGCGCAAACGTCACAGGGCTTGTCGGAAATACATCGGTCAGTGTTGTTGCGGTAAAATGGCATGGAACTAACGCCATAACGGTTACTTTCAAAAACAATGCCTGTATTGGTTGGGTTTATCAATCCATCCACGGTTTTCCTTGCTCTTCTATTGGAAATGCAAATCAATTTGACGCACAATCTGATTTTGGATTTAGAAATATTATTATTTCAACAGCCCCCCCCTTACTATGATAATATTTCCTATGCCGACATTCCTATAACGGTTTATTACGCATATAAACAAAGTGAAAATGATAGTGAAGATAAAACAGCTTCGACAGGATGGGAAACTATGTTATCTGCTATTATCTGGCTACTCACCCAGCAACTTACCCATGCAATGGAAAAATACGGCGTGGTCGGCGCGGCAAAGATTGTCGCCGATATATTTACATCAGAGCCGGAACACGCAAAGGCTCTGGCATATCGACTATTCACCATCGCTGAGCGCAAAGGCTGCGCGGCTAAAGCATACGCCTACAACTCGCTCGTTATCGCATGGTCTGATGTTCAAGCAAAGGCGGCTGAGTTGCTGTTACAAAGCAGGAACTCAACACAAATTTCAATATTTGAAACGGAGGGCAATTGATATGGGGATCAAACACGTTAAAATTGAAGAACATTTGGTATTTGAGCATAGATTTACCACAGAATTCTGCTCCGGAGTTAATGTGCTTATCGGAGGGAATGGAACGGGCAAAACAACGCTTATGCGTGCAATTTATGATTTGGTAAGCCGTGAGCGTAATTATTCCGGCGTAACTCCCGACGAAAAGTACAAACGTGAAAATAATCCCACACAAACCATGGAACAAAATGGCATTGCATTGACTTTTCATGATGGCATGATTCTCAACAACACCAACTGCATCTTTATTCCCGAGAAGGATATTCTGGAACACTCCAAGGGGTTGCTTACCTTCATTGAGCAAAAGCAAACGGGGTTTAGCGAACTTTATAAAGATGTTTTAGTTGCTGCCATGGATGTGCCTACAAAAACACAAACGCCCATGCAAAAGTCCATTGGAAAGAAAATTTCCGATATAATCGGCGGATACGTGGAATGGATGCCAAGCGAGGGTGCATTCTACATGATAAAAACAAACGGAAACCGCATACCGTTTGCACGTGAAGCGTCTGGCTTTAAGCGTTTGGGATTCCTTGGCTTACTTTTGGCCGGTGGGCAAATTAAATCCGAAACTATCTTGTTTTGGGATGAGCCTGAAAACAGCCTAAATCCGGAACTTGTGCCTATGCTGGTTGACATTTTAATTGAACTTGCTCAAAACGGTGTACAAATGTTTATAGCCACGCACGACTACGAAGTTGCCCGATATTTCGATGTGCGTAAAAACAGGGACATACCTGTGATGTTTCATAATTTTTCAAAAGGCGATGGCGGGCATATTTCTTGTGCTTCGTCTGCTGAGTATATAAAAATTCCCGACAACCTGCTTGAATCAGCGGGTGAAGCGATGTTTAGGGCTGTAGCCGCATTTGGTTTTGGAATAGAGGACGATGATGAATAAGCAGCTTCACGAAGGGAACTTAATGTTTGAGTTTCCCTCGTTCCTATCGGTGGAACGATTTGACAACAAAGAATCAAATCCCTTTGGGATGAAGAGTGTTGATTTTGTGGCTGAGGATGCCGACTGCCTATATTTTATCGAAATAAAAGATTATCAGCATCCAAAGGCAACACCGAATCGCCGCAAAGCAGATTATGAAACGCTTATTGCTGCGGTCAAAAACAAAAAATCCATCTTCACAGTTGAGATGGGTGCAAAAATAAAGGACAGCTTGTTACGGAAATATTCGTTGGGAGAGCAGTTTAGTAAAAGGATTGTTTTCTTATTGTTCATAAATTTCGACGTATTCAGTGAAATCGAACGTGGAAGGCTTATGGCAAAAATAAGCGGTCATATTCCTACTGGGCTAAACGAGCCACGTTTTCCTGCATTTACAAGCGTTTCCTTTGACTTGGTGAATGCAGGGCAGCTTAAAAATTACGGAATAATTTGTACAGAAAAAGCGGAGGGATAACACATGGAGAATCTTGCAGCAATTACAAAGGGTTTTCAAATCCTGCGCGTTATGCTTGCGCTTTACCACTTATTGTTCTGCCTCATCTTCTTCCCCTGCGCCGTTTTCCTCGTCTGCCTCAGAATGCATCTCCATGGAGCTTAGTATGGTGTGGATGGCGCTTTGCTGCTCCTCGTTTTGGAAATTTGCTACGAAAACCACCGCCATGCCTGTATCCTGGTCGCCGGTCAGGCTGTGTATCCATGCCTCGTATGTCCTTCCGTCTTCGTGGTCGCCTACCACAGCAAAACCCCTCAGCGCTGAATCCCCTATAAACCTCTCGCCCAACACCAGCGAATCCCCTCCGTCGAGGTGGCCATACAAAAAACGTTCGGCAAGCGACCTTATCCCCGGCGGAGTTATGAAGTCAAAGGATATCCTGAGCGAAGCCTCTCCCCCGCCCTCGTATTCAAACGCCCAGTAAAAATCTCCTGTCTCTACATGGAATAACGATTCATCCACATATACGACAAGCGTCAGCTCCGGGGCGAGCATCGGCAGCTCAAGCCTTGTCGCCTCCAGTGGGTATTCAGGGCCTTCCGGATCCGGCACTTCGTCTTCGTCGCCATTTTCATGCGGCGGCTCGCCCTCTTGCGGCTCCTGATCATTTTCATCATAGGGTTCGCCGTTTTCTCCATCCTCATACGGCGGCTCCGTCGACACAGTGGCTTCTGCCCCGGAATCTCCGGCTTCCCTGTTGACCAAGAACAGCTCGACACAAAATACAACAAGAAATATTGTGGCTACCAGCGTAAATGCCATTACAATATTTTTTACGGTTTTAGTCATTTCGTCCACCTAACCTAATTTCGCTATCCCTGCGCCAATCCGGCTGAGCGTTTCGTTTTTTCCAAGAATCCAGCATATCTCAACTGCCCCTCCAGGCGTGACTGCCTTTCCGGATATCGCAATGCGCACGGGCCACATCAGGGTTGCATTTTTGACCCCGAGCTTTTCCGCAAGGGAAATGAGCGCATCATGGATGCTTTCGGAAGTCCAGTCGCCCAGCGCACCCAATGCCGCACTTGCGGCGCTGAGCATCTCTTTTGAAATCGATTCGTCGGTTTTCGATTTTTTATGTACATAAAGCCCGGATTCATACTCGGGCAGACTGTCAAAAAAATCGACTTTTTCGGGGATGTCGCTCAGTTTTTCACAGCGCGCCTGCAGAATCTGTGCGATTGCTGCGGTAGATATGCCTCCGCTTTTGACTGATTTCCGGATATATGGCTCTGCCAGCTCCGCAAACCTCTCAGGCGGCAATGCGCGGATATATTCGCTATTGAAATGGTTTAGCTTTTCCAAATCGAAGGTCGCCGGGGATTTTGAGATTCCCGAAACATCGAAGACCTCAAGCATTTCGCTCAGGGAAAAAATTTCCTGCTCCCCGCCCGGGCTCCAACCTAAGAGCGCAACATAGTTGAGCACGGCGTCCGGAAGGTAGCCCTGACTCAGCAGGTCGTCGTATGTGGGATCCCCCTGCCGCTTTGACAGCTTGTTTTGCGCATCGCGCATGATGAGCGAGACCGTGATATATGCGGGTATTTCCCAGCCAAAGGCTTGGTACAGCAGGTTGTACTTGGGCGCCGAGCTTATATATTCGCTGCCGCGCATGACGTGCGTAATGCCCATCAGGTGGTCGTCAATGACATTGGCGAAATTATACGTCGGCATTCCATCGCGCTTGAGAAGCACCATGTCGTCTAGTATTTTATTCTGGGTTGTAACCTCGCCAAAAACCATGTCGCTAACGGTAGTCGCACCGTCTCGCGGGGCTTTCATGCGGATGACGAAGGGCTCTCCTGCATCTATGCGGCTCTTTGAGCCGGCAAAGGGCAAATTGCGGCAAGGGTCGGTTTCAAGCTGGAAATTTCCTCCCTCGCCGTCCCCACTTTCATCCCCTGATTCCTGCTCCTTATGCTCGCAGAAGCAGTAGTACGCCGCTCCCTTTTCGCAAAGCAACTCCGCATATGGGCGGTATAGCTCTCGGCGTTCGCTCTGGGTGTACGGTGCGGCTGGGCCTCCTATGTCGGGGCCTTCGTCGTATTTGAGCCCTGCGCCGTTTAGCGTTTCTTTAATTATTTCTGTCGCCCCTTCGACAAATCTGGATTGATCCGTGTCCTCTATTCTCAGGATGAACGCACCGCCGGATTTTTTTGCGACCAGGTATGCGTAAAGCGCAGTGCGCAGCCCCCCGACATGCATATATCCGGTCGGGCTGGGCGCAAAGCGGGTCCTTACGCCGCCTTTCGGAATTTTGTTTTCCATATTTTCAAACCATGCTTTGTCGTATGTCATTTACTTGCTCCTCCAGATAGTGGCTCCCATTATGCCAGGCTCTTATGGGCTCATGTACGTTTGGCTTGCTCCTCTTTTTCGAGCTCTAGGTATGCCACCTTGCCAATGAGTGTCTTTGGCAGCTCCTTGCGGTATTCAAATTCCCGCGGCATGGCGTATTTTGTGATGTTTTTCTTGCAATGCTCGATAATTGATGCTTTGGTCTGCTCAGTGGGCTCCTGCCCTTCCCTTAGCACTATAAAGGCTTTTATCTTCTGCATGTGGAAGTCGTCGGGCACGGCAATTACGCAACTGATTTGAACGCTCTCGTGCTGCTCTATCACGTTTTCAACTTGCGAGGGGTATACATTAAAACCGGATGAAATAATCAGCCTCTTTATGCGCTGGCGGAAATACAGGAAGCCTTCTTCGTCCATCATGCCCAGGTCTCCCGTGTGCAGCCATGTACGTCCGTCTTCGTGTGTTTGCAGGGTCTGAGCCGTCTCTTCCTCGTTATTGTCGTACCCTTTCATCACCGTCGGCCCGGATATGGCTATTTCGCCTTCCTCGCCGTAGGGGAGTCTTTCTTGCGTGCCGGGATTGATGATTTTTATGTACATATCGGGATAGGGGATACCTATGCTCCCAACTTTGTGGAAGTTGCGCGGGGTCAGGCAGTTGGCCGAAACGCTCTCTGTCATGCCATAGCCTTCGCGGATTTGCTCTTTTGAGCCGCGCGCTTTAAGGAATGCGTCCACCTTGCTTTTGAGCTCCACCGTCAGCGTGTCGCCGCCGCAGAATATCCCCTCCATTTGAGACATATCGAGTTTTTCTATATTCGGCATGCGCAGCAGCGCTTCGTATAGTGTGGGCACCCCCGCTATGTAGTGCGGTTTGTATTTTTGCAAAAGCTTTGCGTACGTCTTTAGCGAGAATTGGGGTATTAGGAGCGTCGTTGCGCCTGTTATTAACGCAGTATGTATGCAGACGCCGAGCCCGAACCCATGGAATATCGGGAGTATTGCGAGCATTTTGTATCCGGGCA
>WQSH01000113.1 GCA_009787995.1 Oscillospiraceae bacterium
TTCTAACATATATACAAGCGCAACGCAAGGCAATTTTTAAATTTGAGTTTCCCCTTGGCGTGTCTTTTGGTCCCTTTTCTGCACGAGCAGAAAAGGGACCCGCCGGAGGCCGTTCCCCGCCGGAGGCCAAACCCCAACAAACCGTCCGCTGCTACCCTGTTACTGGGCTTGTGGAAATACCAGTTTTATGTTCGAGGGCAGCAGCCGAATTTCCTTGACAGTATATGCGTTATAGGTTAATCTGTTTATCAATAGAAGAATGTTTCATTGGAGGGGATTATGAAGAGTAAATTCAAACCCGACTCCCAGACGATTAAAGGATTTAGCCTCATCGGGCCTGAGAGCGGCGGGCCTAGCCTTGTCGATTCAAACGACGGCAGGATTACCCGCATCAGGCCATATTTTTACGATAAAAAACACACGGACGAGCACTGCAACCCTTGGGTTATCAAAGCTCGGGGGAGCGAGTTTCGCGCCCCGGACCGCGTGACAATTTCGCCATTTGGCCTTGGGTACAAGTCGCGGGTTTACTCAAAAAACCGCGTGCGCTACCCGCTCAAGCGCGTGGATTTTGACCCCAAGGGCGAGCGCAACCCGCAAAACCGCGGCAAGTCGCCCTATGTCCGCATCTCTTGGGATGAGGCGGCTCAGATAGTCGCCGACGAGCTGGTGCGCATTAAGGAAACCTATGGCCCGGAGGCCGTGCTCTGCCAAGCGGATATGCACGGTGAGGGCAAGCATGTAGCGCCCAGCCATGGTTGCCCAAATAGGCTGCTGGCCTTGATGGGAGGCTATACTCTGCAAATGCGCAATAAGGATAGCTGGGAAGGCTGGTTTTGGGGAGCCAAGCATGTCTGGGGCTGTGAGCCAATCGGCGAGATGATGCCTATGACGAATCTTTTCCCGGATATTGCACAGAATTCGGAGCTTTTGCTCTACTGGGGGTGCGACCCCGAGACGACGCCCCTGGGCGTGGTTGGGCAGCTTCCCAGCAGGCTGGTCTACTGGTACAAGCAGATTGGGCTCAAGAGCGTGTTCATATGCCCCGATTTGAATTATGGCGCCGCAGTCCATGCCGACAAGTGGATTCCCATTCTGCCGAACACCGATGCTGCCCTCCAGCTGGCGATTGCATATACTTGGATTACCGAGGGCACTTATAAGAAAGACTATATCGAGACGCATGCTTATGGTTTCGAGCGGTTTGAGGATTATGTCCTTGGGCGTGAGGATGGGGTGCCAAAGACTCCGGAATGGGCAAGCGGGAAGTGCGGAGTCGCCGAATGGACCATAAAGGCGTTGGCCCGCGATTGGGCGAAAAAAATAACCAGCATTGTGCACTCTAATGGCGGCGGTTATATCCGCGGCCCGTATGCCTCGGAGCCGGCGCGCCTTGAGGCAATGCTGCTCGGCATGCAGGGGCTTGGCAGCCCGGGTGTGCATCAGGCGAAGCTCATTGAGTTTAATCTCTGGAATGCGGACTACCCTTTGCCATACCAGGGCGAGTTTGTCCCTGCCGTCCCACATATTGCCGACCCGCTCAGGCCCGTTGACGGCGATGTTTCACCCGAGATTAACATGAAGCGTTTTTTGCTAAATGATGCGCAAAAGAAGCGCGCGCCGGAGCTAATCGAGCTTTTTAAGGAGCTTCCCGCCCCGCAGCAGTTTATCCCCCGGACTTTGATTCACAGGGCTATTCTAGAAAACGAGATAGAATGGTATGGTTTGCAGTGCTTTTCCTCCAGCCAAATCCCGCGTGAGAACAACTATAGGGTTCCGACATGTGAATACCAGTTTGAAAAAATGGTTTTTCCGCGCCCGGGGCTTTCGCGCCTGCACATGATTTGGACGGATGCGCCCTGCCAGACGACATGCTGGAATGATGGGAATCTTATGATAAAGGCCTTCCAGAGCGGGGAAATAGAGTGCATTGTGGCCCAGCACCCTTGGCTGGAAAATGATTGCTGCTTTGCCGACATAATTTTTCCTGTTGCGACGAAGTTTGAGATGAGCGATATTGGCAATGATTTGTCCAGCGGGGCGTTCACGTCCCTCTATCTTGAGCGGCCGAGCTGTCCGCCCGTCGGGGAGTCTTTGTCCGATTTCGATGTTTGCGCCGAGGTGGCAAAAAAGCTTGGAGACGACTATTTCAAGGCATATACGGGAAACCTCACCGAGGAAGAGCGAGTGCGTTTTTTCTACAAGGCCACGGGGTGCGAGGAGCGCATGTCTTGGGAAGAATTTTCTGAGCGCAAGATTTTTGTCATTCCATGCAAGGAAAATGCGATAGACCTCCCGCCGGGGCTCAGGAAATTCTATGAAGACCCGGAGAACAACCCGCTCACGACCCCGACCGGAAAGCTTGAATTCACTTCGACGCACATTGAGAAGTTCATGCCTGACGACCCCGAGCGCCCGCCAATACCTAAGTGGATTGAGAAGGGCGAGAGCCATGACGAGCGGCTGTCTTCCGAGCGTGCGAAGGATTATTCGCTTCTGTGCATGTCCAACCACGGTAGGTGGCGGATGCATGCGCAATGCGACGATATCATTTGGAACCGAGAGGTTGAGACTATGAAAATACGCGCCAAGGATGGCTATCAGTATGAGCCTTGCTGGTTGCACCCTACTGAGGCAAGGAAGCGTAAAATTGAGCATGGGGACATCGTCAAGGTTTATAATGAGCGCGGTATTGTCCTCTGCGGGGCATATGTGACCGAGAGGCTGATTCCCGGAGTATGTTATGTTGACCACGGCGCGCGGGTCGATTCGATTATTCCGGGCCTGCTTGACCGCGGCGGGGCAATCAACCTCATAACGCCTACCGCCCAGACTTCGAAAAATTGCTCAGGGATGGCCACCTCCGGATTCCTAGTAGAAGTCGCAAAGGTCGCAGACACAGAGATGGAAATCTGGAAGAGGGACTATCCGGAGTCCTTCGCAAGGAAAATAGATTGGGCGACGGGAGTGTGTTTGGAAGGATGGATGGTTGGGGATTAAGACCCCTTAATCCCAATGGAGGTTTTATGTCTAAAGTTTTTACTATTGATGTTGCTAAGTGCAATGGTTGTTATAACTGCCAATTGGCTTGTAAGGACGAGCATGTCGATAATGACTGGATACCCTATGCAAGGCCCCAGCCGGAGACTGGCCAGTTTTGGATAAAGCTCAAGGAAAATGTCTGTGGCACTACTCCAAAGGTTAGGATTCACTATATTCCGCAGATGTGCAATCATTGCGAAAATGCTGCTTGCATGTCGGCTTGCAGCGCTTTTTATCGCAGAGAGGATGGTTTTGTCGTCCTAGATCCGGGGAAATGCGTTGGCTGCGAGACTTGCTTAAGCAAATGCCCCTACGATGCCATATTTTTTAATGAGGAGCTGAACATTTGCCAGAAGTGCACAGGGTGTGCGCATCTGCTTGACAATGGTTTTGCATCCCCTCGCTGCGTAGAGGCCTGCCCCACAGAGGCGCTGCATTTCGGCGATGAGGGGGATATGCAGGATTTCATAGTCGGCGCAACAGTCCGGATGCCTGAGTCAGGGCTGAGGCCGAAGGTTTTCTACCGGAATGTCCCCGGCAAGTTTATTGCGGGGACAGTATACGACCCCATAGATAAGGAGGTAGTCATTGGAGCCAGGTGTCGTGCGACGAATGGCGGAAAGACCGTTGAAGTCTTGTCCGACGATTATGGCGATTTCTGGTTTGAGGATTTGGCGATGGGCAAGTACGACGTCGTAATAGAGGCCAAAGGCTTTGAGTTCAAAGCCTTTGGCGCCGTAGACGCTACGAAGGACGTCAACTTGGGGGATATCGCACTTGAGCGGAAGGGGTAAAATTTCTTCAATCGGCGCTGCCGGCTACGCCGCTGATTGATGCACCTCGTATTGAGATTGTCGCTGGGCCTAGGTACCTGTTGTACTGCCGCTCCTCCACAGACATGCGCATCGCATCTTGGATTTGAGATATATTTCCGGTAATGGAGCCTCCCGTTACCGGAATAGTCTTTTTGCCGTCAAAGTAGAATCCAAGCCGTATTTCGCTGCCAAAATCGCCGGTTACCGGATTTGCTTGAAAGGCAGAAAACGAAACCAGCTCAAGATGCGGCTTGGCACGCAGCTCTGCGCTTGAGACCGTCCCGCCCGTGATATGGAAATTGTTGATAGACCCGGTCGGCGCTATATCCAAATAGCTGGAAAATCGTGTGTTCCCCCAGTATTTGAGCAATTTGCCATTTTCAATGATTCTGTGGTCAGACACGGGCATGCCGTCGTCATCGTAGAGCCTGCTGTGGGTCGAGCCCTCCATCAGGGGCTTTAAGGTCATTGCAATTTTGTCGCCGGGCTTGTCGGTGCCGCCCTGAATTTGCTCGTTTTCCTTGTAGGTGGACAGCTGCTGGTAAATCATCGCAGCACTGGTGCGCATGTGAAAATAATCAAAGAACTCGACCAGGCAATCTCCTGAGAGCAGAATGTCTATATCCTCACCTACCGATGGGGTAGGCGTTGCGGCAGATTTTTTTTCGGCAACGGTGAACAAATGAGAAATGCGCTCCTTCAGCATCTCACAGGTAGCGCCCACGTCCTTTGGTATGCTGAAATTATAGGTTTCATATATCTCTATTTCCCCACCCTGCTCACTTTGCCAGTGGACTGCCGTTTCAACGTAGGCGTTGTACGTGGTATAGCTCACATCAACGCCGGATGAATTTATGATGCGCACGTCGCTTCTCGTCAGGAAAAATTCGCTATAGCATATGTGCCCCCGCTCGTGGCAGTCGGCGGAATAGAATGCTTCCTGCAGCGCAGCCAGCACACTCATTTCGTCAATGCCGTCGGACTTGCCTGCTGCAGTTGCGGCGGCCTCCGGTGCCGAAGGCATTACAAGCGGGAACCAAGCGTTCTTTACAAATCCAGCCGCAAAAACGCCCTGCTCAATAATCGTGCGCAGCCTGTCCGGGCTTGTGCCGGGGTGGATTTCGGTGTTGTATGCCCCGCGGTACTTTACGTTTTTGCCGTCTTCGCCTGTCGCAGAAAACGTTACGTACAAGGTGAGCATCAGTTGCGTCAATTCCACCTCGCGGAGCATCTCCGACTGCTTTTTTATGTTATAGTTTTCTATGCGCCGCATTTTTGATTCGTTTATCAAATATTCAACGCCCTCGAAACCCTTGAGGGTATTAATCAAAAGCTCTAACATTAACCCAACCTCGCTCTCGTTTTGATATATGGCCCGCCGCATGATACCTTGACGCCCTCCTTGTGCCCTTTCCCGCATGCGCCCGAGCCGGACAGTTGGAAATCGTCTGAAACCATTGTAATCGCTTTAAGCACATCGGGCACATATCCTGTCATGACGACCGGAGCCACCCAATTGTCAGTCACATTGCCGTCTATGATTTCCTTAGCAAAGGTGAACACCACCTGAATGCCCCAATCTTTTGGATCCTCCATGCCGCTTTCGGCGTCTTCGATTAAGTAGCCGTGCTTGACCGATGCGATCATGTCTTCAAGCTTGTCAGTGCCCGGCTTAAAGAATGTGTTGGTCATGCGGCTATATGCTTTGTGGGAAAATGCTTGGCGCTTGCCATTGCCCGTAGGTGCAAACCCGAGCCTTGCGGCGGAAAGCGCATCGGAAATTCCGGCAAGCAGCACACCGTCCTTGATGATGACCGTGTCGCTGCCGAGGTTGCCCTCGTCATCGAACAGATAAGACGAGACATGCCTCGTCGCCTGTGCCCCATCGTGCATTTGCACAATTGGCGATGCAACGGATTTCCCTATGTATTGCTCTGCTTTGGCGCGGTTTTTGGTGAACATATCCATTTCCACGCCATGCCCAAAGGCTTCGTGGGCGATTATCCCAACAGCATCGGGCGAGCAGATTATGTCATATTCTCCCGGTGATATTGGTTTTGTGTCAAGAAGTTTGCACCCTGTATCAACGACGTGGCCGATATAGTTTTCCATATCTGATAAAATCTCCAGTCCTTTCATACCTGAGAAAGACTTGTATGCGGTTTTGGTAACTGCCTCACGGCGCGTGGTGGCGACCAAGTAGGCTTCGGACCAAATATAGCTTTGCTCCAAGTCCTTTTCGGCGGAAAGGAAGAGCTTGGCCACATGGGCATAACCGACGACTGCATTGGCTTCAACGACCAGAGGGGAGCCTTCCCGCACCTTGCGGTTTAGCGCTGTGAGCTCTTCAATGATTTTGCCGGGGTCCATTGAGTCGGGAAGGACGTCCACTGTGTCCTGAAAGCTTTGTGTGAGCTTCTCCTCTTTGGGCGGCGGGTAATTGTAGGTGTCGCCGCTAATTTTGTCAAATGCCGTGGCGATATGCCTCGCGAGGGCTTCAACCGATGCGTGAAGCTCGTTAAAGGCATACTCAAAGTAGCGCCCTTTGCGGTATACCCTAGCCACGAACCCGCACTCGCCCCACATGCCGTCGCTAATATTGGTGACCCGGCTGGTCACGGCGTAGCGCTTGCCCACGACATCTGTCCCAAGAACTGAAGCGTAGTCAAAGTTCTGGTTTAGTTTCTGGACTAATTCTTTTAGCTGCGGCTTCCGCTCCCGTAAAAATTCAGACATCGGTACCTTGCTGGACATAACTTTATACCTCCCAAACAGCCAAGCGCGCCAGGAGTCGGTTCTCTTGGCAACTTTTTTTTGTTTATACATTAGTAGCATAAGATGGTAGGTAAGTCAAGGTAAAACTCTGGCGAAATAGCTTATTGGCGTCACATCAGTTGTAACAATTCAGTGCCAGCCAAGAAAACCTAGTATTAGGCATTGAGAAGCCTGTACGCTTATCGTAGAGAGGGAATTCCGGCTACTGCTACGGAACTGACCGAACGTAGAGGGGTGTGCAGGCTTCTCAATGCCGGACCGATAGCTGGCGCTGAATTGTTACCATCAGTTACAGTTCTTCACACGTCGCTTGCCAACCGCCCGAAATGGTCAATTTACTACGCTTTTTCCGCTAGAACGGGTCTTGTCGCCCTACATACGCGAAAAA
>WQSH01000114.1 GCA_009787995.1 Oscillospiraceae bacterium
GCTTCCTTTCGTCAAGCTGCTTCTGCTTGTACTTTTCTGAATCCCAAATCTGCACGTACAGGCCGATACCGACAATCGTCACATTTTTCGTAAGTCCAGCAAAATCTCGAAGATCCTGAGTCAGCGGCACTCTTCCCTGCCCATCGGGAACACAATGGGCAGCACTTGAAAAAACCTGGCGCAGTCCAAAGTGGAACTCTTGGGGGGTATCTCTTAGCTTTGCCATAGCGACTTCCCACATTTCCAGCGAGTAAATCATAAGGCATTCCTCACCGGAGATTGTGACATAGAATTCCTCACCCAGCTGCTTACGAAGGTTGGAGGGCACAAACATACGACCCTTGGCATCAATCGTATGCTGGTATGTGCCGATCATCATCGCTTCCCCCACCTTCCTTTTTCAATCGACCAGTGGGAAAATAAGACACTTTCCACCACCACGCTCCACTTTCATGTGATGATTATACTTTTCCCCTGCAGCGATGTCAACAATAAATATTAAAAATAAAGTAATAAATTTCCATTGAATTCCGGTGTTGTGGCAACGATATTTTTGACATACTATATGTGGTATACCAAGGCTTTTCGCAATAAAAAAAGCGACCCGGACAAATCCGAGCCGATTTTTGCTGTTATTTGCTGCATTTTTATGCACTTTATTTGATTGTGGAGCAAATTCCCATCAAAATACAATCATTCCTCAATATCCAACTCCGGCGGCAAAGAGGTCGGTGGCTGCGGCGCCTCAGCCGCCGTGCGAGCGGCTTGCCTAAACTTCACCCTCGACTGCTTGATTTCCTCGAGAGCAGAGGCCAGCGCCTCCTCTGTGCGCTTCATCGCATCATCAACATACTCATTTGCCACTCTGCGCAGTTCAGTTGTCGTCGATTCCGCATAAGAAAGCATCTCATTGCTCTTGGCCCTCGAAATCTTCACAATTTCCTGCTCATCAATCATTTGCCTAGCGCTTTCTTCGGCAGTCCGCCGAACCGCTTCTGCCTCTCGCTTCGCATTTGCGATATACGCCGACCTAGCATCAAGCAGCCTTTTTGCTTCCGCAATCTCAGTCGGAAAATTTGCCCTGATCTCGTCAAGCAAATCGAGTGCCTTGTCGCGTTCAATGACACATTTCTCTGCACCCAACGGAAGCCCCCACGCTTCGGTAATCATTGCATGAAGCATTTCCAATAATTCATTAGTCCTGCTGCTCATTTGGTTATCCACCCTTCGCTTTCAACTTTCCTCAAAACATCCCCTATTATTTCCATTGGCACAAATGTCTCTAAGTCCGCCCCATACCTTGCCATTTCCTTTACTGCCGTCGAACTGAGATACGTGTATCTCTCACTGGAGGGCATAAACAAAGTCTCAATACCCTCGTCAAGCTTCCTGTTGATTAAGGCTATCTGAAACTCCCTGTCGAAATCGGAAACAGCGCGCAAACCCTTTATTATAACCTTCGCCCCTCGTTCCTTCATGTACTCAACAAGAAGCTGCCTCGACGATTCTACCTTTACATTCGGATACCTTCTGACAGTCCGCTCAATAAGCTCGACCCTTTCTTCAGGACTAAACAGCGGGTTCTTGCCCGAGTTGACCATCACACACACCAATAGCTCGTCAAACACGGACGCAGAACGCCTTATTATATTGAGGTGCCCACGTGTAATCGGATCAAAACTACCAGGATATACGGCTATACTCATAATTTTCTCACCAAAGAAAGCCATCGTCGAAAGCTCTGGCTCCCTCTCCCATCAATACACATCTCTCCGCTCATAGCGCACAATCTTTACGCTCCCGTACCTATATTCCCTATGCAAAAAGTACGGCGGCAAAACACCAGGCGCTACGCTGTCGGCCTTCATTTCACAGATTATTATACCATTTGTGTTCAGTTTGTCAAATTCTATTAATTTTGCCAACGTTTCCTCAACCAGCCCTGAGCCATATGGCGGATCTACAAAGACAAGGTCAAACCGCCCTTCCCCCTTAAGGAAACGCAAAGCGTCATGCGACAAAACCTGAGCGGAATCGGCAAACCCGCACAAATTCAAATTCTCCCAGACCAGCTTTATTGCACCAGGCCTTGAGTCGACAAAGACAACGCTCGCCGCCCCTCGCGACAGCGCCTCAATGCCTAGCTGCCCTGTCCCGGCAAAAAGGTCAAGCACCCGCCTGCCCTCAACATCAAACTGCACAATATTAAAAACCGACTCCTTAACCATGTCGCTGGTGGGCCTAATATCAGCGCCATCAGGCTCTTTGAGCTTCCTGCCCCTAGCCGTCCCACTAATAACTCTCATAACGGAAATCCCCTCGTCAATAATTATCGAAAATGCTCAAAAACCTTCTCCGCTACGTTCTTCGGCACAGTCTTAGACAATTCATCCACCGATGCGGCCTTTATCGCCTTGATGCTTCCAAAGGCCTTGAGCAAATCATTCCTGCGCTTCTCCCCCACACCATCTATTTCATCCAGTTTCGACTTGTAGCTGTTCTTTGAACGCAGGCTCCTATGATATTCTACCGCAAACCTGTGCGTTTCCTCCTGAATAGTGCCGATTAGCGCAAAAACCGCAGGATTCGCCGCAAGCCCAATCTCTTCGCCCTCCGGCGATACCAAGGCCCGGGTCTTATGCTTATCATCCTTCACCATCCCATACACGGGCACGGATACACCCGCCGCCTCCAAAACCCTGAGCGCGGTTGCGGCGTGGGCGGCGCCGCCATCTATTAGCATGATGTCGGGGAGCTCAGAGAACCTCTCATCACCCTCCGTAAATCGATCAATCCTTCTGGAAATAACCTCCGCCATGCTTCCATAATCATTTTGCCCGCTCTGCGTCTTGATTTTAAACCGCCTATAATCCCTTTTATACGGCCTGCCCTTTTCAAAAACAGCCATTGAAGCAACAATGTCCGACTTCCCTGTGTTCGAGATATCATACGCCTCGATGCGATTGGGCGTTTTGTCCAACATAAGGGCATGCTGAAGCCATTCGTGCGTCTTGAGCGTTTTCTCTTCAACAGTAGAAGCCCGCTCGGACTCCTCTCGTGCGTTGATATTCGCAGTCTCGACCATTTGCGCCTTATCCCCCCGCTGAGGAGAAATGACATAAATGCGGTGGCCTGCCTGCTTTGAAAAGAACTGCTCAAGAAGCTCCGAATCCGATGTTGCGACAGGCAAGCAAATCGTTTTCGGCAAGAACCCACGTTTCTCATAATACTGCCTGACTATTCCGGACACGGCGTCTTGGTCATCCTCTATCGGCGTGTCGAACAGCTCATAGTCCTTCGAGATTAGCTTCCCATCGATAAAGTGCAGCACCGTAAAACAGCTTTTTGCGGGCCCTCGGAAAAAACCCACAACATCAGTGTCGGCCATCGACCCGGCAATGACAAGCTGCTTCTGCTGCAAAAGCTGCACGGCGCGCAAACGGTCGCGCTTCTCTGCGGCAAGCTCAAACGAGAGTTTTTCGGCAGCCTCTTCCATCTCGGCGGCAAGCTTCTTTACAAGCCCAGACGCTCTGCCTCGAAATATGTCAACAGCCTCCTGCACCGACTCCCTGTATTCCTTGGCCAGCTCCCCGCTCTGGCAATACGCCCGGCAAGCCCCAATATGAAAATTGAGGCACGGCCTTTCCTTCCCGATAATGCGCCCTATGTTCTTCCCGCAGGTAGGTAGTTTCAACGCCTTGCTAACAGTCGCAATTGCCTCCCGGGTAACCGACCTTCCGCCATATGGCCCAAGGTACAGCGCCCCATCATTATCAGGTTTTGCGACAACCTTGAAGCTGGGGTACTCGCTCTGCATGTCAACTTTTATAAAGGGGAAGCCCTTGTCATCCCTCAAGAGGATGTTGTATTTTGGCATATGGTGCTTAATCAGCGAATTCTCAAGCACCAAGGCTTCAAGCTCTGTATTGACAATAATGACATCAAAGTCTGCAATTTTAGAAACCAGCGTCAAAGTCTTCACATCATGGTTGCCGGAGAAATAGCTGCTGACACGGTTTTTAAGCCGCGCAGCCTTACCCACATAGATAATGCCACCCTGCCTATCCTTCATCAAGTACACTCCCGGAAGAAGCGGAAGCCCCCCGGCCTTTTCCTGCAAAAATTCAATCAAGCCCAAGCATCCCCTAAAACTACAACAAGATAACGCTTCGACTCATTATGGCATATCCTCAGGAAAAAATCAAACGCTTCAACCACTTTTGCGCTTTCTCCTGCGGCCTGGTGCATATGCGCCCCTAAGTCATGTAAAATCACATAGAGGAAACTTTTGTCATATTGCTTCATGCCAATGGGAGTCTTTGACTAAAATCCACAGCATTTTTTGATTGCAAATCAATAATTTTGTAGTACAATGTTAGTCACGACAAACGCAAAGGAGTTCTAGCATGATAAAGCACGGCTTTTTAGACGACAGGGGCGTCATGGAGCTTTTTGGCCTGTTGTCAAAAACTAGTTCAAACAACGCCAAAAGGGATATACTAATTGAAAACAGCGGAAACGAGCATCTCCTAAAGCTGCTCGATTACCTTTTAAACCCATTTTTAATAACAGGAATCTCCGGAAAAAAAGTTGCAAAAAATACGGAGAAGCAACCCACGATAAGCTTTGATTCTTTTACCGCCCTGATGGAATACCTGTATGAAAACAACACGGGGAGCGATGAAATAATTGCAAACATAAGGCAATTTTTGTCCAGCGCCCCGCAGGACTTATGCGATTTTTATACATCAATCATCACAAAAAGCGCAAAAATCGGCTGCGACATTAAATCCGTGAACAAAGCCCTCGGCAAGGAGTTTATCCCGCAGTGGGAAGTCCAGCAGTCCTACAATATCGAAAAATCGCCTATAAAGGAAAACGAATGGTTCTCGCTGTCGCAAAAACTAAATGGCGTCCGCGGCACTTTTTATGAGGGGAAAATAATCAGCCGCCAAGGCAAAGAATTTGTGGGTCTTACGCATATCACCGACGAGATTAGCCGCCTGTTGCCCGATGCCGACGACTGGGTGCTAGACGGCGAGCTGGTGCGCCTTAACACGGAGGCCCTACCCGACAATGAGAACTTCCGGATTGGGACAGGCCTGCTTAGCCAAGATGATGCCGACAAGCAATGCATGCAGTTTATCGTCTTCGATTTGCTTCCTAAAAACGAGTTTATTGAGGGCGAAAGCGCCCTGGCTTATAAAGAGCGCCTTGCAGAGCTTATGGAGCTGGGGCAAGAAGCTTCCAAGCTGGCACTACGGTCAGTCAAACCTGTTGATATCTTGTACACAGGCGACGATGCGGCGATGATTGACCATTACTTGGACAAAATGGTTGCCGAGGACAAGGAAGGGCTTATGCTCAACCGTGACAAGAAATATTACCGCAAGAGGCATAATGGGATACTGAAAGTCAAGAGGTTCTACACGGTCGATTTAAGGATTACAGCCACGGAGGCCGGCTCAGGCAGATTGCTTGGGCGTTTGGGCGCTTTTGTGGTCGACTATAAGGGCAACCCGCTCAACGTCGGCTCGGGGATGACCGACCAGCAGCGTGAGGAATTTTGGGAATTACGAGATGAGCTGATCGGGCGGATCTTGGAAGTAAAATACAAAGAAGAAAGCCGCGACAAAAAAACCGGCGCCTACAGCCTTCAGTTCCCTATCTTCGTTTCGCTAAGGGAAGAAGGCAAAGAAGAAAGCCTGTATTGAGGTTGCCTTGGGAATTCACAATTGCGAAACTTGAGTTATTGTGCTATTATTTTAATCAAAACCAATAGCTCAAAAATCAATAAATATTTTTTATTCTGAGGAGGAACTTGAATGAATGGTCAACTAAAGGGCAAAGTCGCCCTGATTACCGGCGGCGGCAGCGGCATCGGGCAGGCAATTGCAAAGCGATTTGTCGCAGAGGGCGCAAAAATCGTCATCACGGGCAGGCGTAAAGAAGCCCTCGCCGAAACTGTCGCAGCATGCCCTGAGGGCACAGTGCTGCCCTTTGCGGGCGATGTCACAAATCCCGACGATGCAAAAGCCATGGTGGAAGCCACAGTCAAATTCGGCGGCAAAATTGACATCCTCGTCAACAACGCTGCAATTGACCCGCCTGGCACGGTCGTGGACGTCCCAATCGAGCAGTTCCAGAGGGTTATTGAAACTAATCTCTACGGCCCATTTTATACCATGAAGCACGCTATACCGGTTATGTCAAAAAGTGGCGGAGGCTCAATAGTCAACATCGCTTCGCTGGCCGGGCTCCGCAGAATCCCCGCCATGCCCGCATATTGCGCTTCAAAGTCCGGTCTGATTGGCTTGTCGCAAACGGTGGCTCTTGACCACGGCAAAGATGGAATCCGTTGCAATGTCGTGGCTCCTGGCGCAACTTCGACTGCAATGCTGGAAAATTCCATGGCAGGCCTTGCAAAGGCTCTTGATACCGACTCCGCAGGTGCTTTGCTGCACATGACGCGCTTTAATCCCATAGCCCGCCCCGCCACAACAGACGAAGTCACAGGTGCTGTCGTATTTTTTGCAAGCGACGATTCTGCAATTATCACAGGCACAGTCCTCCCCGTAGATGCCGGCTCATGTGTCGTTGACCCGAACGGCGCAGCTTTGGCAGGGATGAACTGGGGAGATGCATAGGTTTTTCACAAGCGCTCGGCAAATCAGCATCATCACGGGGGCAGGCACTGTGCCTGCCCCGAGATTTCGAGGCGAGATTTGCAAATCAAAAATTATTAGGCAATTAATACAAAAATCCGCTTGATATTTTTTGAGAAGCAATGTATAATTGCTGACGGTTTGTTTCAAAAGTATACACAATACACACGCACATGCGCCCGTAGCTCAGCAGGATAGAGCATCTGCCTTCTAAGCAGAGGGTCGGGAGTTCAAGTCTCTCCGGGCGTGCCAAAAGTGAACAAATGACAACTCTTAATTATGGGAGTTGTCATTTGTCGTTTATAGGCCATAGATGGTTGCAATTACTATGTTTTCATAAGTTACAA
>WQSH01000115.1 GCA_009787995.1 Oscillospiraceae bacterium
CACGTATCCCGCCGCCATGCAAACATTTCAGTTTAGCCCCCCCAGCCCTTAATGACCCCCCTGTCCGCAATCTGGTCAAACCGCCGTATAGCGCTTCCGCAAGCGCAGCGCCCTGCTATAATCCGTGAAATATCCCCCGTGCGATACCTAATCAGCGGCATCCCCTTGCGGGTCAGAGTCGAGAAAACAATCTCCCCAAGCTCCCCACTAGGAAGCACTTCCCCGGACACAGGGTCAATAATCTCAAAATACAAATCAGCCTCGCGCATATGATAGCCCTCATGAGCTGCGCAGGAAACTGCGCCGCCCAACCCTGATTCAGTCAATCCATAGTGCATAAAAACCTTGCAAGACCACGCCCCTTCAATCGCAGACACAAAAGATGGAGAAATAAAATCCGAAGCAAGCAGCACGCTTTTCAGGCATAAATCACCCATCGACTCCTCCGCCAGCCGGTTCATCTGCTTTGGCAGGCCGACCAAAACAGTTGGGCAAAAATCCAAAGCCGCACGTCTGGCATCCCCAAAATCAGAAATGGCGCCATAGACAAAGCTATTTGCCCCAAGGCGCCCAAGCCCGCGCACCAGCAAATCGCAGACGCCCCCGGCTGATTGTCCCGGCATGAAAATCATCACCCTATCCCCCGGCGCCGTAAACGTGGACATCCCATGATGGAAGAAATCAATAGTCAGCTCCAAATCCTCCGAGGTAAAAAACAAACGCTTATTTTTTCCCGTACTGCCAGATGTCGACAGCGTCACAATCCTTGAAATATCATCAAGCGGCACACAAAGGAAATCGTGGGGATTTTGCGAAACATCCTCCGGCATAGTAAACGGCAGCTTTTCAAAGTCGTCAAAAGAAACAACATCGCCAAAATCACGCAGCTTCTCACGGTAAAACTTGCCCTGCGCCCTTGCATAGCAAACATTCTCCCGCAATTTGCCAAGCCGGTACCTGCAAAGCTCATCCGAGCTGAGCTGCGAAAAGCCTAATTTCCCGCATATCCATTTATCAAGAGGAGTAATAAGCATCAGCCGCCCCTTTGGCAAACAATAAGATAGTACGTGCCCCTTTCACAACTTGAATCTCCAAGCCACGCTTCAGCAGGCTTCCCTTCGGCGTAGCGCTCCGCAATATACGTAGTGAGCGCAGCCTTATGCTCCTCAAGGCAAATTACGTCAAATCCGACCTTAAGAAACATCCCCTGCACTCTGCCAAATTCTTCCTCAACGCAAACATCGGACAAAATAAGCATCCCAAGAGGCCGCAACACACGCCGCATCTCGCTAAGCACCCACCCGGCATCTTCAACTAGCGACAGTACACACTCGCAAATAACAGCATCAAAAGAGGCATCCTGATATGGAAGCCAAGCGGCGTCTCCAACTGTCAGCGCCGCAGCGGGCAGCCGCTGCCTTGCCGAGCCAATCAGCTTTTCCGAAATGTCCATTCCATAAGGAACAACGCCGAAGCTGCGCTCAAGGAATCCCAACGAAACGCCGTTGCCGCAACCCACGTCGAGCACCTCCATGCCGGATGAAATTCCGGCCAAACGAGCAGCCCTATCCGTCAATCGAACACCACCGGGGTGCATCGACTCCCTATAAATCATACCCATGGACACCCCGCCCTAATCCAGATAATTTGCACAAAACGGAATAAGCCTGCCACCCTGTGCAACATGCAGGCTACACCGCCTAAGGCGCTCAAGGTCAAGGTTGTAAGCATCCTGAAAAGCCATTGCAGTAATAGTAAATCCATGGCTTTTGACACGGCTCAAAAACGTATCCATATCCTGAAAATCAGCATCCTTGCCAACAGCCTTGCCGACATCTTCCGCCCTCTTCCACCGGCGTGCGACAAATTTGCGGTTCTTTAAATGAGCATCGTCGTCATCGCAGCATGACGACGACGCCCTCTTGGTCAGCTTCATAACCCTCGACCCTGGCAAAACAACAAAATCCCCATGAAAACCACAACGAGGGTGGTCACAAGCCGATGGCACAAAATCGGACATAGAAAATTTCCGGTTCGTCTGCACCTCGATAGCCCGCAAAATCTCAGGCAACGTAATCCTGTCCTCATTCGAAGGCTCATGAGGATAACGCCCAAAATAACTGACAGGCTGAAAATGAACCCCCCGCACCGCCGGGGAGCGCTCCAGCCCAAATTTGATTATGTCCCCAATATTATCATCGTTCACTCCAGGCACAACAGTAGGAACAAGGGTAACTCCAATCAAATTTTCGCCGCATATGTCAATTGCGGCGCATTTAACATCCAGCAAAGCCTCTCCCCGCAGCTTCAAATAAGCATCATCACGCGTGCCATCAAACTGCATAAACACAAAACTCAGCCCCGCATCCTTTAGCTTCTTAGTATACAAAGGCTCAGACCCTAGACGTATGCCATTGGAATTAAGTTGAATATTTTCACAACCCGCCGCCCGAGCCGCAGCGATAATCTCGGGAAGGTCGTCACGCACTGTAGGCTCTCCGCCAGAAAGCTGGACAAAGGTATTGCCTTTTGCTGCGAGGCTCTTAAAAATTTCAAAAAGCTCACCAACCGGAAGCTCAGCATCACCCCCGGACAGGTCAGGCGGCAAGTTCAGAGAAGACTGCACGCCCAGCTTACTGGTGGAATTCCGGCCACTGTCACGAAGCTGACCGAAGTGAGCTGAGTGTGCAGCCTTTCCTGAGCCGGATGCGAAATGCCCGCTGATGCTCTCTGCAAAACAAATAGGGCAGCTCAAATTGCATCGCCGGGTAACCTCAACTAAAGCACAGCAGGTCTTCTGCAAATGCCGGGAACAAAGCCCACAGCCCCTGGGGCAATCCGATTTCACATCCCGAGGCGTATAGCCAGCCCCCCACTGCTCATATGAAGGGCTCTTTCCCCGCCAGACGACAGTAGAAAAAGCCCCATGTTCGGGGCACTTTTTCTTAAAGAAATACTCATCCGAGCGCAACACAACGGAAGCCCCTATATTTTCAAGGCAAACGGGGCATACGCTCACCGTCTTATGCACTACAACACCAAGGCTACTTATCTTCAAGCTGCTCCTCCACCTCTGCCATCCTGCCCTCGGCAAGCTCTGGCGGGATAAACACCTTTCCGCACTTAGGGCAGCATGGCACCTCGTGCGAAAAATTGCGCCCCATATATTCAAACAAAGTCTTTTTTTGCACGAGCCCCTCATTGCACAGGACGCACTTTATCCTTCCAGTATCCATTTTCGACTACTCCCCCGCTCCCGAAAAACTCATCCTGTGATAATAAGCCCCGCAAACCTCAAACACTCCATCCGGCAAAACCCTGTACTTCACCCAATATGTCAAAACACGTCGGCTGAGGCATGCCACAAAGCTCTCGTCAGCCTCGTCAAAGAATTTCTCGCCCGATGACTCGGCATTCCAAATAACCTCCTTCATGTCATCCTCGGAAATCAGCTTCCTATCAATATCCTCAGCAAGCCCCTTTTCAATAACAAGGGCCAGCCCATCCCAAGGCTGTGGCTTAATTTTAAACACTTCGTCCTCCAGCTCCCTCATCAACTCGGTTTTCACAAAACTGCTGTTGCGCCTGCGCTCCGATATCGCCGGAACCTCCATGCTCTGCGGCAGGCCAAGGGCTATATCAAGAATATGCACACAGTCCTTCCCGCTTGACAGCAGCACCTCACGGCAATTTGCGCAGTAGGCAATATAGAGCTTGTCAGACATTTTCGCCCTGCTGTCCGCTACTTTTTTAAACATCCCGGGATTCCCGCCCTGCACCAGTCCGCCATACCCGCAGCACCTGTTGCGCTCGGGCAATTCCTCAAGTCTCACTCCGGCGGCGCTTGCAAGCCTGCGGACAGCGCCCATCATGCCATCGTCGCCGCGTGCGGAGCATGGGTCAAACACAGCGGCGTCTGTAAGCGCAGATCCGGGCTTTAGCCCGCCGCTGTCGGCAAGAAGTTCATATAGCGATGTGCGCTTTAGCTCCGGAAGATATTCAGAAAACATCGTCTCGCAAGTGGCGCAGGCAAATATGAAAACCGGGTTGCCAAGAGCCTCTGCACTCTTACGTATGTAATCTACGTTTGCATTTAGCCGCTCATAGTCCCCGGCCCAAAATGCGGGAGCGCCGCAGCACCCCACATATATGCCGCAATCGAGGCGGCTCTTCAAGTGCTCGTAGGTTTTCAGCACGTGCGCAGGATTATATGCCCCCAGCTGGCATCCGGGATAGAATATGTATTCGCATTTTTCGTTAGGTGCAGCGGCGAATGCTGCGACATTTGTGTGAAAATCCATCTCTCGCAGCCAGTAATCATGCAGGGCAAACGGTGCGACGCCCGTCTCAACTCTGTTGCGGCGGGACATGGCAAAAAGCTCCCCTATGTTTATCCCCTCGGGGCAAACAGACTTGCAGTGCGAGCACATATTGCAGGAATATGTCTCCCTTGTCAGCGAGCGGGTAGAAAATGTGGAGCTTGCTTGAGTATCTGCATAAACCTCTGTGGCAATCTTTTTGGGCTTCTTGCGGAAACTGTCCATCATATCGCACGAGGCCATGCACGCCGCACAGTCGCACTGCATGCAGCGCACCGCCTCTTGGCGAGCCTCGTCTTCGGTGTAGCTCCCGCCTGATTCGGGCTTGATGCGAGGCGCATTTTCCACGCCCTCGTGCTCGACATGGCGTGAGCAGTCCCTGCGCTCGGTCACTGCGGCGTCAGCCTTGCCCGTCTGCAAAAATGCCTCTATGCGCCCTGCAGCGGCAGTTCCCATTGCTATGGCGTCCATCAGCGCCGCCCCACTAAGGCCCCCGCCTAAAAATATCTTTGCGCTCGCAGTGGTATAGAGTGTCTGGTCATGACTGCTCAGCAGCCCAAAATCGTCGCCACTCTTTCCCGTTGCGAGGTAAACAACATCAAAACCCGCCAGCTCGTCAATGCTTTTCACCTCATGGCCGAATTGCCAAGCGATGTTCACGGCACTGAGCTGCAAGCCAATGTCTTCGTCAAAAATCCCAAAGTCCCGATGCTCTCGAAGCTCCCCGCCCCAGCCTTCGCTTTTTTCATATACGGTCACCTGATATTTCTTCTGCGCTAGGGCGAGCGCACAGGCAAGCCCTGACGCACCTGCGCCGATTATGGCTGCGCTTTGCTCCTTTGGCGGTATGACGTATTTTTCGGCAGTTTTCTTTTTTGCATATTCTATAATTGCCTGTTCGATTAACGGCAGGTCAATCGGCTCGTCGCCTATATCTGCTCTCTGGCAATTTGATTTGCAAGGCGCCGGGCACAGTCTGGAGGCTATAGCCGGAAAAATCACGGCGTTGCGAAACGCCTTGTAAGCCGCCGACCACTTGCCATTTGCGGCTTTGTCCATCAGAGCGCGTATGTCCAAACCAAATGGGCAGTTGTGCGTGCAGCTTGCGGGCTGTCCGTGAAAGCAGCTTTCTACTATTGCCATTGTGTCGGATTGTCTCATGATTGCGCCACTCCCCTTGAGCAATGCGGGGGGAAGTCATTCCCCCCGCATCGCAAGCTTGCCATAAGTTTATTTCATCATTGGATTGGCTTTTATTTCTGCCAGTTCGTCCTCAAAGTCGCCACCCAGATAGTACTTGTCCGGAGTGAGGTCTTCGCCCTTTTGTTTGCGCTCCCAGCCGCTCTTGACCTTTTCGGGTTTTGCCGGCAGGTCATAGACACGCACGCCACAGGCATTGTTTATCGCATTAATTACCGCCATGTGGTTGCAGCACTGAAATACCTCGGAACATCCGGATGAACCATGCGGCCCAAAGGGACGCTCTGTTTCTTGGAAGATTAGCTTTATATCATCCGGAATCATGTCGATGGTCGGGACGCCGCATGCGGCCATGTTGCCATGCTTATCCGAGCCGTCGTAATCCTCGCTAAGCGCAAATCCGATGCTGTGCGAAATGCCGCCATATGCCTGACCCTCTACCGAGAGGAGGTTTCCGATTGTACCCACGTCTGCGGCGCATGTGAAGCGCAGAACCGTCGTCTTGCCTGTGTTTACATCCACTTCCACAAGCGCCAAGTTTGCACTGTACATGTAGTCGCCATTCTTCTCGCCCTGCCCATTGTCCGGATTGATTCCCGGCGGAAGATTTCGGTGCATTTGGTCGTAATATCCGACATACTTCGTCTCGATGCCCTCGGCCACCATCTCCGCATGTGTGCGGAAAGAGCCGTCAGGCTTGCGCATTGCGTTCATGAGCTGATCGGCTGCATCCAGCGTCGCCTTGCCCGCCATGTAGTGGGAGCGTGACGCAGCCGCTAGCCCGGTATCCGGGCATTCATGGCTGTCGTTGAGGACAAGCTTGACTTGGCTTGCCTTGATGCCAAGCGGCTTCAGCGCTTTGACTGTATGCGTCAGCGAGCCTATGTCTCCGCCCTGCCCAACATCCTGCCATGTGTTGTAGTGAGTTACCCCGCCGTCAGGATTCAGCTCCAGAGCTACCTTTGCTTTGTCGTGCATTCCGATTGTGATGAGGAATCCGCCCATCGCAACTCCGACGCCCACATGCCGCCCCTCTTTCTTTGCAGCCTCGGCCTCTGCCTTATATTGCTTGTATATCGGCTCGACCTTCTCCATAAGCTTTGGATATACCTCATAATCGTACAGCGGCGCACTGTTTATGTTTGTATCGCCCGGCTTTGCCAGATTCTTCTTGCGGAACTCAAAAGCGTCGATTCCAGCCTTTTCCGCAAGCATATCAGTGAGGGCCTCGCTCATAGTGAAGATTTCCGGCGAGCCAAACCCGCGATATGGCGTGATGAATGAGTGGTTTGTCGTCCCGCCGCGCGCCAAGGCTTTTACTGCGGGGACATTGTAGCCATGATATGCGATTGAAACGAGGTTTGCGAATATATGCCCCGCAATACTGGTGTATGCGCCATGATCCAGTGCGGCGTCGTATTCAGCGGCGACTATCCTGCCGTCCTTGTCGCAAGCGAG
>WQSH01000116.1 GCA_009787995.1 Oscillospiraceae bacterium
TTCGGCGGCGGATTCGGAGACTTCGGTGGTGGATTCGGGGGCGAACCTGACATTGGAACGCTGGAGGAGGTACCATCGGAACTAGAACCGGCGTATACTTTGGGTGTGTGGCCGCTGGCGCCCTTTACTTACGACCCGTCTCTTGATGATGAAGCTATACCCAGCGGTGCGGTAATTTTCGGATTGTGGGACGACGCTTTTGCGCCGTTGCCGGCACCGGGTTCAATTATGGGCTTTTCAGCCGTGGCGTCAATGGCACAATTAACTGAGGGTACTTTTTACGCCTTCACGGCAACGAGCGGGTTTGACTATGTTGCGCTAGGGACGGCAGATATGGGTGCAGCTGCAGCACCCCCACCCCCCATGGTACTGATTGTGGATGCGCCTCCGGAGCTTGCATCGGCGTTTTTTGTGGGAGTATGGCCGCTGGCTCCCTTAACTTACGACCCAGGCCTTGATGCTGTAAACATACCTGCCGGCGCAGTAATCTACGGTTTGTTTGACCTCGATTTCAACACGCTTCCGCCACCGGATGCAGTTGCGGGCTATGTAGAGGTGGCAGATATATTGCAATTATCCGAGGGTTATTTTTATATTTTTACAGCAGACAGCGGCTTTAGTTATGTTCTCCTCATGAGTGCCGCTGAGTAGCTGGGCAATACCCCTTGACGCAATTTGGGCAATGTGGGATAATGTTTATCATGCAATTATCATAATTTCGCTAAACAGCTTGCAGCAATAAGTAAAAGAACCCTGACCAATGACAGGAGATGACAGATGGCAAATATTTCGTTAAAAAACATAGTAAAAATTTACCCCGGCGATGTGGTGGCCGTTCATGATTTTAACCTTGAAATCGACGACAAGGAGTTTATCATCCTTGTAGGCCCGTCAGGTTGCGGAAAGTCGACGACATTGAGGATGATAGCCGGGCTTGAAGAAATAACAAAGGGGGAGCTGCACATCGGCGACCGACTTGTCAACAATTTGCCCCCTAAGGACCGGGATATTGCGATGGTATTTCAAAACTATGCGCTCTATCCGCATATGACCGTCTATAAGAATATTGCCTTCGGACTGCAGCTGCGCAAAGTGCCTAAAAATATCATAAGGCAAAAAGTCCACGAAACGGCAAAAATCCTAGATATAGAGGACCTGCTAAACCGCAAGCCAAAGGCGCTGTCAGGCGGACAACGCCAGCGCGTCGCACTAGGGAGGGCTATGGTGCGCGACCCTGCGGTATTCCTGCTTGACGAGCCCCTCTCAAACCTGGACGCAAAGCTGCGCACATCCATGCGTACTGAAATATCCATGCTCCACAAGCGTCTCGGCACGACCTTCGTGTATGTCACGCATGACCAAACTGAGGCTATGACGATGGGAGACCGGATAGTGGTGATGAAAGACGGCTTTATACAGCAAGTGGACTCGCCGCAGGAGCTGTACGACGTCCCTCGCAACCTGTTCGTAGCGGGGTTCATTGGGGCGCCGCAGATGAACTTCATTGATGCGGCAATAATAAAAACGGACGATGGGTTTGCTGCAAAGTTCGGCAACACAGCGCTAGCGCTTCCGAAATCAAAAATAGACCCCGAAACGGCGTTGGCGTATGAAGGCAAGGAAGTTGTGCTGGGCATAAGGGCCGAGAACCTGCACGTTGAAGCAACGCATATGGAGCGGGAGGGGACAAGCCCAATTACCGTGACAGTAAATCTTGCGGAGCTCCTTGGCTCGGAGACTTACCTGTATGGAGAGTGCGAAGGCGTGAGCTTAATCGCAAAAATTCCGCCATACAACAACCCGAAGCCGGGCGAAACAATCAAGCTCGCACTAGACCGCAACAAGCTGCACCTGTTTGACAAGGAAAGCGGAGAAGCGATTAGATAAATATAATCCAATAAGGGCTGATGCATACTAGCGCATCAGCCCTTTATCGCACCGCCCGTCACACTGGCAAGGATTTTGTTGCTTAAGAAGATGAATAGGATGAAGGTTGGGGCAAAGACTATGACTGCGCTTGCGAACATTGCTCCCCAATGCCCTGCATACCTCATGCCCTGCACCATGTTGAAAAGGCCCACTGCGATGGGGCGTATCGCCGCATCGTTTGCAAATATCATTGAAATGAAAAATTCGTTCCAAATAGTGATGAAGTTAAAAATCGTGACTGTTATGATGCCGGGTTGGGCCAGCGGGAACATTATCCTCCAGAAAGTCCTTACGGGGCTGCAACCGTCCACCGCAGCGGCTTCTTCAAGGCCTGAGGGCAGATTTTTGAAGAAGGGCAGCAGATAGAAAATGGTGAAGGGCACGTTCATGCCGATGTATAAAAAGATTAATGTTGTGCGGCTGCCTGTCGCCCTCATAGCGGTTGCGAGGCTGAAAATTGGCATGATAATCATGACGGCGGGAACGCCCATGGCGATGGAAGTTATGCCTTGAACAACTGCATTGAAGCGAAACTTGAATCGGCTGAGCGCATAGGATGCGGGTGCGGCGATGATTATAATAAGTGTTAGGGAAATCACGCTGTAAATCACCGAGTTGACAAAGAAGCGGCTCAGGTTCTGTGCCCCCCAAGCCAGGACATAGTTGTTGAATACTAAATCGAAATTGACAAGCCGCTCGAAAAAGGCGCCCAACACGTCTCCGCCAAAGATTTCCCTTGGAGTGACGAGCGAAGCGGCGATAGTCCAGCCGATAAGAAGGAAGGTAAAAAGCGCCCAAACCCCGCAAAGGAGGTATCCCGGCGCAAGCCTGAGGTCCTTCCTTATTTTAATTGGCTCGCGTGTGCTAACGGATCTAGCCATGCATTGTCGCCTCCTTTACATTTCAACGTCGTCGCGCCGTGTGATTAGAGAGGCGGCGACCGAAATAACTACTACAAGCAATGCCATTAAAATGCCGACCGCTGCGGCGGAACCGGAATCGCGCTGTATGACGGCTGACCCGCGGCCACCGAAGATAATTTCTCGCATGTAATTTGGCGGCATCGTAAATGGGAGGGTGAGGTTGTTGGGTGAAAACATGAACGACCAAGCGAAAACCCCAGTCCCCAGGCTGACAGTCCAAATCACGATATTGCTTCTGACCACGCCCCTGATTAGCGGCAGCGTGATAAAGAAAAACTTGTGGAAAATATTTGCGCCCTCAATACTGGCAGACTCATAGTACTCATCGCTGATTTTCTCAATTCCGCTGATGAACGTCAGCATGATATAACCGACCATCCCGAAGCAATATGCGATAAGCAAGCTCCATAACCCCATGTACGGACCAGTCCACATAACGGGCGTCTGCCCACCCATCAGATTGACCGCTCTGTCAAACAATCCGTCGATGTCTCTGAAAACATAGTTAATCCACATAGTCCCCAAGGCGATGGCGCTTATGACATTAGGCAAATATATAACAGCGCGCCAGAAACGCTTCAGGCGCACGCCGCTTGTCAAAATCACTGCATAGACCATGCCAAGGAACAGCACGGCAATCCCGCCAACGAACCAGAGCGTAAGGTAGTTCGTAACTGAGCGGTTGAACAAGTCTATCCCAAACAAGCCGATATAGTTGTCCAGACCGGCGAAAGTCCATTGATAAAATGGCTGCTCAATTGCCTCCACGGCAAAAAAACTCATGATAAATGTCCTAAACACTGGATATATGAAGACCATTACATAGATAAATATCGCCGGAATCAAAAAAAGCACTATCATACGTTTATTTTTGCGCCCAACCAAAATAACACCTCCTCAGTTGCAAAGCGAAACCGAGGCGGCGGCTTCGCCGCCTCGGCATAACTGACGCTTCTACGTTTAATTTAGCTCAACGCCGCCAAAGAATCAGCGAATTGCTGAGCGTTGATGGTTCCTGCGACCATCCTCTGGAAGCCCTCGATAATGGCGGCGGTGATATTCGGGTCATCTTCCGCTCCTGCAGCCCAAGGGAAGGGGTTAGTGGTGGCGGCGAATATTGCTTGGGCATCGGCGAGTTGCGGCGGCCACACCGCATCGTTTGCCATAGGGACGCCCCAAGTGTCGTCCGCCAGCCTCTGATCCCAATGGCCGAGCGTAATCCAGCGGATAAACGCAAAAGCGGCATTGGGGTAGCTGGTGTTTCTGTTGATGCCGAAGCTCTGTGCGCCAATATTGTGAGCTTCGGTGCCAGCCCCACCGGCATCGATTGACGGCCATGCAAAGGAGCCCCAGTTGATGTCGGGGTTTATCTCCCTGAGTTCATTGGGCAGCCATGAACCGTTGAGGTACATCGCAACGGTTTCCATTGCAAACTCAGCGGCCTGCCCTTCGGGGAATACGTTCGTAGCCGCCCTTTGGGACATGAAGCCGCGCGTAATCAGTTCTTCAAGAACCTCTGCTGTCCTGAGCACGCCGGGGTCGGAGAGTTCGGTGTTGGCGAAAATCTCCAATGTCCTGTCAACGCCCACAATGCGCGTAAGCGTATAGCCAAACAGGGCGGGGATATAGGCGTTGTCCACAGTCATCGGAGTAATGCCGATGTCCATGAGTCTTTCGCATGCCTCAAGAAATTCGTTCCAATTTGTCGGAGCCGAGGTAATGCCGGCCTCTTCGAATAGGTCTTTGTTGAACATGGTCGTGAAGATGAATGGCTGATAGGGAACCACGGTAAACCTTCCGCCGCCCCTCTCCTGCGCCATATTCATAAGCCCATTGTTGACCAGTCTCCTAAAGGGTTGGCCGTCGGTGTCGCTGAAGACACCATTAATCAAGTCGTCGAGCACCAGCAGGTGCTCAGCCCATTGCCCCGTTACGCGGTCGATGTCTTCGTCAAAGAGATCGATGGCCTCTCCGGCGGAGAGTGCCGGTGCGAGTCCCTCGCGTTGGCCTTGGCGGCCGTTGAAATTGACTGTGATTGGAACTCCTGTCGCCTCTGTAAAGGCTCTTGCCGCTGCGGCAAGCACGATTGCCTGCGGCTCAGCTTCGCTCCACATCGACCAGTACACCAGCGAGGCGCCTTCTTCGATGCCATCGGCTTGAGGGTCTTGCGCTGTTGTTGCAGGTGGTTGTTCTGCAGCACCGCCTGACGGGGGTGGTGCAGCGTCGCCTCCACATGCCGCCAATGCGAAAACCATGGCGAGCATCAGTAAAGGCGAGAGAATGCGGGATGCTTTTTTCATTTTTTACCTCCTAGAATTTCGCATGGAGCGCCCACTGTTCTAGGCGCTCAACTGTAACTTGCCGACGAGGCCGTAAGCCAAAAAAATTTGCAGGAATTTCAGGCGAATCCAGCCGCCGACAAGGTTATGATAGCAATTATGCTGCTAATTGTCAACTAAGATAAGTGCCTGTTTGTGAATTATAGATGAACTTTGGCCTCAGACTTCTTGCGGCTGAAAGCTGCCATATGCTATACTTAGTAGCCAGAAACATCAAGAAAAACCTACCACCGTTCTCCTAAAACCTGCCCACAAGCCCCATATGCAAACTTTGGAGGAATTATTATGATGAACACGCATAAGTATTTTGAGTCGCTAATCGAAAGCCATGGGGCAGGCAAGCCGCAGGGCATCCCATCTGTGTGCAGTGCGCACCCGCTGGTGATTCAAGCAGCAATGGAGGAGGCCCTTTTGCATGATGTGCCGGTTTTGATTGAAGCTACGGCAAATCAGGTCAACCAGGACGGAGGCTATACTGGTATGGCTCCTGCGGATTTTCGTGATTTTGTGTATGCGGTCGCAGAAAGCTGCGGTTTTCCGCATGGGAGGATTATGCTGGGGGGCGACCACCTTGGCCCGCACCCATGGCGGAGGTTAAGCGCCGAAAAAGCCATGCAAAAGGCGTCGGAGCTGGTAAAAAGCTATGTGCTTGCAGGCTTTTCCAAAATTCACTTGGATACCAGTATGCACTTGGGAGATGACGAGTTGGGAGCTGCGCTAAAAGACGAGATGATAGCGCAGCGCAGTGTGCAGCTCTGTGGCGCGGCAGAGCGGGAGGCGGAATCTTTTGGGGAAAACAGGCCCGTCTATGTGGTTGGCAGCGAAGTGCCGCCCCCTGGAGGGCCAGCTGCAGGGGAGGAAGAAATCCACCCGACTTCGCGCAGTGCGTTTTTATCGGCATATGGTGCATATGAGAGAGCATTTGAGCAAGCGGGGCTGCAAGATGCTTTTTCCCGCATTGTTGCTTTTGTGGTGCAGCCCGGCGTGGAGTTTACCGGAGACAGGGTGTTTGAGTATAGCCGTGAAGCGGCGGGGGATTTGTGTTCTGCGCTCAAAATGGTGGAGCGCCCTATCGTATTTGAAGGCCACTCCACGGATTATCAGACGTCTCACGCGCTATCTCAGCTTGTTGAGGACGGCATTGGAATTTTAAAGGTGGGCCCCGGCCTTACATTTGCTTTGCGGGAAGGGCTAGTCGCCCTTGAAGCCATTGAGGCTGAGCTATTGTGCGGTAGCGAGAAGGCAAAAAACGGGTTTTCAGATGCGTTGGAACAGGCTATGCTGCAAGAGGATAAGGATTGGCGAGCCTACTATAGGGGGGACGACCGGAGTCTGTACCTCCAGCGGCGCTACAGCTATTACGATCGAGCACGCTACTATTTGGGCAAGCCGCCAGTAAAAGCGTCAATAGAGGCTTTGCTAAATAACCTTGAGCAGACAGACCTTCCGGAACAGATGCTGAGCCAGTATCTCCCCCTGGCCTATCGCAAGCTTCGTGCCGGAGAGATAAAAGCTGAGCCAAGGGAAATTTTGCTGGCGCACATCAGAGCAGTCTTGGCAAACTACCATGCGGCGGCGAAGGCGGAGAAATCGTTCTTCACGGGGTAGCCCGGAATGGGCTGTTTGCTACGCTTTTTTCGCGTATGTAGGGCGACAAGACCCGTTCTAGCGGAAAAAGCGTAGTAAATTGACCAT
>WQSH01000117.1 GCA_009787995.1 Oscillospiraceae bacterium
CTCAGGGAGATACTGGATGCTTACGCATAGCCTGCACTTTGACAAACACCGGCAGCAGAACTCACAGCCGGTCATACAACACCCAAATTCACCTCAACTGCGACCTGCACGGCAAAATTTAGCAGGGGCAGCGCCGCCACGACCGCCATGCAGCTATCTATAAACTGCGGCAAACTACGAACATCCGAGTCTTAGACAGTTGGCGCGAGCGACAAGCGTTAGCGTGGGCTTATTGGTACAGCCCACGCCTTGACCGGCAGTTGGGAATAATGATACTTCCGCTTGCAATGCCTCACGGTTTTGGGCGGCTCGCTATAAGAATGGGGAGAGTGCTGGGCCTATCGTGAGCTGACAACCACGACGGTTTGGCATTATGACGCTTATCGTATCTCTGCACATGCAGACCAGCCTACGGGCTTGTCGGATTTATCCGGATACGCTACCAAGGCGGTTTGGGTGCTTTGTGATGATAACTGTTTTATCATCTAAGCTATCAGCGCAGCCAGACGTTTGGCGGCTGGCTGCGCCATCTTAAAAAAGTAAAGGATGTGAGCAATGCATGAATGGCAAGCCCATCAATATAGACAGCCTTGCGGATATACGCGATGTGGTGATAGACACCTCGCTCCCTGTGCCGGAAAAGAAGCTTTCGTATATCAGCCAGATAAAAAACCCGGAGCTTTACCGATGCGACGATACAATAGTAAGAATCTCCCACGTAAATACAGGCGTGTCGTTTGCGGACAGATTTAAGCAGTATCTGCTGTCAAAGCAAGGCATGACGCTGACGTGATTCAAAAACCGCTACGACTGCGACGGCTGAAGCTGCGGCTATATATTTGCGGAAATCAAAACTTGGGACTCGCGCAAAAAAGTTGTCAAAAACTAAAATTGCCCGTGGACATACGTTCGGGATGATGCTATAATCACACTCGGACTAACGTGGTTTCCCTTTTTTGTTTGTGGGCAATTCCGGTGATAAACGAAAAGGAGATGCCTATATAATGAAACAGACTGCTTTGGCGCGAGCCAACCCATCTAACAAATGGGACGCTTACGGCTATGCCCGTGTGTCTAAGGATGACAAGGATAAGGACGAGAGCAACAGCATCAAATCCCAAAGGGATATAATTCTGGATTTTGCAAAACATAATCCGGACATAAACATTGTCTCCATTGCTGCCGACGACGGCAAAACTGGGGCTAACTTTGACCGTGACGCTTTTTCCGATATGATTGCCCATATCGAAAGCGGCGCGGTTAACTGCGTTGTGGTGAAAGATTTTTCGAGGCTGGGACGCGACCACATTGAAATGGGCAAGTACATTGAGCGCTACTTTTCCAAAAAGAACGTCCGGTTCATTGCCATCAACGACAACTACGACAGCCTGTACTCGGATATGACCGACAGCAGCAACAGCCTCATAGTCCCATTCAAAAATATTATGAACGAGGCGACGCTTGAGGACATATCAATGAAAACCAAATCACAGCTTGCCATCAAACGCAAAAACGGCGAGTTTGTGAGCAACTATGCCACCTACGGCTACGCCAAGACAGCCGACAAGAAGCTTGTCGTGGACAACTATGCGGCAACGGTCGTAAAGACGGTGTTTGAGCACAAACTGGATGGCTACAACGAACTGCAGATTGCCGGAATGCTCAACGGCATGGGCATACCGTCACCCGCCGAATACAAAAAGGCATCCGGTGAAAACTATGCCACGCCTTTTGCCATTAACGACATATCGCAGTGGTCGCCAAAAGCCATCAAGCGCATCCTGACCAACCGCGCATATATCGGTTATTTGGAGCAGGGTAAGCGCACAAAACCCAGCTACAGGGTAAAAAAGACAAAGTATCAGCCCATGGAAGCATGGGCCATACACGAAGATAACCACGAACCAATAATCAACAGGTACGATTTTGAGCTTGTCCAAGAACTGCTTCTCAAAGATACGAGGATATCGGCGGAGGCCGGNCAGCTCCATTTGTTCTCCGGCATTGCCACATGCGGTCACTGTGGGCAGTTAATGACCATTAAAACCTCCAAGAAAGCCGGCGGCAAGGTCTATGCCTACTATGTCTGCTCCACGCACAAGCGTTACAAGAGCTGCAAAAACATCAGCATCAGCAGCGGCACACTGGAAAATCAAGTGCTGCTTGCCATCAGGAAGCAGGTCGAGTGCCTGCTGATGGCAGATGAAGCGGCAGTCAATAGCGGGCTGGATGAGCTAAAGGGCCGCAAAAAAACCGCACTCGAAAGCATGATAGTAAAAACGCTCGAATCTATGGACGAGTATAACGGCTATCTTGTAAANGCTATTGCCCATATGTCTGACGGCTTAATNAGCCAAGATGAGTATGAACTGTTCCGCAATGACTTCCGCAGGAAAATTGACGATGCCGAAAAACACGTTGGTCACTTGCGGGCAGAGATAGCGCGCCTTGAAGATGACGTTCGGGGGCGCGACATTATTGAGCGCTTCAAGGCTTGCGGCAACATAACGCAGCTTAGCCGCCGGCTTGTCGTTGGGCTTATCCACTCAGTTATGATTTACGGCAGCCGGGAAATGGAAATCCGCTTTAGGTATGAAAGCGGGTTTTCCGGTGTGCCGGAGTTTAACCATCACATTGCGTCGGCTATCCCGCTTGCCGAAACTATGGTATGCGCAGCCGTAGCAGAAAGGGCGGTGGTCTAAATGCCGAGGACAAGCAGGAAGAGCCTGTTTCAAGGCCAGCCGGTAGTGCCGGAAGCCCCAAAGGCAACCGCTTACTCCACTTGGGGCTATGGCCGAATATCCATGGACAGCGAACGCGCCGAAGATTCGATAGAGAGCCAAGCCGCCATTATCCAAGACTATGTTGCCGACAGCTCAAGGCCGGATCTTGAGCTTAAAGGCGTAATCACCGATTTGGGTTTCTCCGGCACGAATTTTGACCGCCCCGGCTATGCCGAGCTAATGGCGGGCATAGTCAGCGGCGATGTGCAGTGCGTCGTAGTAAAGGATTTATCAAGGCTGGGCAGGACGTATATTGAGGTTGGGGAACTGATATTCGACACATTCCCCGAATATAATGTGCGGTTCATATCGGTCAACGACCAGTACGATTCATTTGCCGACGATGCGGCACGGAAGAAATTGCTGATACTGTTTAAGAATCTTGTGAATCACATGTATAGTATGGATTTGGGCAAGAAAATAGCGTCGTCCTTTCTCATAAAACAGCAAAACGGTGAGCTACTGGGTTCGCTGCCGCCTTACGGCTACCTGTTTACTGCGGAAGGCGGCGGTAAGCGGCTAAAGCCTGAGCCTGAATCAGCGGAAATCGTCAAATTGATTTTTGCCATGAGGGAGCAGGGCGTCAGCATGGTAAAGATTGCGGAGCATCTTAACCGAAATAACATAGCTGCACCCCGCAACCATTACTACAACTTGGGCGTCCTCAAAGGTGAAAGAAACGCTAAGAAAGCAATGTGGCAAAACGGATTTATCGGCAATCTTCTCAAAAACGAGGTCTATATCGGCAGTCAGATACAGAGCAAGTATGATAAAAGAGGCAGAAAAACCGCCACAATCAAGCCAAGGTCTGAGTGGTTCATCTACGAAAATGCTCATGCCGCCATTGTCAGCAAGACCCAATTCGAAAATGTCCAGAGTTTGCTTGCCGAGTCGGGGAAAAAATACAAGAAGCTCGGAAATAAGCTGGAAGAAAACATTTTTGTCGGCAAGATTTTAAGGAGATGGTGAATGCTCTAATTCATAGGATAGAAGTTGTGCCGCTTACCAATGAAATCAGTATTGCACTCAACTTTACGGACGAGCTCAAGCAGCTAAACACTCTGATTGAGGAAAGCGGGGTGGCGGCTGATGGATGCTGAAAATTTGCCCGGTGCCGTAAACGCTGATGCAGGCTATGCGGGCACCCGGGGCAGCCAAGCCGCCCCGCTGCACCATTCGGCTTACGCAGATGCAGGTTATACAATTGCTGCCTATCTGCGGATATCTGAGCATGACGATGGCCGGGACGAAAGCTGCAGCATCACATATCAGCGTGCGATGATAAAAAACTACATCGCCCAGCAAAGCGAGTTTTCCGGTGCCGAGATAATTGACTACGTGGATGACGGTATTAGCGGCAACCACACGCAACGCGAGGCATATCAACGACTTATGGGCGACATAAGCCGCGGCATGGTGCAGTGCATCGTCGTAAAAGACGTATCCCGGATAGGGCGCGACATGATAGATGTGGACGACCTTTTAATGAACACCCTTGTTGTTAAGGGCGTGAGGTTTATCGCCATCAACAATTATTATGACAGCCTAAAAAATCCGCTATCTAACCTTGAGCTGTCGTTAATCAACCTTGCCAGCCAGCACTATAATAGAGACATCGCACAGAAGTCAATTTCAAACAAAGTGACTAAAATGAAAAAAGGCGAATATCTAAGCTGCTGGGCGCTGTTCGGGTATAAGAAGTCAACGGCAGAACGGAACAAAATTGACATAGATGAGGAAAGCGCGGAGTATGTACGGTTAATATTCTCTTTGGCAATGGATGGCAACGGGCCATCGAAGATTGCTCAGCTACTCAATGCCCAAGGCGTACCCACTCCGAGCGAATATAAGAAAAAGCACGGCATCATCGGCGGCTGGAAGCAAGCCGACCCTGACTTCACCTATTGGTGCAATGCCCTTGTAAGCAGATTGTTAAATGAAATCCGTTACACAGGGGTTTCAGTCCATAACGTACACAAGATCAAGGAGCCGGGCAAGAAAAACTGCATAAGGCGCCCGAAGGAAGAATGGATTACAGTGCCGGATGCCCACGATGCCATAGTGACAAAGGATGAGTTTGATAAAGCGCATGCGGCTATCCGCAGGGAAAGATTAAGCGATGTGCCTATCGACCACATTTTTTACAAAAAAATAAAATGCCCCGTGTGCAACAGGACACTAAAACGCTCAAACCCGCTCAATCCTTGGTTCAAATGCATGTCACGGTACTACACCGACCATTACGACTGCCCAGACTGCATAATATCCCAAGCGACCATCGAAGTAGCCGTGCTTGAATCCGTCAAGGTCTATGCCGCAGCTATGGTTGACCGGGAGGAGATGAAGCTCGCGGCTATAGCGCAGAAAGGCATTTCAAAAGCGGAGGTCGAGGGCAAGATAAAAATGGAAATCGGAGCCATAAAAACACTCGAAAATTCAATCACCGGCAATATAACGTCCCTCGTTTCGGGAAAGATAACCCAAGAAATGTTTTTGAGCAAAAAGGAAACCATTAACGGCGCTATCTCCGACAAGGAAGCTGAACTCGAAAGGCTGCGCGGGGAGCTAAAAGCCCTCTGTGAAGGAAAGGGCTCGATAGACCAAAAACTCTCGGAATTGCGCCCACTGATGACAGTTGAAAAACTAGACCGTGAATTGATTGACCTGCTTATAGACAAAGTGCTGGTTCACGGCGAGAAAGACATAGAAATTATCTGGATGGATTGCTGGGAAGGGGGATGTGCGCCACAGTAGCCGCATAAGTCAATGGGCTCTATGAAGGCTGTTCAAAAAAGGCACAAAAGTGAAGTGTTACTCTCTTAGATTGTGTTGTGTGTGGTTTTGGGCAAGCAGTTCGGTATCAAAAAATATTCAAATAAAATTGGTTGTCCGTGCTTGACACAAGCGTAGCGATTTAACGTTATATTGACGCTTGTATGTCCAAGCATTTCGCTCAGCGACTTTATGTCTACATCGGCCTCAATGCAGCGAGTGGAAAAGGTGTGCCTCAAGCAATGGAAATTCGCACTCGGAATATCCGCTTCATTAACTGCCCGCTTAAAGTGGTTTTGCATCGTCCGCGGCTCTATCATGCGCCTCTCAGGCGTTGACAGGAAGTATGCGCCTGCGCCGCTTGCAAAACTCCCTAGCATAGGCGACAAAAATTTTGGTATTGGGATTTCTCGCAAAGAAGCTTTTGTTTTTGGCGTATTGAGCGTCAGCTCAGTCCTCTTGTCGCCATCGCCGGCACTCATCCGGCGCACAGAGCGACGAATCGACAGCTTTTCAAAATCCGGAGAAAAATCCTCCCACCTCAGCCCGCAAAGCTCACCTATGCGCAAGCCCGTGTAGAGGCAGAGCAAAATGCCTGTCTTGTAAATCGTCGGATTTTCGAGCAGCACATGCTCCAATGCCGACTGCTCTGCCCGCGAAAGCACCCGCATCAACTTTTGCTGATGCTTTGGGTATACTACTTTAATTGCATTGTCAATGTAGCCCTCGCCGACCGCAAAGTCTATTATGCTTTTTAATACGGTGAGGATATCGCACACTGTTTTGGGCGCAAGCCCACCTTTTCCGTCGGTGCGCCCATTTTTGAGCTTTTCTTGCGCAAATACGCTGACCTCTGTAGCCGATAACTGCTTAAAGCCCATATGCCCGAGCTGTGGGCAGATGTGCAGCCTGACCATCGCCTCATAGGCGGCTAGCGTCGAGGGCTTGACCTTGAGCGCAACCACCGGCAACCACTGCCGGGCCGCTTCGGACACGGTGCAACTGTTTTTCCTGCCATTGCGCAATCGCCCTTCCTTACGGTCTTTCTTTCGTTTTCTGATGTTGAGTTTTGTTCTAGGCATAGTCGTTCGCTCCTTTATATGCTGTTGATTATTCTGCCCCGCTA
>WQSH01000118.1 GCA_009787995.1 Oscillospiraceae bacterium
ATATCATAAAAGCGACAAAAAAGCAAGGCTTTTCCTTGCGTTTTCTAAACTTTTTTCAATTATTTTCGATTTTTCTAGCTAACTAAGTGGCAAACTCGGGTCGCCCTTCCTTACGGTCTTTCTTTCGTTTTCTGATGTTGAGTTTTGTTCTAGGCATAGTCGTTCGCTCCTTTATATGCTGTTGATTATTCTGCCCCGCTATGATAGTATTATGGGCAGCTGACTTACATGTATAATGTGGTCGCGGCCAAAAAAGTTAACATGAAAAGTGGAGAGTGGTTATTAATGATACCAATTGCAAAACCGTTGCTGGACAGCCGCGAGCACGAGGCTGTCTTGAAGGTGCTAGAAAGTGGTGCAATTGCTTCCGGCGAAGATGTCCTGACATTCGAGAGGGAGTTTTCCGAGTATGCGGGCACGCGATTTGCGGTGGCCATATGCAATGGCACTGCGGCGTTGCATGCAGCCATCAAATCATGCGACATAAACCCGGGGGACAAAGTAATTACGACTCCATTTACATTCGCCGCCACGGCAAACAGCATTCTGTTTGAAAAAGCCGTGCCCATCTTCGTAGACATAGACCCCTCTACGTTCAACATAGATCCCATTAAAATTGAAGAGGCCCTCAAAAAACACGGAGACATAAAGGCTATCATTATAGTGCATTTGTTCGGGCTTGTTTGCGACATGAGCCGGATTCTAGACATAGCGAAAGCGCATGGCATAGCGCTAATCGAGGATGCCGCCCAAGCGCACGGGGCTATGTATGGGGATAAAATGGCGGGGTCTTTCGGCCGGGCGTCAACATTCAGCTTTTACCCCACAAAAAATATGACGACATCCGAGGGCGGCATGATTCTGACCGACGATGAAGGGATATACCGCTCGTGCAAGACCTTCATAAACCATGGACAGGCAGAAAGGTACATACACGAGACCTTGGGCTACAATTTCAGGATGACAAATATCGCAGCCGCCATAGGGCTTGTGCAACTGAAAAAACTGGATGCGTTTAATGAGAAAAGAATATTAAATGCGTCGTACTACAATACGCATATAGATAACACCACAGTCGCCAAGCCGCTTTGCCCTGCGGGGTACAAGCATGTATACCACCAATACACGCTCAAGGTTAAAAACCGGGACAGATTTGTAAAGCACTTGGCGGATAATCACATAGGAACAGGCATCCACTACCCGCTGCCCCTAAATGGGCAGCCGCTATACAAGCGCTTAGGCTACAGCAGCGCCGAAACGCCCATTGCGCAGCAAGTGGCAGAAGAAGTTGTTTCGATACCGGTTCACCCCGCCCTGTCGCAAGAAAACTTGGAGCATATCGCAAAGGTAATAAACCAGTATGAATAAGGTGAGCGTAGGCGTGCTGGGCGTTGGCAATATGGGCTTTAACCATGCAAGGGTGTATGACGAACTCTCTGACGTTAATCTCATCGGGGTATGCGATGTGAATCGCAAAAAGGCAAAAACTGTAGCAGACAGGTTTGGCGCAGTTTGCTTTGACACGCCGGAGGAGCTGCTGGGCTGCGTGCAGGCCATTTCCATTGCATCACCCACATCGCTGCACCTATCGCATGGGCTAAGAGCCGCAAGCGCAGGAGTAAGCGCCCTTATTGAGAAACCGCTCGCCTTCTCCCTCGAGGAAGGAAAACAATTGGTAGCTGCCTTTTCTGAAAGCGGGCTGGTATTGCAGGTCGGGCATGTCGAGCGGTATAACCCCGCTGTCGCAGAGCTCAAAAAGATATTGACGGACGAGAGGGTGTTGGCAATAAACATCCAGCGCCTCAGTGCGGATAGGCGCATTAACGACACCGGGATTATTCACGATTTGATGATACACGATATCGACCTCTTAAACTGGCTGGTGGATGCACCCATTGAGCATATACATGCGGTGGGGATTGTTGATGCGCTGGGCAACAACTCGATAGACTATGCTGAAAGTCTGATTAAATTTGAAAATGGCATCGTTGCGGGGCTTACTGCGAGCAGGATTACGGAAGACAAGATCAGAACCGTCGCTGTCCATACAGCAAACTCCTTCGTCCAAGTAGACCTGATTAATAGGAGCGTGCAGATAAGCAGGAAAACAAATTACCACCTGGACATAGGGCATAACCTGACGTATCGTCAGGAGAACATAATCGAAAAAGTCATTGTGCCGCAGTATGAGCCCTTAAAAGCTCAGCTTTCCGATTTTGTCAGTTGCGTATCCTCCGGCGGCGAGCGTAATCCTTTGGTGGACGGAGCCGCAGGGTGCGATGCGGTAAGGGTCGCTGATGAAATAAGCCGGCTGATCACGAGCTAATAAAATTTGAGAACTGGGAGTGCGTTTTGATGCTTTTGACTGAACTTTGCCAAGCCGCTCGCCTGCAGGCGGCGGATGCGCAGGTTGCCAGGGATGGCGACTTTGAGGTCTTTGGATTGCTGGATTCGCCTGTGAGCTCGGCTTCCATAGTTTTTATCGAAACCGGGGAGTTCGTTGGGCAGCTGGGCGCTAAAGTTTCGTGCGTTATTTGCCCCCGCGCCGTCGCTTCACAAGTCCCCGACGGTTTTGGCATTTTGATATCGGAGAGCCCTAAGCGCCTGTTTTTTAAATTGCACAACCTTATGTCGGAACACCCCTCCCTTGCCCGGGAACGGTTTAAAACCGAAATTGGGGGCGGTTGCCGCATTTCAAATATGTCCTTTATTGCGGAAAACAACGTAAAAATCGGCAATAACGTTCTGATTGAGGAGTTTGTTTCGGTAAAAGAGAACACCGTCATTGGAGACAATGCGGTTATCCGGGCCGGAACAATCATCGGCGGGGAAGGCTTTTATTTTGTAAGGGGCACGAGCGGAGACCCAATGCCCGTGCGCCACTTTGGCGGCACCATAATCGAAGATGAGGTTGAAATCCAGCAGTCATGCTGCATAGACCGCGCATATTTCACATGGGACGACACCGTGGTCGGGCAGGGGTCAAAACTGGATAACCTAGTCCATGTGGCGCACGCTGCGAAAGTGGGAAGGAGGGTCTTCCTCCCCGCTGCGGCCTTGCTGGCTGGCAACGTTGTTGTAGGGGATGACGCTTGGGTTGGGCCGGGCAGCACTATTTCAAATAATGTATCTATAGGGACTAACGCAAGGGTGTCGCTGGGCTCCGTTGTGACGAGGAGCGTTGCGGATAATTCGGTTGTCACAGGCAATTTTGCTGTCAGCCATGAGCTGTTCATTAGTGATTTGAAGGGGAAATTTAAATAAGGATGGAATACTTCTTTGATGATTTTACGGAAGATAATTATAGGCGGCTCCTAAAAGTGGCCAAAGAGAACTATGCCTTTATAAGCGTTGAGGATTATCGGCAGGAACACTCTCAGAAGGTCATAATAAATCGGCATGACTTGGACAGCTCCGTGCACAGGGCTGCTAAGATTTCCGCCATTGAAAAAGAAGAAGGCGTTTCTTCAACGTACTTTGTCTATCTCCACAGCTCTTTTTACAATGCATATGAAAAGGGCATCGTCAGGCTGCTGAAGGACATCGTTTCAAATGGCCATGAAATCGGGATTCACTACGAGCCCTGGTTTTATGGCATCGACATAGGCATGGATGAGGAGTTTGAGCGGCACCTCAAACTTGAGCGGGACATGCTTGAAGCCTTGCTTGAAGTGCAGATTGGGGCTTTTTCTTTCCACAACCCCGACAGAGGCGGCTGGACGGCTTTTTCAGACGACACTGTTTGCGGGCTTATCAATATGTATAGCGGATATTTCAAAGAGCACTATGGGTATTGCTCCGATTCTGATGGGCACTGGCGCTATCGGAGGCTTTTTGATGTCTTGTCGGAAGCCGGGGACATCAGGCTGCAAATACTTACCCACCCGGAGTGGTGGACGCCAAGCGTGATGAAACCCAGGGACAGGATATTGCGCTGTGCGCAAGGGCGGCTGAACTCCTCAATGAGGCAGCATGACGAAACCATGAGCGAGATGGGGCGGGTTAATGATAAATAGCCCTGATTGGGTCGAAGGGTGTGGTCATATGGTCAAAACAAAAGACATATTGGAGTTTATACGCACTTTTGAGGAAGGCGCAGAGGTCGTTTCGGAGTCTGGCGGCGCAGTTTGCGGCGTTTCGCCTTTGTCCGACGCAAAGGACGGGACGGTGACGTGGGTCAGGCAGGAATGCTTCGATTTAGCCGGCGTAAATGCGGAGATAGTAATTTGCCCGCTCAATTTCCGCCAAACCCGGGGAGAGTATCCGAAAACGCTGGTAAAGGTGCGCAAGCCGAGGCTTTGCTTTATGAAAGTGGCGGAGAGGTTTTTTGCGCCGCCCAAACCTTCTGGAAAGCACCCGAACGCAGTCATCGAACAAGGCGCAAACATCGGCCCGGACACCTACATAGGCGCAAACACATTTGTCGGAGGGCATGTTTCGATTGGGCGCAATACGGTCATATACCACAACGTCACCATAATGAATTGCGTCGCGATTGGGGACAATTGCATCATCCACTCAGGGGCGGTCATAGGGCAGGATGGTTTTGGGTATGAAAAAACTGACTGCGGTGGCTGGGCGAAATTCCCGCATTTTGGCGGAGTTACTATTGGGAAAAACGTTTACATAGGGGCAAACACTTGCATCGACAGGGGCACCATGGGCGACACTATCATCCACGACTGCGTTAAGATAGACAATTTATGCCATATTGCGCATAATGCCGTGATTGAAAGAAATGCCGTCGTAATTGCCAAGAGCATGGTGGCGGGAAGCGCCCATATTGAGGAGGGCGCATATATCGCCCCGAGCGTTTCCGTCCGCGATGGGCTTACGATTGGCAGGGAGTCCTTTGTGGGCATGGGTTCTGTCGTGGTAAGGGACGTCGATGCGGGAGCCGTGGTAGCGGGGGTGCCTGCAAGGCGGCTCAGAGATAATACAGAGAATTGAGGGGAACGTTATGGGTAAGGCAACGTCTATCAGCCTTTGCATGATAGTGAAAAACGAGGAGCGCTTTTTAGCCAGAGCGCTCGAGGGCGCAAAGGCAGTGCTCGGCTTTGAGGACATGGTCGTCATTGACACCGGCTCAACTGACAAGACGAGGGATATTGCGCTTGCCGCCGGTGCGAGCGTGTTTGATTTTACGTGGGTTGACGATTTTTCTGCAGCTAGGAATTTTGCGGCGGATATGGCAAAAAATGACTGGATTTTTGTGCTGGATGCTGACGAAGAAGTTGTGGAAGCCGAGCTTTCGGAGCTCGGGGCGTTTATTGAGGATGCATATGCAATTGGAGCCGTAACGGCGTTAGAGTTGTCCAATCAAGAATGCCACCCAGCAACCAAGCTTTACAATAGGAGGCATTTCAGGTTCGAGGGGCGCATCCACGAGCAGCTCGCAAGCAGCAGTGAAGCTGTCCGCAGGCCCCCTATAGGGGCCGTGCCCGTGGTGGTGCACCACTATGGGTACCTGCCGGAGGTTGTCGAATCCAAGGGGAAGAATGAGCGCAACGAAAGCATGTTGAAAAAGCAGCTTGAGAACGCTCCCGATGATGCCTATGTGCTGTACCAGCTGGGAAAATGTTATTATGCCAACGCTGATTTGCAGCAGGCTTGTTTTTATTTTGACAAAGCCTTGGCAGCTTTTTCTAAAGATGCCGGTGCAGATTTCCGGTATGGCTACATTTACAGCGCCGTGGAGTGCTACGGGTATGCCTTGATAAATACCGATCAATTTGAAAAGGCCATGGAGCTTGTGGAGGTTTTTGCGCCGCATTACCAGGAAAGTCCATCGTTTCGCTTCCTGTGCGCCCATGTTTTGCAGAACAACGGCCTGTTTGTAGAGGCCGTGGAATGTTATGAAAGCTGCATTGGCGCAAACATCGCCGACCCCAGGGGGATAACCTCGTTCCTCTCTTACTACAACATCGGCGTGATTCTGGAGTGCATCGATATGGTGGAAGACGCAGTCCAAATGTACAAAAATTGCGGTAACTACGAGCCCGCAAAACTCAGACTTGCGGAGTTAGGGGCGCAGTAGGGGCCGCCCTTACAGCCGCAGCGGTTTCAAAATTATTTGAAAATTTTCTCAAAAAAAAGCTAAAGTTTCTGTGGCCTAATCCGATAATGCTAGGTGAGAGGATAACGCAAGGACGCGTTGCCAGCGGATATTAGGGATTGATAATTCCGCGCTTTGCGTTCCGAACAAAAAAATGGACATGTTCGGGCTTTTGTGTTTCCCTCAAACCTCTCGAAACGCTTGCAAACACTACGATTCTACCAAAGTGTCAAAAGTTTTTTATAAAAACGCAAAAAACACTTGACTTTTGAAAAGACCGATGTTATAGTACGAGCAGGCTTAGAAATGCAAGGATGCGTTGAAGCGGGAAACAAGGGATTGCAATTTCCGCACCTCGCATCTCGGACGACAAAAATGTTCGGGATTATTTTGCGTACAATAACGCAAATCCAAATGCAAAACAGCAAGACAGACAGGGCAAATTCATGCAGGCCGTCATTCGTCACTAAACAGTTTCGCCAAGTGCGCGGCTTGACGAAAGCGGCGGGCAGGTTGTGGGTTCCTATTTCCTAACGTCATAAAACCCCGAATGGGATGCGCGCCCCGGACTGGGTTTGATGAATATACGAAAACAAAAGAAGAACA
>WQSH01000119.1 GCA_009787995.1 Oscillospiraceae bacterium
CAGCAGCCCTGCCCTTCTCTTTGTCAAGCTTGTCCTTGTATACCTCGGCCTGCTTGCGGTCCTCCTGCGCATCTCGGAGAAGCCTCCTCGCCTCGCCTCGCTCTGCCTCCAACGTCACCCTGGCGCTCTCAAGGCTGGCAAGCGCATCCTCAAATGCGGCATTTTCCGTATTCACGCGGCCTCTTGCATCTTCAATGACCTTCTCAGGCAACCCCAGCCGCTGTGAAATAGCAAAAGCGTTGGACTTGCCGGGGATGCCAATTATGAGCCTATAGGTCGGCCTGAGCGTTTCAACATCAAACTCGCAAGAAGCATTGGCGACGCCGGCAGAATTTACCGCATAGGTTTTCAGCTCCGCATAATGCGTCGTCGCACCAATCAGCGCCCCCCTGCTCCTCGCATGCTCGATGATAGCTATCGCAAGTGCGGCACCCTCTATTGGGTCTGTTCCGGCGCCCAGCTCGTCAAACAGCAACAGCGAACCGGACAAGCTCTCGTCCAGAATTCCGACTATATTAGTCATATGAGAAGAAAAAGTGGATAGTGACTGCTCAATCGACTGCTCATCGCCTATATCCGCCAAAATAGACTCAAAAACAGGCACAACGCTGCCATCCTTGACAGGGATATGCAAGCCGCACTGAACCATTGCGCACAGCAGCCCCAAAGTCTTTAGAGTGACTGTCTTGCCCCCGGTGTTCGGCCCCGTAATCACTAGAGTATCAAACTCGCTGCCCAGCCAAACGTCAATAGGAACCGCATTGCCCTTAGGCAGCAATGGATGCCTTGCTCCGCTGAGCTTGATTCGCTTTTCCTCCGTCAGCTCTGGCTCGGCGGCACCTAGCTTGTACGATAACTTTGCCTTCGCAAAAATCAGGTCAAGCATAACAAGCACTTCGAAATCCCCGGCAATTTCCTCTGAGTGCTCTGCCACATCAGCGCTTAGCTCAGCAAGGATGCGTTCTATCTCCTGCTTCTCTTTTGCAGCCAGCTCCCTAAGCTCATTATTAATCTGGACGACCGCCATAGGCTCAATAAACTGTGTAGCCCCGGAAGAAGAGACGTCGTGAACAAGCCCCGGAACCGCATTTTTCTGGTCGGACTTGACCGGAACGACATACCTGCCATTCTTCATCGTGATAATCGGCTCTTGAAGCGCCTTGGAATAAGTTGGGGATGTAATGATTTTGTTGAGCGTCTGCCGCACTTTGTCGGCGGCAAGCCTCGTATGTCGCCTTATGTCGGCCAGCTCTCGGCTGGCATTGTCCGCAATTTCCTCCTCAGCAACTATTGCCGATGATATTTTGTTTTCCAAGTATTTATTCGAGTATAGCGAAGAAAACAGATAGTCAATGGCTGTCCTCTCGGCGTCCCTGTCCCCTGATGAATACGAAATTGAGGCCTGCGAAGCACGGAGGAGCGATGCAATATCCAAAAGCTCCCTCGTGTTCAGAGCCCCGCCCATGCCGGCACGCCTGAGCGACCCGCGGACGTCCTTGACGCCGGAAAAAGGCGGTGCGCTTTTCAGTGTCATCATATTTGCGGCGGCGCTGGTCTCGGCGAGCAGTTCCGCTACCATGCTGTAGTCAGCGGAAGGCAGCAACTGCCCTGCGCTTAGCTTCGCAGCCTCGCTCACTGCCTCCCCCGCCAGCATTTCAAGTATTGCGGGCAATTCGAGCACTTTTAGTGATTTTTCATATAATGTCATAACTGTATCCCTTTATAGTAATCGAGCGTACGAAAACCCCTGTCCAAATGCGCAAGCAAATACCCCTCGGCAGCGTCGGCAAGCTCCCGTTGCGACGGCGGCCCAAGCGAATACGAAAAAAGCTTTTTCGCCTCCACTCCGATGATATGCCTCATTGCCTCAATCGCACCGATACCAAGCGAAACGCCGCCGAATCCACTGCCGCCGCACCCAGCGCAGCTGAGTGTGCCCCCCGCAATGTCCAGAAATGCGCGCCCGGAGATTCCTCCCCCGCAAATAAAACAAGACTCAACAAGCGGCGCAAACCCGGAAATCGCCATCAGCCGCAACTCAAACGCAGGCTTTACAAACTCAGGCGTTTTTAAGCCCTCACTGAGCGCATAAAGCGCATTGAGGCAGAGTGGCAAAAGTTCAGGGTTTGGACTGTCCTCATCGGCTACCGCCTCTGTGAGTTCGGCAAAATATGCACCGAGGGCCAGCAAGGATATATCGGAACGCAAACCAATAAACTGTTCGACGCTCCGGGCCTCCGTCAGCGTCCAACGATCCCGGCGCGAATAAAGCGTCATTTCAGAAAACGCCAAAAGCTGCGTGACCGCAGCAACCTTGCTATTCCTGCGAAGCGCACCATGAGCCGTGACAGTCAGCTTACCCTCGCCTCCGGTCATCACGGTCAGTATTTTGCTAGACTCCTTATAGGCAGTCTCGCGCAGTATAAGCCCGGTAGTATTTATGTACATCGCCTTACTTCACATAACCAAAATTCTTCATCATCAACTGGCTGTCGCGCCAGTTTTCCTTTACCTTAACCCAAGTCTGCAAAAAAACCTTTACCCCCATGAACCTCTCAATATCTTCGCGCGCCATTTGTCCGATTCTCTTGAGCATCGCACCATTCTTGCCGATTATCATTCCCTTGTGGCTCGCCTTCTCGCAATAGATGGTAGCATCGACGTCAATAATATCCTCACCATCACGCTCAGAAAATTTTGTGATTTCAACTGCCGTGCCATGCGGTATCTCGCGATCCATGCAGATTAGCAGCTTCTCCCGGATTATCTCAGCGATAACCTGCTTCTCAGGCTGATCCGTAGTCATCCCATCAGGAAAAAGCTGCGGCCCCTCCTTGGCGTGCCTGTCAAAAATTCCCAGCAACTCAGTTACTCCGCTGCCTTTTCTGGCGGAAATCGGCACAATCGCATCAAAGTCAAAATGCCGGGAATACAGCTCAATAATAGGCAACGTCTCATCGACCTTCACAGTGTCTATTTTATTAATTACCAAAATGGCAGGCACGCCGGAACTCTTTATATGCTCAAGCAAAAGCTCCTCCTGCATCCCGATATTGCCAATCGGCTCCACCATAAGTGCCACAGCATCAACATCCGCCACGCTCTCCTTAACGACACCGACCATATAGTCGCCCAGCCGGGTTCTAGCCTTATGAAAACCCGGCGTATCCATCAGTATCATCTGTGTGGAGCCATGCGTAAAAACGCCAAAAATCCGGTTGCGCGTGGTCTGGGGTTTTGGCGTAACAATAGCGACCTTATCCCCAGTGAGCACATTGGTAAGCGTGGACTTTCCCACATTAGGCCGCCCCACAACGGCAATCATAGCAGTCTTTTCAATCATTTCAAAACCCCAATTCACGCATAATCTGCTTCTCCCGCAGGCGCATCTGCATCTTCTCCCCGGCTTCGTCCAAGTGGTCATAACCGAGCAAGTGCAAACCCGAATGGACAGTTAGATAGGCAGTCTCGCGTTCTACCGACTGATTATACTCAAGCGCCTGCACCCGCACCCTCTCAGCCGACAAAACAATCTCCCCAAGAGCCGTAAGCCCCGTCTCAAGGTCAACAGCATTGGAACCCGGGTCTGCCCACCCGGGCGGCGAGAACACCAGCATAGGAAAAGAAAGCACGTCAGTAGGCTCATCAATCCCACGGAACTCAAAGTTAATAGCACGGATGCTGGCGTCGTCGGTGATGAGCACACTGACCTCGCACGGCATATCCACACCTTCAAAGCCCAACACAGTGCGGACGCACCCCTTTATAAGCGACACCCGCAGCCTATCCTCAAAGTTAATTTTACTATGGTGCCGAACATAAATCTTGTGCTTAATCAAGAATATCCCCCTAGCCTTTAGCTGAACCCTTGCGCACCGTATCTCGCGGTTTCTTTTCCCGCCTGTCATATGCCTCGATAATCCTCGAAACAAGCTCATGCCGCACGACATCCTTGGCGGAAAGCGAACAAATTGCGATATCCGGCACGCCCTCCAAAACACGCATCGCATCACGCAATCCGCTGGTCTTGTCCGGCGGGAGGTCAATCTGCGTTATGTCGCCGGTAATCACAATCTTCGAGCCAAACCCAAGGCGGGTCAGAAACATCTTCATCTGCTCTCTGGAAGTATTCTGCGCCTCATCAAGAATAATGAACGAATCGTCCAAAGTCCTGCCGCGCATGTAAGCAAGCGGTGCAACCTCTATATTCCCGCGCTCAAAGTATTTACTGTACGTCTCTGCACCCAAAAGCTCAAAAAGCGCATCGTAAAGAGGGCGCAAATAAGGGTCTACCTTGCTCTGCAAGTCACCGGGAAGAAAACCGAGGCGTTCCCCGGCTTCCACCGCCGGGCGGGTCAGGATGATTCTGTTGATTGACTTGCTGCGAAAAGCAGCAACGGCCGCCGCAACAGCAAGATAAGTCTTTCCGGTACCCGCAGGCCCGATAGCGAGCGTCACGGTATTTTTTGCAATTGCATCGGCATATTTTTTCTGCCCCAGGGTCTTTGCCTTGATGGGCTTCCCTTTTGCCGAAATGCAGACTATATCGCGGGTAATCTCGCCGATTTTGTCATCCTGCCCTTCCTTGACAAGCCCGATGATATACCGGACGTTCCGCGAGTCTATGGTCTCCCCTTTAGCCGCCAGCATGAGCAGACCATTTATGGCGCGTTCGGCATAAAACACATTCTCCTCAGCGCCTGAAAGGTTTAATTCCGAATTCCTGTCAGTTATCTTAACGCCAAGCTCATCTTCAATAAGCCTAAGATTCTCATCAAACGAGCCAAACACGCTGATAATATTCTCCAGCCTGTCCACACTCATTGTTTTTTCACCCATATATTTCGTAACTCCCTAAAACTCGATAGTCGGCAGATGCCCCGATAAATAATCTCCCACAGGCATGGTCACATTGTAACCGATTATCTACATATGCGCAAGTACGTCATTGCAGTTACCGAGCAGTAACATCGTGCTTTCAGCTTTTCAATTTTAGCCTTTCAACCAGCACCTCATCCGGCGCCGCAACAATCGTCTTATACCCCGTATATGTCACCATCCCAGGGCGCCCTCCGGGGATTTTCTTTACATTCCTTACTTTCGTGAAATCCACGGACACCTTCCCGTTTGCCCTTCCAGATGAATAATATGCGGCAATTGAGGCTGCCTCAGCGAGGGTTTGGTCGTCAGGCTCTAATCCATTGCAGCAGATAATTACGTGGGAACCGTGTATTTTTTGCGTATGAAGCCAAACATCGGCCTTTGATGCTGACTTGAGCGTCAGATTGTCATTTTGAACATTGTTCCTGCCGGCAAGTATTTCCATGCCCGCAGACGACCTGAATTTCATCGGCGCAGCAGCAGGGGGAGGCTTTGACTTTCCGCCTTTTTGCCTTTTTTCCTTTACATAGCCTGTTTGAACCAATTCACGCCTTATCTCGTCCATATCCTTGTCGCCCTCAGCCAAGGCGATTGCCTCGAGGACGCTATCCAAATAATCGGCTTCCGCCTCGCCCAGCCGGATTTGTTCCGTCAGGAAACTTTCGGCATTTCTCGCCTTTGTATAGTCCTTATAGTACTTCGCCGCATTTTGCTGGGGCGTTTTCAATGGGTCGAGAGGAATATCTCTCAATGAATTGTCCGGTGTAAAAAAATCCTCTGCAATCAGCTCCCGTTGGCCTTTTTTCATCAAATGCAAATTAGCTGTTATAATATCCCCGCATTCGCGTATGGACTCGCGCATCGACGTCTTTTCAAGCTCCGTCTTTTGTGCCGCCAGCTTGCGCAATATCCTATCGCGTGCGGTTTTGACAGTCCTTACTGTCGCTGAGGACCGCTGGCGCAGACGCTCAAGCTGCGCCGTGCGCGCATAGTGGCTGTCAAGCATCGCAGAGAAGCTCTCCGAGCGCTTTAACTCCAGAGCGCCTTCATATTGCATTATCTTGGTATATGAAAAGTCACGAGGGGAATTGTCCGCATCCAATATGCTCCACGGCTGAAAGCCCCCGGACTTTACCAAACTCATAATGGCAAAAAACTCACGACGGAGAGCCTCCCCCCCATCTGTGATTTCGGCGAGGCGAAAATCGCAGGTTCCATATGCCCGCCATGCAATTTCCCTGCAAATAAGCGGCGAGAATGCTGAAAATGTCGATAACAACCACTTGTCCACAAGACCATCACTCCCCATGAAATCCAGCAATTGCAGCCATTTATCGTTCGACATTGTTAGCGGATCAGTCTTCTCTCCTTGTGCGGTCGGATGACGATAATATAGTCCCGGAAGAACCGTTCGCCTGTCCGAAAGAACGCTTCCGACTCTTTTCATGCAATCAATAACGATTCCGTCGGCGTCAATTAAAACTATATTTGAGGATTTTGCTATCAGTTCGACTACAAGGAGCTTCTCAGTCGCCTCCCCCATGGCATCCGGCGCATCGAGCAAAAACTCCAGCAACCTTTCTGCCGATGGTTGCCGAACTGACAAAATGCGCGCACCGGTGAGGTGCTTTCTTAGGAGCATACAGAACATTGGCGGGGACGCAGGGNTTTCATAACGCTGCTCTGTCAGATGCACGCGCATGTCGCTCATGCCCGCCGATATAA
>WQSH01000120.1 GCA_009787995.1 Oscillospiraceae bacterium
CTTCGCAGGCCTCTTTTATAGCCTCCTCGGATTTGAGGCGCAGCGGCTCGACTTCGCCCGCCATTGTTTTCGCCTCGGCTTCTGCCGTATCCTTCGCATTTTTGAACTCATTGCGCTCCTGCGCCAATTTGGATATGTATTTTACTACATCATCACGATTAAAGCCACCAAAAAAACGTTTTCTAAAAAATTTTATTTCACCTGACATGTCGGACCCTCCATTTTTCTGTCTATTTATCTCGCTTGGAACAAGTGGTACTAGCTTTTCGGCGTTCTTTTAAGTATTATATTCGTCGGGCTCATCAGGCTCCTCCGGTTCGTATGGTTCCTCCGGAACCTCGGAGCCCTCAGAAGGTTCTGTAACTTCAGGTTCATCCGATTCGTCCGGCATGTCTGGAATATCAGGCAGGTCGGGCTCATCAGGCTCTTCCGGGGCGGCATCGGGGAAAAGGTCTGGCGTTTCAGGCACATTGGCGCCGGGCCTTGGAGGTATTACGCCTGCGTTGCCTGATTCATCCTGGTAGTCGTATTCATATTCGCTCCCGGCTACAACCTCGAATGTCAGAGGGCCATCGGCGTACGGTGTGTTTTCGAAATCCCATGTGTAGTTGCTATAAATCAACTGTGCATCGCTCAACAGAAACGCTGTCTCAATTCCGTTGACATCGCCCATTGCAACATCAATATGGTAGTAGTAATCGTAGAGCCTCACTAAATTCCACGCATGATATCTGCCATCCAATCGCCCCAGCACTATGCGGGTATCCACGCCAAGCTCGGTGCTTAGCGCCTTAAAGGCCATTGCAAACCCCTCCCCGATTGCGCTCCCATTGATCAGTGCCCCAAATGCCGTTGCAGCAAGATTTTGCGGGCCATGTGCCGGAATGGTCCTTGCAGTGGCTTCGTCGAAATCTGCGAATGCTATGAGGTTTTTCGCAAGCGACAGGAGTAGCTCAGCGTTAGCCCCCCCTTCCGCCGCTTCGATGTTGCTCTGGAAAGCCAATGTCAGGCTCTCCCCAAGCTGCCGCAGGATTCCCGGCGGTCGGCCAAAATCGAATCTCACGGAAAAAATCCTATCATCCCCAACTTCGGGAAAAACCTCGACCGCCACTATCGGGCGCATAACTATGCTGCGCGGGTTTTGGTAATAAATATCGACTATATGGCCAACAAGTTCATCTGCCGACATTTGCAAAGGCGTGCGAAAAGTCGCTTCATCGCTGTATTCGCTCATTATTTCAAGGAGCTCTGCCATAAGTTCCGGTAATCCGGTCACATTTATTATGGAATTAAGCTGCTGGCTGGTGCGCATATATTCTATGCTGATATTTATTTCGAAAAATGTCACGATTTTCGTGGCCTGCCCAACAATTTCGCTCACAGCATAAACGCCTATGGGGTGGTGCATCAAAATTTCGCTAATCGCGCGATCCAAATCCATTTGCATGTCTTCGCTGTCATAACTGAATGCGACAATCCTTGCGTTTGTTTCATGCGCCATTATAAGTTCGATAATTGCTTCTTTCAGTTCTTCAAAATTGGATACTTCTATTTGCGGGTCTGGCGGCCTGACAACTGGATTAATGACATGCGCAGATTCTGTAACCCTATCATCTTCAAGGATTGCCGCACAGCCGGCTGATGCCATTGCTGCAAGTACAAGGACTATCGACAAGATTAATCGGCGTTTCAAGCGAACACCTCCCAGGTTCTCGAAGATCCGCTCGCAAGGTCTTGTGAGCGGCAAAGTAAGTTATAGGCCTTCCGGCTGAAATAGTTCTATCTGCTTTTCGCCTTTGTCTTCAGGCTTTAGGATTGCGCCGGCCGCCGGAATCGCCCTCACCCTATATCTTGACGGGTTTTCTATGTCTGTCATCTCAAGCGGCAGCGCTTTTTCCATAACTTTGTTTTTCTTTAGCGACATAATCTGGACTCCTTGGGTAGAGCGCGTGCTCTTTGGCGCAAGCAGAGACGAATTGAAAATAAGGCTGCGCCCATCTGACGAAAACACTGCCAGTTCCAAGTCTTCGCTCAGCGGCAGGATTGCGCAAACGGGGCTCTTGTCGGAATATGCCCCGGTGAGCTTCTTCCGGTTTGTTTTTGTGGCGTAAGTCGCAAGCTCTATTCTCGCCGCTTTGCCATTTTCGAAAAAGAACATCACATGTTTTGAATAATCGCCCGGATCCAGCATATATATAATACTCTCGCCTGCGTCCATCTCTAGCGCCGTCGGCAGGTATGTCCCCAAATTCGACGCCTTTGTGTCCTCAAAATCACGTACCCTTGCCTTATATACCTGCTGCTTGTCCGTGAAAATCAGCAGCTCGTTTTTATTCTGCGACTCAAAGCTCAAAAACGGCCCGTCGGCATCCTTGTATTTCTGCTCGCCACTCATTCTGAGCGAAAGCGGGGTTATCTTTTTGAAGTAGCCCTCCTGCGACATAAATATGTTAACTACATAATCTTCCACATGCTCTTCTGTGTCAAACGTCTCAATTTCATCCTCAAAAACGATTTTTGTCCTTCGCTCTTGGGCAAATTTTTTGATTACCTCTTTGAGTTCCTTGACAATTATGGAGTTTATGCGCCGACTTGATTCCAGAGTGTCCGCAAGGTCTTCTATCTCCTTTTCGAGCGAGCCTGTCTCTTCGGTGCGTTTTAGGATATATTCGCGGTTTATGTTACGGAGCCGAATTTCAGCGACATAGTCAGCTTGCCGCTCATCGATGCCGAAGCCTATCATCAAATTCGGCACGACCTCGTCCTCTTGATCTGTCTCGCGGATTATCGCAATGGCCTTGTCAATATTCAGCAGTATCTTTTGCAGCCCCCGCAACAAATGCAGCTTGTCCTTCTTTTTTTGCAGCTCGCTGAAAACACGCCTCTTTACGCAACCTACGCGCCAAGCAGTCCATTCGGTTAGAATTTCCCGAACGCCCATCACGCGGGGAACTCCGGCAATCAATATGTTGAAGTTGCAGGAAAAACTGTCCATCAGCGGGGTCTGCCTAAATAGTTTCGCCATAAGCTTGTCCGGCTCTGCGCCGCGCTTTAGATCTATCGTCAGCTTCAGCCCGGAAAGATCTGTTTCGTCCCGCATGTCTGAAATGTCCCGCAGCTTGCCTGCCTTTACAAGCTCGGCCACCTTGTCTATAATCGCTTCGGCTGTCGTCGAATAGGGTATCTCGGTAATTTCGATGAGGTTGTCTTCCTTGATGTATTTCCAACATGCCCGGACTTTGACGCTCCCCCGCCCTGTTTCATAAATCGACTGCAGCTCCGCCGCATTATATATCAGCTCCCCGCCTGTTGGGAAGTCGGGCGCCTTGAGCGTCTGCGTTATGTCGCAATTCGGGTCGGATATGAACTCTATAGCAGTTTGGCAAACCTCTTCCAGGTTAAATCCGCATATATTGCTCGCCATCCCAACCGCAATTCCCGTATTTGCGCTGACCAGCACATTTGGAAACATGGTGGGCAGGAGCGTGGGTTCGGTCATAGTGCTGTCGTAGTTGTCTACAAAATCCACAGTGTCCCTATCGATGTCCCCAAATATCACAGAGCAAATCGGAGCCAGCTTGGCCTCTGTGTAGCGAGAAGCGGCGTACGCCATGTCTCGCGAAAACACCTTCCCAAAATTGCCCTTTGAGTCTATAACCGGCGAAAGCAGCGCCCCGTACCCTTTTGACAGCCGCACGAGGGTGTCGTAGATAGGCCCGTCTCCATGCGGGTTGAGGCGCATCGTCTGCCCGACTATGTTTGCCGATTTTGTCCTTGCCCCTGTCATAAGCCCCATTTTGTACATCGTGTACAGAAGCTTCCTGTGCGATGGCTTAAATCCGTCGATTTCCGGTATCGCACGAGAAACGATGACGCTCATTGCATACGGCATATAGTTGTGCTCCAGCGTATCGGTTATCGGTTGCTCGAGAACATCCGCCCGGAGTCCCACAACATTTGGATTGCTTGGCCTTTTGCTATTTTCGGTCGTCTTCTTTTTTGGCATGTTATCCTCTGTGGTTTCCTAATTTAGGGCGTGTTTGAAAAATCATCACATTCGTCAAAATGCCCTAAGAAACATCTGCGAAATCCAGATATCTGTGTCCGTTCTCGGATATGAACGCTTTCCTGCCCGCCAGATTATTTCCCTGGAATAGTTCAAATGCGTCGGCGGTCTCTGCCGGCTCTGATGGCATTACCTTTATCAGCCGCCTCGACTCCGGGTTCATCGTGGTCAGCCACATCATCTCCGGCTCGTTCTCGCCCAGGCCTTTTGAGCGGTTTATTGTGTGCTTTGCGCCGTCGAATTTCGCCACGATGTCAGCCTTTTCTTTGTCAGAATATGCAAAATGCGTCTTGCCTTTGCACTCTATCTCAAACAGCGGGGACTCGGCTATGTACACAAATCCCCGCTCGATCAGCGTCGGCACCAAGCGGTAGAGCATCGTGAGTATCAGCGTGCGGATTTGAAATCCGTCATAGTCGGCATCGGTGCAGATTATGACTTTGCTCCAGCGCAACGCGCCTAAGTCGAATGCGCTCATATCTTTCGTATGTTTATTTTGAATCTCGACTCCACATCCCAGCACCTTGATGATGTCCGTAATTATCTCATTGGCGAAAATCTTACCATAGTCGGCCTTCAGGCAGTTGAGTATCTTTCCGCGCACCGGGATTATCCCTTGAAACTCAGCATCCCGGCTGAGCTTGCACGCCCCGAGTGCGCTGTCCCCCTCCACGATGTAAATCTCGCGGCGCTCTATGTCCCTCGTCCTGCAATCGACGAATTTTTGGATGCGGCTGGTTATGTCGACGCCGCCTGACAGCTTTTTTTTGATATTAAGGCGGGTTTTCTCCGCCGTTTCGCGGCTGCGTTTGTTTATGAGCACCTGCTCGGAAATCCGATCTGCCTCCGCTTTGTTTTCAATGAAGTACACCTCAAGCTGGCTGCGCAGAAACTCATTGAGCGCTTCTTGGATGAACTTGTTCGTAATGGCTTTTTTTGTTTGGTTTTCGAATGAAGTCTGCGTTGAAAAGCAGTTTGTTATGAGGACAAGACAATCTTGTATGTCCGCAAATGTTACTTTGCTCTCATTTTTTTGATATTTGTTGTTTTTTCTCAAGCATGCGTCAATTTCAGCGACGAATGCGCTCCGCACCGCCTTTTCAGGCGCCCCTCCGTGCTCCAGCCACGATGAGTTGTGGTAGTATTCGATTATATTGACCCTATTTGAGAAGCAGAACGCCGCAGACAGCTTGACCTTGTATTGCGCCATGTCTTCACGGTCGCGCCCGCGCCGCTCGGTTTCGATAAACCGCGGCGTGCTCAACGGCTCTTCCCCGCTGAGTTCCTTCACATAGTCGAGGATGCCGTTTTCGTACAGGAATTCTGTTGTTTCAAGCTTCGGCCCCTCTTGGTTTTTGAAATTAAACGTTATACCCGCATTGACCACTGCCTGACGCTTCAGTATATCGGCAAAATATTCGGCGGGGACGGCGATTTCAGTAAAAACCTCAATATCCGGCTTCCATCTTATGATAGTCCCGGTGCGTTTGCCTGTGAACTCCTCAAACGCGAGTTCCCCGATAATCTCCCCTTTTTCAAAATGGAGCGAATACTTCCTGCCGTCGCGGTAAATCGTGACATCCATAAACTCGGCTGCGTATTGGGTCGCACATGAGCCGAGACCGTTGAGCCCGAGCGAGTATTCATAGTTCTCGCCCACGTCGTTGCGGTACTTGGCCCCGGCATATAGCTCACAGAATACAAGCTCCCAGTTGTAGCGCCCTTCTGCTTCATTCCAGTCGACGGGACAGCCTCTGCCGAAGTCCTCGACTTCAAATATATTATCTTCAAATCGAGTTACGTTTATGACCTTGCCATGCCCTTCCCGGGCCTCGTCTATAGAGTTCGAGAGTATCTCGAAAACGGCGTGCTGGCAGCCTTCAATCCCATCCGAGCCAAATATGACCCCGGGGCGCTTCCTTACGCGATCGGCGCCTTTGAGCGAGCTGATGCTGTCATTGCCATACTGCGCAGCATTGTTTGATTCTTTCATGCAACTATCCTTAGCTCCAAGTTCTTATTTATGGTTCGGGTGTTGAAATGACGCCTGGCGGACTTTTGACTCCCGAACCATTTGTGCGCTTATCATAACATAATGGCGCACAAAACACAATAATCATAATTTCATGGAACACAGCTTGTTACTTCGCAACAATTCAGTGTCTGCTATCTGTCCGGCATTGAGAAGCCTGCACACTCCTCTACGCTCGGTCAGTTCCGTGACAGTAGCCGGAATTCCCTCTCTACGATG
>WQSH01000121.1 GCA_009787995.1 Oscillospiraceae bacterium
GACTGGGAGGCCGAAGGCGCACACACGCCGCCCCGAACCGACACCCACAAACCCAGGGGCGCAGGGCCCAGCGGCATCCTCATGCTCTATGCGGGGTAGCAGCGGATGGTTTGCAGAGGGGTGACTAGTAATTTCAGTTTACAAAAAATTACAAAATCGTTACAGGACGGTTGACAAAAGAAACATTTTCTGCTAATATGTAGGCGATTAGTTAAAATTTACGCATTACGCAAAAAAGGAGACTACCACGTGAATCGCTATATACGCAAGATACTTTTTGTTATCATAATCTGCACATTGGTTTTTGCACTGACTCAAAACGCCGTTGCGTCAGACCCGACTGACTTTTTTGTAACAACATCGACCGTCCGTTTGCGAAGTGGCCCATCCACGTACACTGACATTATCACGCTCGTTGAAGATGGGACAAGAGTACAAGTAGTAGATCACGACCCGGCAGGCTGGTCAAGCGTCAGAATAAATGGTACAGCCGGATTTATCCGCTCAGACCTCCTTACTTTCCCTGTCGAGAACATGCCCATCACTTTCAGGACGACTACTGGCGTGAATTTGAGGGCGGGCCCCACCACAGAATCGGTTGTTTTCGACTTCCTTCCCATGGGAACGGACGTTGAAGTCCTAGAACATGACCCAGCCGGATGGTCTAATGTCAGGAGCAATGGGATTACCGGCTTCGTCAGATCGGATTTTCTCAGGCTAAACACATCGGTAATACTGCAGCAAACCATAGACGAAGCATCTCCTGCGCCTGCACAAACAACTGGATCGACATTCATGCACACAGTTGGTGGAGTCAATTTAAGGGCAGGCCCTTCAACCGAAACAGACATCCTGACGGTTCTGAATTCTGGAACAAGGGTCGAAGTGTTAAACAATAACCCCAACGGCTGGTCTTCGGTTCGCATAAATGAGCGTTCAGGCTATATAAGATCCGATTTTCTTAGCGTAAGCTCCGGCCACGTAGAGTTGCTTTCGTGGTCAGAGGCGAGAAACCTTATAAGGACCGGCACCGACATCCCGGTAACCGATGTTCGAACAGGCCGCACTTTTACGGTTCGCGCATTTTCCTTGGGCGGGCATGCCGATGTCGAGCCTGTCACACAGCGGGACACAGATACCATATTTGACATACGCGGCGGCACGTGGTCTTGGTCGGCCAGGCCTGTCTGGGTAACTATCGGCGGCAGGACTGTAGCCGCTTCGATAAACGGAATGCCACATGGCGGGAGTACGATATCAGGCAACGGAATGAACGGCCACCTGTGCTTGCACTTCCACGGCACCGTCACAAACAACCAGCGCTATCAGGCAGATTTGAGGAGCGCAGTCATGGAAGCCTACAACTCTGCACGATAACCCTCCATCTAAAAAAAGTTGCCTAGAGAACGAGCGTTCCCTAGACAACTTTTTTTGTTTCGCTACCCCTTATATATACGTGCAAGCCTCTCGCCAAGCCTGCATAAGATGTCATTTGTTATCGTGCCGGAGGCAGCAGCAACATCCTCGCACCGCACCACCTCATCCCCATCCCTGCCGATTAGCGTCGCAACATCACCTGCCTTGACCCCTCCTACATCGGTAACATCAAGCATCAACATATCCATGCAAATCCTACCGATAATCGGAACCCTACGCCCACGAACAAGACAAGTCCCGCCATTCCCGGACATCTGCCTAGGAACGCCATCTGCATAGCCGATGCAAACAGTGGCAACCTTTGTCGGCTTTGGAGCTTTGAAAACCCTCCCATAGCTGACGCTCTCCCCCGCCCCAATCCAGCGAACCTGAGCAACAACAGCCCTAAGCGAAAGGACTGGACGCAGGGCAGGCTTTTTCAAAACTTCATTATCACTGCTCAAAACCCCATAGAGCGCAATGCCTGCTCGGGCGTAATCGCAACGCAAATCAGGCAAATTGAAAATACCATAGCTCGCTTGGGCATGTAGCTTTCCAACATCATGCCCCCTATCCCTCAACGCATCTATGACCGAAAAATAGTGATTGGCTTGGGAGTTTGTAAACTCCATAGAGTCTCTCTCCAAGCTGTCCGATGAAGAAAAATGCGTTGCAACCCCTTCAACGGTCAAGTTCTTGCACTCAAAAACACCCTCTATCTCGGAGAGATTCTGAGGTCTGATTCCCAGCCTGTGCATCCCCGAATCTACAGCTATATGCACGCACAGCTTGTAACCCATTTCGTTAAGCAAGCTCGCATGTTCGCCATCGACCACAATCTGTGAAAGCGAATACTCGTTTAAAAACTGCGCATCCTTCGGGTGTGTATAACCCACGATAAGTATCCCGCAATCAGGAATGGCTTTCCTGAGCCTAATACCCTCAACCACCGTTGCAACTGCAAAAAAATGCACCCCCTCGCCGTACAGGCGCTTTGCGCAATTTTCCATGCCATGCCCATAAGCATCCGTTTTGACGACCGCCATTAGTTCACACCCAAGCGGCAAGTGCGCACGTATCTCAGACGCATTATGCGCCAGCGCACTAAGGTCGACCTCAACCCAAGCGCGCCCATCAACCGACGGTTTTATTTCATTATCAATCATAAAAATCCAAGTCTCCAACACGAACAAGCAAGTGCCACTCACCTTTTTGCCCCGAATTCATAACTCTGAATTATGAATTTCCAAGCATAACCCAATCAACATATCCACAAGCTCCGGATACTCTATACCAATCCCCTGCATCATTTTCGGGAAACGACTCTTAGGCGTAAATCCGGGAATGGTGTTTGCCTCATTAAAAATAATCTCGCCATCCTTTGATAAGAAAGTGTCAATCCTGCAATATCCACGACATCCAAGCGTACGATAGATTACCTTTGCCGCCTCTTGCAGCCGCAGCTCAGTGCTCGCATCAATGCGCGCCGGCATATGAATCTTTGATGTCTTTAACGTGTATTTTTCTTCATAAGTAAAAAATCCATCGGAGAGCTCTATCTCGTCAACCCTGCCAACAGTCAATTCATCGTTGCCTGCCACTGCACAACCGGTTTCGAACCCATCGATGTTCTCCTCCATTATGATTGCATCATCAAAAGCGAAAGCTGCCTTGGCAGCATCGCACACCACCGCAAGGCTCTCAACTTTTGAAATTCCAAATGACGAGCCTGCCTTTACAGGCTTGACATACAGTGGCAGCCCAAGCTGCTTTGCGGCAGATAAAATTTCTTCATCTCCCGGTACATACTCAAAGCAGACGGCCTTTGGTGTGCGTATCCCGGCAAGCGACACGAGCTTGTGCGCCCTGTCTTTATCCATGCACAAGGCCGAAGATGCCAATCCTGCGCCAACGCACGGTATTCCGGCAAGCTCGCACAAACCTTGAACTGTCCCATCCTCTCCGCATCTGCCGTGCAACACTGGGAATACGACATCCACAGGCACCGACCTAACGTTGCCGTCTTTTATCTCGAGCAAACCACCGCTGCGCTCCGGCGATATGAAAGCCCGGGTCAAAAGAGCTTCGTCTGCATGCCAATCATCGTTGGGTATACCCTCCACTCCCCCAGAATATCGATACCACAATCCCTGCCTAGTGATACCTACCAGTACAATCTCATATTTTTCACAATCGATGGCATTGATTATAGAATACGAAGAATTGAGCGAAACATCATACTCAGGGGAGCTCCCCCCAAAAATAATTGCAACAACTTTCTTCCTCACCCCGCTACCCCCCAGTCTTCTTCACTTAGCTTCATTTGCAGGACTTTGAGTTGCGCCTTGCACTGCTCGTAATCCGGGATGTGCCTCGCAACAATCGCCCAGAACCGGGGCGAATGATTCATTTCAGCAATATGCGCCAATTCATGGACGACAACATAGTCAGACACCGCATCGTCAGCCATAACCACCATCCAAGAGAAGTTGACGCTATGCCTAGACGAACAGCTTCCCCACCGCGTCTTTGCGCTATTGACCTTCACGGCCGTCGGCACAAGCTTCATTTCCTCGGAAAACACTTTGACCTTTGCAGTCAAGTCGCGCTTGGCGAGCATTTTGTAAATCTCAATGCAGCAATGCTTAATTTGTTCCGGATGCAAATCCGGCGGCAGGTAAAAACACTTTTTTTCATCATCAAATCCGATATGCCCGCTCTGCCTCGCCTCTATTGGGCATTGCTTGCCCCTATACGTCAGCAGCCCGCCATAGTCGAGGGAAAAACCCGATTTTTTCTCCAAGCGCTCGCTAGAATGCGCCAGATTCTTTGTAATCCACGCTTCTTTTGACATCACGAACCTATCGATGCTTTGCCTAGGCATGCTAATAGGTGCGCGAACCTCAACGGTGCCGTTTCGGATGTGGATTGCGACGGTTTTTCTATGGGAACGCGTAAGCGTATAGTTTATATTCAAAAATACCACTCCTAAGAAATCGATTATGACACAGTTTTCCAAGAAATGCAATATTTGCGACCTCAAATTGTTTTTGTATTATTTTACGTTTTTTTGTGACTATTTCACATAATGCGTTGCAAAAGGTGCCCCTTCCCCAGGTAGAATGATATAATCGTCCGCAAAAGTGTACTGTTTTAGTCTGATTTTGTGGCGCAAAAAGATTGGAGGTTCCAAAAAGTCGAGCCACAGGAAACCCATAAATATGGAGTAAACATATCAGTTTTAAGAGAAATGAGGCGCATCAATGAAAAATCTAAAAGTAGGAAAAAAACTTATTCTTAGTTTCGTAATCGTAATTGTCCTGACAGTTTTTGTCGGAGCGGTCGGCATCATAGGGATGATGCAAATCAACCAAGGTAGCACCGAAATGTACGAAAATCAGTTATTGCCCCTGTCTGAGCTTTCATATGCACGCGAGTATTTCCAGCGCTTGCGCGTCCAGATGCGCAATGTTGCGCTTGCTAGTGGCGATCATGAGGCTATCAACGAATACGCCCTCGACGTAGCGGACAGGGAGCGGTGGTTCCTTCACCACACCGATAGATTCCGCCCCGTGCTCGTTGACCCCTCTGCCATCCGGTTGTTTGATGAGGCAATAACACAGTTTCGCGGAGAATTCTCAGGGGGCATGGACGAAATCATAGCCGGCGCCAGGGCAGGGGTGCCCTCGTACGATCTCCTAACTATAATGTCTGACCAAACCGCAGTCGCAGCGGATATAATCACAGATAATTTAGGCAATATCTTTGCTGTAAGGCTCAGCCAGGCATCAGATACAAATATAGAAAACGATGCGCTGTTCACTTCGATGCTGATCATCATTGTCGTGATGATAGTTATAGCTGTGCTTATCGCCGCACTCCTTGCTGTCTATATATCCGGACTTATCAGCAAACCTCTTGGCGTTCTAACGGATTTTATGAAAAATGCCGCACGTACAGGCGACATAACATTGCGCAACGAGGACGTTCTTGTCATTCAGAAGTTTTCTCAAAATAAAGACGAACTCGGAGAATGCATTGCCGCTACCGCTGGTTTCGTGGATGAGATAAATAAAGAAATGAGCCTGCTTGAAAAGATTGCTGAGGGAGATTTGACTGTCGAACCCAATATTTTGTCCGACAAAGATAAAATTGGCATAGCCCTCAAAACGGTCGCAGATAACCTCAACAGAATGTTTTCCGAAATCCAGCAGTCAACGTCTCAGGTCGCCACAGGCTCGAAACAAATCGCCGATGGCTCTCAAACGCTGGCTCAGGGCAGCACCGAACAAGCGGCATCGGTTCAGGAGCTCAGTTCTTCCATTTCCGAAATCGCACAAAAGACTAAAGAAAATGCAGATATGGCAGTGCGCACGGCAATGCTAGCATCCGAGATAAAAACCAGCGCAGAAAAAGGCAGTAGGCAAATGGGTGAAATGATGGCTGCCGTAAAAGACATAAATACCTCCAGCCAGAACATAAGCAAGGTCATAAAGTCTATTGACGACATTGCATTCCAAACAAACATACTCGCCCTCAACGCAGCAGTCGAGGCCGCAAGGGCAGGGCAGCACGGCAAGGGCTTCGCCGTTGTTGCTGAAGAGGTCAGGAATCTGGCCGCAAAGAGCGCAGAGGCGGCCAAGGATACAGAAAACCTGATTGCAGATTCGATAGAGAAGGCCGAACTGGGCTCCCGCATAGCCGACGAAACCTCTGCAAGCCTTACAGAAATAGTAACGGGCATAGGCGAAAGCAGCAAACTCGTATCCGATATAGCCAAGTCCTCCGAAAATCAGTCTGCCAGCATAGCGCAAATCAACACAG
>WQSH01000122.1 GCA_009787995.1 Oscillospiraceae bacterium
CTTGCGAGGCAGCGGGCAGCGATGAGAATAATTCAAAGTCTGCGTAACGTAAAAGCCGTTTGGCTTAGGCTAGCGCTCTGCGCCACCCGAATCAACAGCCTGATGACCACCGCCGTCCCTGTTTTTAAATGCCACTTTTAAAAGCAGGGGCGTTATAAAGACTGTCACCAGCACTACAACGATGACGCTCGGGTACATCGTGCCGCTCATATACCCCACTGCAATACCCTTGGCGGCTACGATGAACGAAACCTCCCCCCTTGCGATCATTCCCACGCCTATTTGTACGCACTCCCTTTTCGTGAACCTGCTAATTACAGCGCCGAGCCCGCACCCCACGAACTTAGATGCGGCGGCGACGACGGCAAGCACTGCCGTAAAAGCAATCAGGCTCCCGGTCATGCCGTCAAATGACGTATGTATGCCTATGTTTGCCAAAAACACCGGTGTGAAGAACAGGTACGAAAGCTGGTGCGTTTTTTCTTCGAGCATCTCGACGCACCGCGTGCTGCAAAAGGCGATACCGGCCAAGTAGGCTCCGGTTATATCCGCAAGGCCCAGCATCTCGGCGAGGTACGCCATCAAAAAGCAGTATGCAATAGCAAAGATAGCAAGCTTCCCCCTATTGCCAAACCTGCCGTAGAACCAATTGAAAAACTTGTTGACTATGATTCCGGCGATGACCGCCAAGGCGAAGAATGCGGCAATTCTGAGCAAGGTAATCCCAAGTATGCCGATTGAGAAGCCTCCTCCGCCCATTCCCATGACCAGCGCAAGTATGACAATGACCAAAACATCATCAAATAGCGACGCACCCATGAGCGCTGTTCCCACCTTTGTTTTGAGCTTGCCCATCTCGTTTAGTGCTTCAACGGTTATGCTCGTTGACATAGACGCAATTATTACCCCGACAAAAAAGCTTTCGAAGGTCGGGTTGCCGAACAAAAACGCAACTAGGAACCCCCCGCCAAGCGCCACGGCGACGCCGAGCACCGAAATGAGCAACGAGGACTTAAGCGACTTGCGAAGCTGCCTAAAGTCTGTCTCCATCCCCGCCGCAAACAGGAGAAATATTACGCCAAATTCCGCAATCACAGAGATTGTTTCGTTTGGCTCGACAAGGTTTAAGACGGCTGGCCCTAACAAAACCCCCGCAACAAGAGCACCGACTACCTGCGGCAGGTGCAGCCGTTTCATGAACATTGACATAGCCTTCGTGGACAAAAGAATCAACGCAATAAAAAGCAAAAGTCGAATATCGATCATTTGGCTCAACTCCTATTCTCTACTTTTGGTTCTTTTATGCCCCTTCTCCGTGCGGAGGAGGGGCCGCCCGCAGGCGGCGGGCTGCGCTAAACCTCTATTATCGCCTCTATCTCCACAGTCGCGTCCATCGGGAGCTGATTCGTCCCAACCGCTGTCCTTGCGTGCTTCCCGGCTTCCCCAAACACGTCCAAAAACAGCTCCGAAGCGGCATTAGTAACTATGTGCTGCTGATCAAAGCCAACCTCGCTGCTGACAAATGACTGGAGCTTTACAAACCCTTTAATCAGGTCGAGGTCGCCCAATTCCGCCTTGAGCGTTGCGAGCATGGTGATCGCGCAGCGGCGCGCCGCCGCCTGCCCTGACTCTATGTCGTGCTCCTTCCCGACCTTTCCTGTGTACATGGTTCCATCCTCTTTCACTGGGAGCTGCCCCGATACAAACAACAGGTTGCCTACACGCCTGACAGGCACATACTTAGCCTTGGGCGGCGAAACCTCCGGTATCTTAATCCCCAGTTCCTCTAGTTTCTTTTCGATTTTCATAGCAATGATACCTCCGTCACTAAAAACTACACTAAACATACCATAAAGTCATGAAATTCGCAATAGTAAAGCTTATTTTGCCCGACATGCCAGCACTGGCTGGTTCGGCCTTTTTTGATGCTGCGAATGCATCTGGGAATACCGCATGCCCAACTTCCTCCTACGGTCAGTGCCTTGGCGAATGGCCGAAAAAATTCCCTCAGGAAGCTGGGCATGCGATGCTCTCAGATGCTGCTCTGCCCGCCTGCAACAGCTGGCTGCAATTTAAGAATGCATCCCCCTTGCCATCCTGACAAAGTCCCTTATCTTGTCAAGATCTTTAACCCCCCCCGCCTCAACTCCACTGCTGACATCTACGGCGAAAGGCATTGTTTTTTCAATCGCTCCTGCAACATTTTCCGGGCTGAGTCCGCCCGCCAAAAAAAACTCCTTGCCAAGGTTGCCGACTAAACCCCAGTCAAAGCTTTTCCCTGTGCCGCCGCTCCTATGGTCTAGCAGAAGATAGTCGGCAGACGACTGTTCCCACTTTTGTGCATCGCCCTCTTTTTCGATAGCCACCGCTTTGATTACCGATTTGTCGGTCATTAATTTTAGCTTATGTATATATTCCTCGTCCTCTGAGCCATGCAGCTGAATCATATCAACCACTCCACCGCGCACCAAAGACAATATATTTTCTATTGGCTCGTCGACAAACACCCCCACAGGTATTATATCCGGCGACAGCAGCTTTCTTAGCCCGACAGCCTGCTCCGGCAGAAGCTTTCGCCTGCTCTCTGCGAAAACAAAGCCTATATAATCAGGCCTCTGTGCATTTACTGCTTCGATATCGCAAGGGCGTGTAAGCCCGCAGATTTTGACCCTTGCCATTTCAAAATCCCCGCAGGCGGCGAATCTCCGCTTTCTTATCCGGACTCCGCATGATGCGCTCTCCAATAAGCGCCGCATCCGCCCCGATTTCCCGCAGCTTGGCAATATCTTCGGGCGAGCTGATCCCGCTTTCCGAAACAAATATCACATCCGCCGGCACCAGCCTTCTCAAGCGCTCGCTCAGGGCAATGTCTACGTCAAAGGTCTTGAGGTCGCGGTTGTTGACGCCGACAATCCTTGCTCCTGCGACAAGCGCCGCCTCCACTTCTTCCTCGCTGTGTGCTTCCACAAGTGCGGAAAGCCCAAGCTCGTGGGCAATGCTTATATATTTGGAAAGCGTACCCTCGTCGAGCAAAGAGCATATAAGCAATACAGCGCTCGCCCCAAGCAACTTGGCCTCATAAATCATGTAGCTGTCAATCGTAAAATCCTTGCGCAGCAACGGAATCTTGACCGCATCGGCTATCTTGCGCAAGTAGCTGTCGCTGCCCTTGAACCAGAATGGCTCGGTCAGAACAGAAATCGCCGCCGCACCGGCCTGCTCATAGTCTCTCGCAATGTCCAAATATTGGAAGTCCTCCGCAATGACCCCCTTGGACGGTGAGGCTTTTTTTATTTCACAAATAAAAGCGATGTCCTCAGACCGCAACGCCTTTTCAAAAGGAAATCCGCTATCAGAATCCGGGCGCACGAGCCCTTTTAGCTTTTCCAGCGGAAGTTTCATTTTTTGCGCCCGAACGCGCTCCTTCGTACGCTCCGCAATTTCCTGCAAAATATTCATCAGGCGCCCCCCTCATTCGAACAGCGAATAAAATCATCCAACTTCTTCATCGCTTTCCCACTGTTTATAACATCATTTGCAACCTTCACGGCGGCCTCTATCGACTCATATTTGCCCGAAACAAACATTGCCGCCGCCGCATTTAGCACAGCGGCATGCCTCTTAGCCCCATCCTTGCCTCTCAGCAGCTCCAAAAGTATCTCGGCATTCTCTGCGGGCGCGCCGCCTTGAAGCTCCTCTTTCCGGCACCGCGCAAAACCAAACTGCTCCGGCGCGACAGTGTAAGAACGCACCCAGCCATCTTTTGCTTCGCAGATGAAGGTCGGTGCGCTCATAGATATTTCATCCAGCCCGTCTTCCCCGTGCACCACCATGGCATTTTTGACGCCCAAGTTGCACATCACCTGCGCCAAAGGCTCCACCAGCGCGCGATCGTAGACTCCCATTAGCTCCATTTTCGCCCCGGCTGGATTGGTCAAAGGCCCGATGATGTTAAAAACAGTCCTGATGCCCAGCTCCCGACGTATCGGCGCAACGAATTTCATTGCGATGTGATAGTTTTGCGCAAACATAAAGCAGATGCCTATATCCTCAAGCAGCTCAGCGCTCTTTTCAGGCGGGATATTTATATTCACACCCAAAGCTTCGAGCACATCGGCAGACCCGCACTTGCCTGAAGCGCTGCGATTGCCATGTTTTGCCACAGGTACTCCTGCCGCCGCCGTTATGATAGCTGCCGCAGTGGATATGTTAAAAGTATTGGCGTGATCTCCCCCGGTGCCAACGATTTCAAGCGCATCCACATCATGCAAGAGGCGGATGCAGTGAGAGCGCATCCCAAAAGCGGAGCCGGCAATCTCATCAATAGTCTCGCCTTTCAGGCTTAGCGCAGTAAGGTAAGCGCTCATTTGCACCGCCGTCGCTTCCCCGCTCATAATTTCGTTCATCACTGCCTGCGTCTCCTCAAAAGTCAAATCCTGTTTTTTTGACAATGACAAAATCGCTTCTTTAATCATGCTGTCATTCCTCCAGAAGTTAATTTATTTTCTGAAACTTATCTTTCAAGATTCAAAGAGCATTTTACTCCTGCTTGAGTTTCAGTCGTTATCCAAACAGCCCCGCATGCACCCACATTGGCACCGCCGCTGCCAGTGCGATAAGGCATGCTGCGGCATATAAGAGCCCATATATGCTCAGGTGCCTGTTTTCCCAAGCCCTGCCCCCGGCTATCGAACGGCTCATCACCGCCCACATGTTCTGGTATGCCATGAAAAAAGCGTTGCCCGCCAAGATGAAAATGGCTATCCAAACCAGAGGGCTGATTTTATAAGCCTCCTGTATATCCGGGAGTATCGGCACCATAATAGCAATGGTCGGAATGAACATGGCTACATCAACCAAGCTCCAAAGGAACATAAAGGCCATAACGCTAAACACAAACAGCCATGGATTGCCCGCTATAGGCGCAAGGGCGGGAACAACGATGCCCGAAAGCCACTGCGAAATCCCGGTCGCCGTAAAGATTGAACCAAGGCTAAGAGCCATAGCTATAAAAATGACCAAATTCCAGTTGGCGGCTGCATTAAAGTCGCCTGTTTCCAATACGCCGAATAAAAACAAAGCAAGCATGGCGACAATGCATATCACAGCGGTAGAGAGCCCGTGAACGCTGCTGCTCAGGGACAAAATAAAAACTGTTATGAGCACTGCTGCGGATATAATCTCATCTTTGCCCATTTTCCCCAAGGTCTGCTTTTTAACAGCTTCAATAGCATCTTTGGAGAGCTTCTCCTCCGGCTTTAAAATAAACAGCCCGCCCGCAACTAACAAAACTGTCGCAATTGCCACGGGCAAAAGCAGCACACTCAGCCAACTGTCAAAAGTGACAAGCCCCACCATTCCGGCTCGCTCCACTTGCCCCTGAATGAACGGCCCCCAAATAACGCCCGTAAGCCATCCCGAACCGGGAACAAGAGCCATGGCAAATGCCGTCAGGAGGATAAGCGAATTCCCTTTCGAGCCTTTTTTCAGGTTAAACAGCTCACAGCAAGAGACGGCGGTAGGAACCATTATAGCAACGCGCACAGTGGTCGCAGGCGTCAGCAGCGACAGCGCCACCCCTATGGGAATCCAAGCAAAAATCATAGCGGCATATGTAGGCCTGCACAGCTTGATAACCGCCATCGCGACTCGGCGGCCCAACCCGGTTTTCTGGAGCGTATACCCAAAAAAGAATGCGGGCACCAGTGTCCAAAGCGCCGTCTGCGTAAAACCTGAGAACACGTCCGTCGGCTCAATACCAACAAGCAGCCCTGTCAAAGCTAGGACCAGCCCCCCAATGGCATAGGTCAGCTTAAAGGGTTTGAAAATCCAGATGCACAGCGCAAGCAGTATGCCTCCAAGCATTATGTTGCCGGAGTCGTCCAAATCGGCGATGGGGCGCATTGTCATAAGGACAACTGCAATCAGCGCCATCAGCAAACTCCCTATGTGCGATGCTCGTATAATTCTTTCCACTCTTTTTCCCTCCAACTAAAAAAATCCCCGGCAAAGCAAAAC
>WQSH01000123.1 GCA_009787995.1 Oscillospiraceae bacterium
TTTTAGGCGAAACAGGTTGGCGTCGCATCGAGGCGTCGTTGTTTGGTGTCTGCGCCCTACTTCCCCACGCAGAAGCGCTCGAAAATCCGCAAGACGACGTCCTCCCGCATAGTCTTTCCAGTTACTTCGCCGATGGCTGCGAGCGCAGCCTCAATATCTGTTACGACAGCGTCGGGCGTTACCGACGCTGTTATTGCGCATGCCGCCAAATTTATGCTGCTCCTCGCCCTGGAAAGCGCATCCGCTTGCCGCTCGTTTGTGATAATCTCGCCAGAGGGGGGCATCTCCAATTGTGGTAACAGCTCGCTCACTTTTGCGCTCAAACTGTCAAGCCCCTCGCCTGTTTGCGCAGAGACGCAGCAGCAGTTAAAGCCCATTTTCGCAAGCATGTCTGGTTCCAAGGCAGACGGCAAATCCGATTTGTTAATAACAGCAAGCTTAGGCACCCCGGGTGCAATAGAACGTATCGCCTCATAATCCCCATCTTGCAGTGGAATGGAGCCGTCCAGCACTAAAAAAACAAGCCCTGCATCGCCAAGCGCCGAAAGAGTCCGCTCGACCCCAAGTTTTTCGATTTTGTCATCCGCTCTTCTCAGCCCCGCTGTGTCTATGAGGCGAAGCGCTATGCCGCCAAGCATGAGCTTTTCTTCAATAGTGTCGCGGGTGGTTCCGGGGATGTCTGTTACAATTGCGCGCTCATATCCCAAAAGCGCATTGAGGAGGGAAGACTTGCCCGTGTTAGGCCGTCCGATAATCGCTGTCGGAACGCCAAGGCGCAAGACCCTGCCGCGCTCATGAGTGGACAGCAGGCGCTCAAGTTCCTTTCCTGCGCCGTCGAGTGTATCTAAATAGCCCTGCATTTCAAATTCATCGATATCCTCATCTGGATAGTCGATAACAGCGTGAAAGTGCGCAATGATGTCAACAAGGGCGGCATATACCGGCTCCAACCTAACGCCGACCGCCCCGCGCAGTTGCCCCGCAGCATTCTGAGCTGCAGCGGTCGTCTCTGCCTCAATCAGGTCAATGACCGCCTCGGCCTGCACTAGATCCATGCGCCCATTTAAAAAAGCGCGTTTTGTAAACTCGCCGGCCGAAGCTTGGCGCGCGCCAAGTGAAAACAGCAGCCGCAAAATCTCAGACATGACAAGTGGGGAGCCATGGCATTGGAATTCTGCGGTGTCCTCGCCTGTGTAACTGGAGGGCCCGTGGGAGATTGTGCACAAAACCAAGTCTATAAGCTTGCCGTCGGCGCCAACCAGCTCGCCGTAGTGCAGCTTCCTGCTTGCAGCGCTTTCAAGCTTTATGCCATCAGTCGCGCGAAAAACCTTATCGGCAATAGCAATGGCATCTCCGCCACTCATACGGATGACTCCAATAGCCGAAACCGACCTGCCGGTGGCAATCGCCGCAATAGTATCTGACAAGTGCAAAACCTCCCAAAATCCGAAAATATGAAATTTCTATGCAAAATGTGCTGTTATGTATTATAATAGCACATGGTCAGGATAACAATAGCAACAACCGAAATAGGAGTAAAGACAGATAAGTCCCCCGTTATTAGGCACTACCCCGGCGCAAACCGTCCGCTGCTACCTATAGTGACCTGTGGCATGCCCCCTGTCTTTTAAGTGAAATATGATAAAAATATTTATAGTCGAGGACGAAAAGCCCATATCGGATTTATTGAGGATGAGCCTGACAAAAGCCGGGTATGAATGCAAGTGCGTATACGATGGGTTGGAAGCGGCGGATATCCTCGAAAGCGAAAGGTTCGACCTCATATTGCTCGATGTTATGCTCCCCGGCGCCGATGGATTCGAACTCATGGAATACATCCGTCATTTGGATATGCCGGTCATATTCATAACGGCGAAAAATATGGTGGAGGACAGGGTGCGCGGGCTGAAAATGGGGGCGGAAGATTATATCGTCAAGCCCTTTGAGATAATAGAGCTTCTCGCTCGCGTGGAAACAGTTCTCAGGCGCTACAATAAGCTCGGGCAGATGATTGAGATAGCTGGGCTAAGTATCGACACCCGCTCAATGATAGTAAAGCGGGACGACGGGGAAATATCACTGACGCGCAAGGAATACGAGCTCCTGTTGCTGTTCGCCCGCAATCCCGGGACCGCGCTGTACCGCGAAACGATTTATGAGCGGGTCTGGGGGAGCGACTATTTCGGCGACAGCCGCACCATCGACCTGCATGTCCAGCGGGTAAGGAAAAAGGCGGGCTGGGAAGACAAGCTCCAATCTGTATACAAGGTTGGATATAGACTGGAAGTATGAAGTTCGGAACGAAGATGATGATAGCGTTTATTGTCATGCTGGCGCTTGCGTTTGGTATTGGCGGCAGCGTGCTCATCGCGGCATCTACAGGTGGTTCGCTCGACCAATTGCAGGAAGTCTCCGTCGGCTCTCATAGGCTCATACTATTAACGCTCTCGGCGGTCAGCGAGGCGACGCAGGCAGGCAGGCAGGGTGGCGAGTACGAGGAGCTTGTAAGTGCACTGGCGAGGCTCGAAACGCAAGGTGGGCACAACTGGCTGGCGCTCCGCCTTTCGGATTCTGACGGGGTAATTTATGTAAGCCGGGAGGCGGGTGCGTTTGGAGGCAACCTCGTTGCTAATTCGGCAAGTGACCAGGCGCTCTTCAGCGACGGCCTGGTAGACAGCGTCACTGGGGATCAGTTTGCCGTGCTGACGTTCTACAGCGATGCAAGGGGCTATTTGCTTCAAATAGCCGGGCAGTTTGAATTCGGCCCCCAGGCGCTCTTTCTTGAAAGTCTGTATGACCTCAGTCCGGTTTTTTTGGGGAGGCAGAGTCAGCAGGTGATTTTCCAGCGGCTGTTTGTTGCGCTGATTGCTCTTGGCGCTGCGCTGTCGTGGCTGCTTTCGTTTTGGATGACCTTGCCGTTGCGTCGGCTATCGCGGGTGACAAGGACTATTGCCTCAGGCGACCTAAGCTGCCGGGCGACGCTCAGCGGAAAAGACGAGATCGGGGTTCTGGCAGCGGATTTCAACAATATGACGGACAGGCTAGAGCATAATATAAACGAAATGAAAGACACGATGCGGCGCCAAGAGGAGTTTATGGGAGGGTTTGCCCACGAGCTGAAAACGCCCCTGACTTCGATAATCGGGTACGCCGACCTGCTCAGGGGTCACACCTTGTCAGACAGCGACAAACGAGATGCCGCAAATTACATTTTCTTGGAAGGTCGCAGGCTCGAGGTGCTGTCGCTAAAGTTGCTTGACCTGATTGTGCTGAAAAAACGCGACTTTACTTTCCTGCCAATCAGCATGTCGCATATTGTTTTGGATGCTGCAAGGCTAGTAAGGCCTGTTTTGGAAAAGAGAAATGTCAAGCTGGTGTACGACTGCGACGAAAGCTCATGCAACCTAGAGCCGGATTTATTTATGTCGCTGCTGTTAAACCTCATCGACAATGCGAGAAAGGCGATAGACGACGGCGGGACGATTTCAATCAGTTCGCGTGCCCGAAATGGTGTTTGTGTGCTGAGGCTCACGGACAATGGGAGGGGGATTCCAGACGATGAACTCAACAAGATAAAGGATGCGTTTTACAGGGTTGACAAGTCGCGTTCTAGGGCTCAAGGCGGGGTGGGCCTCGGCTTGAGGTTGTGTGATGAGATAGCTGCCCTTCACGGAGGTGAAATAAGCTTTGAAAGCCAGCTCGGCAAAGGCACTACAGTGACGATAAGCTTGGAGGAAGTGGGCTCGGAAGCAGGAGTCGGAATTAAGAATCGGGGGTTTCAATGAAAGTTAGGCATTATCTATTGCTTGGGGCGGCGGCGTTGGTTTTGGCTGGGAGTTTCTTCCTGCCAAACGCTGTGGCCAGAGTCACAGATTTAAGGCGCCTTGACAATCTTGTTATGATTGACTCTCAGCGCATAAGCTTTGCCGTGGCTCCGGATTTGACTTTGCCTGAACGGATTGCGCTTGCCGGAAACGCAAGCACGGAAACCTTGCCGCTGAGTACCGGAAATTCCATGGATCACGAAACCGCCAGGGCAAGGGTCGCCCATGAAATCAGGCGGTTTTTCCAAGGCGGGGCTTTTGAATTCGAATTTCATGGGCTAAGCGTCAGCGAAGGGCTCGCAGCACTTATTATAGACACCTTTGTGCCGGCGCGGTACATGATAGTCTGGGAGTTTGACATAGTCGATAATTCCGGAAACTTGGCTACTGCTGTAATCGATGATGAAACAGGCGTAATAGTCAGGCTGATTTATAGAATGGGGGATAGGTATGGCCCTCTAATAAGTGTGGGAGAGGCAGCATCCTTGGACGACCTCTTCTATAGCGCAGCGCGTAGGCTCAGCGAAATGCTGGCTGAATATTATGGAGTGAGCGTGGTGCTTGCAGACTATCAGTTTAGTGGAAGGCTCTCGTATTATAGGGCAGACCTTTCTGATGGAGGGTCAACCGTACCCATGTACGGGGTGGTCAGGCCTGCGAGTTTTACGGTAAACGAAAGGGTTTGAGGGGGGTGCTCCGGCGAATGGTCTAGCGCGGCTCCGCAGTCCTAATTTATGCTGTGCAAGTCATACGGTGCTGCTTGGTATACATAGTAGTTGAGCCAATTTGAATACATCAGCTGCGCATGGGCTCGCCAATGCACGAATGGGGCGGCGTCGGGGTTGTTGCCCGGAAAGTAGTTCTTTGGCATGTCTATCGGCAGTCCTTTTTCTATGTCGCGAAAATATTCAAGCGCAAGCGTGTCTGCATCATATTCAGGGTGGCCTGTGATAAAAATGTGCCGATTGTCCCTCGACTTCACGGCAAAGACTCCTGCCTCGTCTGAGACAGACAGCAATTCCAATTCGTCCACGGCCAAGATGTCGGACTCCAGGACTTCTGTGTAGCGTGAGTGCGGCATGTAAAACTCGTCGTCAAAGCCACGGAAAAATGGGGACTGCGGTTTTAAGGCAACATGCCTGAACACGCCGGACAGCTTTGACCCAATGGGGTGTTTTTGAATGCCATAGTGGTAGTAGAGTCCCGCTTGGGCGCCCCAGCATATATGAAATGTGGAATGGACGTTTTTTGAAGCCCACTCCATGATTTCGCATAGTTCCTCCCAGTAATCCACGTCCTCAAATTCTAGATTCTCCACCGGGGCGCCGGTTATTATCATGCCGTCATAGTGCTTATCGCAAACGCTCCCAAACGAAGTGTAAAACGACTCAAGGTGTTCAGGGTCTGCATTTTTGGAAGTGTAGCTCTCCATTTGCAAGAGTTCTATTTCAATTTGCAATGGGGTGTTCGAGAGTTTCCTTAAAAGCTGTGTTTCGGTGATTTCTTTCGTGGGCATGAGGTTGAGTATGAGTAGGCGGAGCGGGCGAATGTCTTGACGCATTGCGCGAAACTCTGTCATTACAAATATATTCTCTTTTTCAAGAATCTCTCTGGAGGGCAATTGGTCTGGGATTTTTACAGGCATGGGGCGGCCTCCGTTTCGGTAAATAAACAAATAATTGGTTGCTAGTTACACTCCTGCAAACCGTCCGCTGATGTCGGTCAATTTGCTGTGTTTTTTCGCTAGTATGGATTTTGTCGCCCTACTTACGCAAAAAAACACAGCAAACTGCCCGATATCAGCTACCTTTAAGCGAAGTGTAACAAAAATTGTGAGTATGAGTATATTGCAAAAAGCCAAGGAAATCAAGCCAAATTGAGCGAACGCCCGGCAGCGTGGAAGAAAAGCGCAAAAAATAATTGAAAAATAAGAAAAAAGGTATTGACAAGGTGCTTTTGAAGTGGTAAGTTAATCGGGCGCCTCCGACACGGTCAAGAAAATGCTTGACAATAGGGAGTGCCAAATGGTAGAATAAGTGTCCGCTCTAAAAACAAAAAAACGCAGTTTTAATGTGGACCACCCTGCACCTTGTAAATTAAACAATGCAGACAAGAAAAGCGCACCAGAGCCTGTTGGGGACAATAGGCTTGGCCGCACCTGTGGAGGCCCCGCAGG
>WQSH01000124.1 GCA_009787995.1 Oscillospiraceae bacterium
CGTTTGGGGGATCCAATCAGAAGCGTCCATTGGAAGGTTTCTGCAAAATTTGATTCGCTGATTATTCGCGAGCCGTTAATCCCGCCATCGCACAGCCGCCTGCTCCATGCGGCGCAGTGGTCTAATGCGCAGGAGCGCGACGTGATACTCGCCCGACTTAGATGGGTCTCCGACTATTTGCTTAAATGGGAGTTTGCGTACTATATCCGGCTCGGGGATGATGGTCCGATAGCCGAAGTCAGGGACAATTCCGATCTACTGGACTACCTCTATAATGTGCTCGGCGGCTCAATCGACGATCTGCCAGTATTGTCCGCCATCCCTATCCGCTTCGCCTGGGTGTTCCGCATTGATGCCGGTCAGGGGCCAAGAGCTAGGGAGCAGGGGACGGGAATTGGAGAGTAGGGTACAAAGATTGTGTGCGGAGGCATTCGTCACTTGCCATTTGCTATTTCTTTTTGAGGATATTTCATGAAAAACCTTCTTTCTATTTTTGGGAATTTCACACTCATTTTTGCCGCCGTTGTTTGTACGCTGGGAGCGCTTATAAGTGCGTTTTCTTTCCATGTAGATGGGACAATTGTCATTTTTGTCTGGATTATTGCATCGCTGGCTATTGCGCTAAATTTCGCATTCTGGCGCATCAAGGGTCTGCTAATCTTGTTGGTTCCGACGCTCGCTTTGTTCATCTGGAGGATGCCGCAGATTTTGGACGGCGCCAGATGGGTGATAAACTACATCACGACCGAGTATAGCAGGTGGCTTTATGTGACGGTTCTTTTCCCTGATGCCGAGGCATATGCGTATGAGCTGACGCTCTTTTTTACGGCAGCGGGCGTAGCGCTCTCCTTTTTGCTCAGTGTCGCAATCTGCTTGCGGCGGAGCGCACTTCTTACGATTTTGTTTACAGTTCCGATTGTGGCTCTCACTTTTGTGATAATCTTCAATTATTCAGAGCCCCTGTTTCTCATGGGTCTGTTGGCAGTTTATTTAACAATAATTATTAGCAATGGACTATCGCCGGACAGCTTCGTCAATCGCAGCTTTGCAGTATTCCCTGCGTTTCTGATGGCTTTGATTCTAATGGGAGCCACTTTCGTCGCATCGCCGCCTGGGGACTATTCTCGTGGGGATGCAATTAGGTCAATTGACCATCAAATTAGGGCTGTCGCATCTAGGCTTGGCATCGCAAGGCTCAAAATGGGAGTTGGGTGGCCGGTCGTTTATGACGAACGCTGGGGGTTTAATACTGATGTTGTCGGCATATCAGAGGCGGGCACGCGCATCATTCACGATGTCAGTGTTCTTGAGGTCATGGTTGATACGCCCGGGGTATTCTACCTGAGGGGATACTCGATGCAGTATTTTGATGGGAGTGCCTGGACTGTCAATTCCGATGCAATGCAGCATTATACTCATGATTGGCTGGCCAGGGCAGCCCCTGCGCTCATATCCATAGCCTATGGGATAGCGTTCCCTGAAGTTTCGACTCCGCCGGCGGGCATCAGCATTTACGTCACGGGCGATGTCACCAGGGGTATTACATATACGCCTTATTTTGCCCTTCCACATGTTTTCCTCAGTTCCCCATACTACTTTGCTTTTCAAAAAGTCGAAGAGAGCATTCTGCGCCTGCATGAGCGGTTGCCACAGGAACTCCAGTTCCCAAACTTCGCGCTCGCTGGCGCAGCCACAAGTATGGATGAGGTCAACGCCTCTATAAACAGCCGCGCGACTTACCTGCAAATTGACGACTCGTCCGCTGCGCTACTCCGGGCGCACGCAGTGGACGTAATTGGGATAAATCCGTATGACTCGCGTGAGAATATAGCCAATCAGGTCGCTGCGTTCATGGTCGGATTTGGCACCTATACCTTGGCGCCGTTTGTTATCCCTGCCCACGAAGATTTTGTCATGTTTTTCCTTAATATCTCCCGCCAAGGCTACTGTATACACTATGCGACCGCTGCGACAATGATGCTTCGCGCTTTGGATGTTCCTGCCCGATTTACAAGCGGTTTTGTCGTCACGGTTATGCCGCATGAAACAAATGAGACAATTGTTATCACCGACAGGTATGCGCATGCGTGGGTTGAGGTGTTTTTTGACGATATCGGTTGGCTCCCCTTTGAAGTCACCCCTCCGGCGACCGGATTCGGGCCAGGGGACGGCCGGCCTGGAGCGGGCGTTCCAAACCCATTTTCACCAGCAGGGCATTTCTTTCCGGAGGATGAGTTTCTTTATATCGATTGGTGGGATGAGTTTGAACTTGGGCATGACATGGGGTTTGACGACTTTGCCCAGTTTGGCGCACCCGCTCCCCATGCCGATTCAGCTGTCCGATGGGTCTTAATTGGAGCTATTGTCTTGGTGCTTATCTTGGCGCCGCTTGTACATCGGGGTGTTGCATCACAGAAGCGGGCACAGCGATTCGCACAGGAGGATGGCAATGCTGCTGTGGTCTTCGCTTGGAGGTACTTGGGCAAGCTCTCACGTTTCAGGCGTTGGGATAAGTTGCCCGAAGGCATAGAGGATATCGCTATGAAGGCTCGCTTTAGCCAGCACAGGATCTCTTCACAGGAACGCTCGGCAGTAGTTGAGTATGCGGTAGAATTCGCTGAAAAGGTGTATGAATTCAGCAACCCCTTAGAGAAATTCTGGGTGAAGTTCATCCGTGGACTGTAGCCCTAAAATAAAAGGAGGAAAAACTATGCTAACAGCAAAACAAAACATGCAAGAGTGCATTCGTGGAGGCAACCCAGACCGTTTTGTGAACCAATATGAAGCAATCCAAATCCTGCTTCACCCGTTTCTTCTCACCAACCCACAGCCCGGGAAAGGCGACCCCGATGTCGTCAATAATTGGGGAGTGACAATGTCATTTCCCTCGCATGTTCCCGGCGCATTTCCGATTCACACTGAGGATGCAATAGTCGTTAAGGACATTGAGCATTGGTCAGACTACGTTAAGGCTCCCTCGCTTAAATTCACCGATGAGCAGTGGGCGCAAGCAAAGGCGATGTATGATGCGGTTGATGGAACCCAAGCATACAAGGCCGCTTTTGTAGCGCCCGGCATTTTCGAGCAGACGCACTACCTCTGTGAAATGTCAAGGGCCTTGGAGTACTTCCTTACCGACCCCGATGAAATGCACGACATGATTAAGCTTATAAAAGATTGGGAGCTTGAGCTTGCCGAGGGTATATGCAAGCACCTTAAGCCCGATGCAATCCTGCATCACGACGACTGGGGCAGCGAGATAAGCACATTCCTTAGGCCGGAGATGTTTGCGGAGTTTTTCCTTGAGCCGTACAAAGAAATTTACAAATACTACCATGACCATGGAGTAGAGCTGATTATCCATCATAACGACGCTTATTCAGCCACGCTCGTCCCATATATGATTGAGATGGGCATCGATGTCTGGCAGGGATGCATGGAATCCAACAACATTCCTGAGCTTATAAAGAAATATGGCGACAAAATCACGTTTATGGGCGGCTTGGACAATAAAGCTGTCGATTTTACTGGTTGGACGCAAAACGATGCAAGGAAGGTCGTCCGCAGGCTCTGCGAAGCTTGCGGCTCAAAGCACTATATTCCTTGCATAACCCAAGGCGGCCCTGGCTCGCTGTACGAGGGGACATACCAAGCGTTGATTGACGAAATCGACGACTACAGCGAAGAAGTATTTGGAATAAACAAAAAAGACATCAAGCGCCCTCCGGTGCAGCTGATGTTCTAAGTGAAGTTTACAGGGCGGTTTCTCTGTCAGCTTTTGGGCTGATGGGGGAGCCGTCCCACATTTGAAGGAGTAGGCATGACCATTTTCGTAACCGGCGGTGCGGGGTATATTGGCTCACATGTAGTTATTGAGTTGCTGGAGCAAGGGCACAATGTTGTTGTCGCTGACAATTTTTCAAATAGCAAGAGAGGCGTTATTGAGCGTATTTGCCGACTTGCCGGAAGGGAGTTCCCTTTTTATGAGATGGATATCCGGGATGCAGATGGGCTTGGCCGGATTTTCAGTGAGTACAGAATCGATAGTATTATACATTTAGCCGGGCTCAAAGCGGTTGGAGAGTCGGTCAGCAAGCCGCTGGAATACTATGCTAACAACCTCGAATCAACCATGGTCTTGATCGACGCCATGAAAACCCACAATGTCAAAAAATTTATTTTCTCGTCCAGCGCAACTGTCTACAGCGCAGATAACGAAATGCCCCTCACGGAGGAGTCCCGTACGGGCGGCTGCACGAATCCTTATGGGTGGACTAAGTTCATGTGCGAACAGATTCTGTGCGACTATGCAAATGCGGCAAATGGGTGTGCCGTAGTCTTGTTGCGCTATTTCAACCCCATCGGGGCACATCCCAGCGGGCTGATTGGCGAAGACCCTCAAGATATCCCAAACAATTTGATGCCATATATAGCGCAAACTGCCGCTGGGCGACTGCCGTTTCTCAGCGTTTTTGGCGACGACTATGATACTCCCGACGGCACCTGTGTCCGCGACTATATTCATGTGTCGGATTTGGCTGCCGGGCATGTTGCTGCCATAAAGCATCTTGATTCCAATTCCGGCGTTAGCGTGTTTAACCTTGGCACAGGCAAGGGCGTCAGCGTGCTTGAGTTTGTCGCAGCCTTTGAGGAAGCTACCGGTGTGAGCATTCCAAAAAAAACTGCTGGAAGGCGTTCGGGGGATTTGCCGCTCCAGTGTGCCTCAACAGAGAAGGCAAAGCGGGAGCTTGGCTGGGAGGCAAAAAGAACTTTATACGACGCCTGTGTCGATACGTGGAGATGGCAAAAAGGAATTGACTGAGCCCAAGAGTGTGGCGGCGCAGGAAATATGTGCAAAAGGAACAAACCCGAACCCCCCGCAGACGACAAAAGCAGTCGGCGAGGCGGTTCGGGTTTGCGCTGCGGTCTGGGTACAGCTAGTTTCGCTAGATTTTCCCAAGTGCCGCCAAAATCTTATCCGGTGTAGCAGGTGGGTCTACCCAAACACCGATAGCGTTATGTATTGCAATGAGCACCAAATGCGTGTTGGCTAGCGAGTGGCTTATTCCGGAGGCGCCGTAAGCAGCATTGCCGGCGCGTGTCTCAAGGAACTTTTTCTCTACCAACGGCACGTCAAGCGTCGTCGGCTTTTTGTAGTCTAACATATTGTTGTTTAGCTTGACGCCTGTCCTCTCGTCAAATACGTACTCCTCAAGCAGCTGACAGCCCTGGCTAAAATACATCACCTGGTCAATCTGGCTTTCGAGCGACGTCGGGCGCAAAACCTTGCCGGGATCAGCAACTACGCTGAACCGCAGGATTTCAACCTCACCGGTCTCAACATCAACGGCGACATCGCAGTAGGCGGTGTTCATCGTGTCGAGCATTTTTCCAAAACCAATGTTCCAAATAGCAGCCGGCGGCCTTCCCGTATACGTCGCAACAACATGCTGGGTAACCGCATGCGCAAGCGGGATGCCGAGAGTTGGGTCGTTTTTAACAAAAACTCGGCCACCGTCAAACTCAAGAGCGTCAGCCTCATACCCTTTAAGGGGATTGTCACCCTGCCAGGATTGCGGGCCCTTCATTGCGGGGGGGAATGGATTGTTGGCTTCCTGTGCCGCCGCTTCAAGAATTAGCTTTTTAAACTTGTGCGTGCACTCCTTCATCGCCCAAGCCGAAGCCGTAGAGCCGTCCGCTCCGCCGCCGACAGGTGTGAACGCCTCTCTGTAGTCGAATTCGACTTCAATATCTTCATATTCAAGGCCAAGCTCTTCCGCAATGACCATTACATTGCACTCAACTGCAAATATGCCGGTGATAGGCCCCTGAGTAGGCAAGAACACTTTTCCTTTGCGGAGTTCAAGCTTACATTCATAGCCGGAAACTGCGTGGCGCGGGCA
>WQSH01000125.1 GCA_009787995.1 Oscillospiraceae bacterium
AGGGAATTCTTGGCCCGTTACGAAAAAGGCGAGAAGCTGCCGTTGTTTACTTCCTGCTGCCCGGCCTGGGTAAAGTTTGCCGAGGAGCATTATCCGAGCCTCATTGGCAATCTATCTACAGTCAAGAGCCCGATGTCTATATTCGGGGCTCTGTGCAAGGACCAGCTGGCCAAGGAAATGGGGGTTTCGCGCGATAAAATATCCGTTGTGTGCATTGCGCCCTGCACCGCCAAGAAATTTGAAGCGGGTAGGCCGGAATTCAGTGTAGGCGGCAATCCCGATGTAGACCATGTCATAACCACTGAAGAGCTTTCCCGGATGATAAAGGAACATGGCGTTGAGTTTGGCAAGCTGGGCGTCAGCTCGCTCGATATGCCACTTAGCTTTGCGACTGGGGGAGCCATCATCTTCGGTTCGACGGGCGGCGTTACAGAGGCTGTCTTGCGCTTTGCTGCCGCCCAGCTGGAAAATGGGCCGACGAGGGAGTTTAAGCATTTCCGGGGCAAGGATGGGGTGAAGGTTGGAGAAATCGAAATTGGAGATAAGACGCTGAGGCTTGCAGTAGTTAGCGGCCTAAAAAATGCGCGGGCGCTGATTGAAAAAATTGAAGCCGGGGAAGAAAATTTCGACCTAGTGGAGGTTATGGCGTGTCCGGGCGGCTGCGTCAACGGCGCAGGTCAGCCACTTAGCGACAGCGATGGCAACAGGCTTCGCGCCCAAGGCCTGTTCGACAACGACATGATGCTCCAGTTCCACGCCTCGCATGAAAACCCATTCCTTCAAAAACTGTACGACGACGAGCTTGACGAGCACAGGGCCCATGAATTGCTTCACACTAGGTATGAAAATCGCAGGCTTCTGAAGAGCGACGATTTCGTCCTTAATGAGGCGACTGGCGCAAAAATGCTCAGCCTGACAATTTGCTTCGGCAAGAGCTGCTTCGAGATGGGAGCCCAGCAATTGTACGGCAGGCTCATGCAGCACATACGCAAGGAGGGTATAGAGGCCAATGCCGAGTTTGTTGGAAGGTTCTGTGCAAAAAAATGTGGAAAGGGCCCGGTTCTCGTGGTCAATGGCAACCTGATTGAGCACTGCACCTTTGAGAAGGCAGTAGAGGCAATCGCGACAGCAATTGGGTAAGCTATTTTCATATACAAAGGGACGCATCAAGGCGAAAGTTGAGATGCGTCCTCGCTCCTGTGCGCTAACGACAAAAATTGTTGAAACATGCCGTGGAAAGTGATAGTATTTATCATAGGAACCAGAAAATAGGGGGTGGGTTCATGCATATCTCTTGCTTTAACGATTTGGCAGACTGCGCAAAAGCAAGCGAAAAAAAGTCTAGGGTAGCCGTAGTTGAAGCGCAAGACGAATCCACTATCAAGTCTGTGCTATCTGCTGCGGGTGATGGAATTGTCCATCCAATCCTGATTGGCGATGGAATGAAAATCAGGGAGCTAATCGAAAAAGCAGGGGCATTCCCTATGGATTTCGATATAGTCTCATCAAACAATGCGCAGGAGTCAATCAAAAATGCTGTCGATTTTATACACGCAGGCGAGGCATCTGTACTTATGAAGGGCAGCATTGAAACATCTATGTTCATGAAAGCCGTATTGCATGAGAGAAACGAATTGCTCGCAGGCGGAAGGCTGTCTCTTGCGGGAATTTTTGAAACTCCAAGTTATCACAAACTTTTTGCTGTCAGCGATATGGGGGTAAACACTTATCCCGACTTTGACTGCAAGCGGGCTATTGTCGAAAATGCCGTCCGTATGCTAAATGCGCTGGGGAACGCCCGCCCTAAAGTTGCGATACTCTCGTCCATTGAGAGGTTAAACCCCAAATTACCCGATACGGTAGATGCAGATGCGCTAAAACGGCTGAGTGAGTCAGGAAAGATAAAAAACTGCATAGTCGAGGGGCCAATATCATTTGACCTTGCGACTAGCTCAGAGTCCGCTAAAATAAAGGGATATACCAGCCCAGTTGCCGGAGACGCTGATTTGCTTATAGTGCCTGATTTAGCCGTGGGCAACATTCTCGCAAAATGCCTCACGGGCTTTGCAGGCGCCCAGACGGCAGGTACGGTTCTGGGTGCGAAGGTTCCCATCATTCTGACTTCGAGAAGTGCGGCGGCGGATGATAAATACGCCTCGATTGCGCTGGCGGCTTGTTTGGGGAATAGTTAGCTTTTGATAACTACTTTTTTTAGGAGACGGTATTTGGATGAGTGAAAATATTAGGGTGTTGGCTATTAATCCCGGCTCTACGTCAACGAAAATTGCCCTCTTTGATGATTTTAAAAAATTGTTTGACATGGCGGTAATGCACGCCCCACAAGAGCTCAGCGTGTTTCCTGACATTCAGGAGCAGCTGGAGTACAGGACTGAAATGGTAGAAAGGAGCATGGCCGAGCGAGGCTATGCAATGAAAGATGTGGACGTGTATGCCGGGCGCGGCGGCGGGCTGATGTCCGTGACGGGGGGCGTCTATAGGGTCAGCGATTTGCTTGCAAGCCACGCATCGTCAGGGATGAGGGGCACGCAGCACCCTGCGCAGCTTGGTGCTCAGATTGCGAAGAAATTTGCGGATAAGTTCGGCAAGCCCGCATTTATTGTAAACCCTCCAGATGTTGACGAATTTAGCGATGCCGCCCGCGTTACGGGAATTAAAGGCATATATCGCGAAAGCCACTTACATGCTCTCAACCAAAAGGAGGCCGCCCTGCGTTTTTGTATGGAGCGGGGCCTCGTTTACGAGGAGCTGAATCTTATAATCGGGCACACAGGCGGAGGCATATCCATCACTGCCCACGAAAGGGGCCGGATGGTTGATTCCAACGATATAATCAAAGGATCTGGGCCCATGTCGCCGACCAGGGCAGGGGATTTGCCTTATATGGATGTCATTGAGCTGGCATACAGCGGCAAGTACACAAGGGAGCAGCTGATAACCAAACTCAATAGGCATGGCGGATTGACCGACCATTTTGGCACTGCGGACTTGAAGGAGGTTTTGGCTCTTGAAAAAAAAGGCGATACTTTTGCCAAAACTATCTTGGACGGCATGATTTATCAAAATGCGAAGTGCGTCGCTGCTATGGCAGCGGCTTTGAAAGGAAAGGTTGACGCAATAATCCTGACCGGCGGCATCGCACATAGCAAGTGGTTTACCGAAATGCTCACGAGCTATATTAGCTGGATTGCCGAGGTTGTGGTAATGCCCGGCGAGTTTGAGCTAGAAGCGCTGGCGGCAGGTGCGCTCAGGGCTTTTTGTGGAGAAGTGGAAACAAAAGAATATACAGGCATACCTGTATGGGATGGATTTCTACCGTGATCTGAATTTTCAGCTATTATCCTTCCGCTTCTTAAAATACCTCGAAATTTGGTATGGCACTATGTTCATAATCGTTGCCACCGTCACGCCTACGAAGGTGTCGCGCACCCTCATTAGTGCGAATGCCAGAGCCTCGCTAATCGAGTCGTCTAATGGGGCTATTTGCGTTGCGACTATAACGGTGACGACGCACGAAATCGCACAGGAATCCTGCATGTTCAGAACATTGCAAATATAAAGGTTCAACAGTAGCACCAATGGTATCACAACAACGAACAGACCCTCGTCATAATAAGGCAAAAATAGGCTTATGAGCACGGTGATCGCCCCCAGTGCTCCGCCGATGATTGTCCCCAGAATGCGGAATACTCCGCTCACAACCGTTTCCTCCTGCGTGACCCGAATTGTCACAATAGCGGAGACAGCCGTTATCAGGATGGATTCAATCCCCCCTGCAACAAGAGCGAAAATAAGGCAAATCCCGACGGCTGCGGCCGTCTTTACGACACGCATCCCAATGCGGTAGTGCGGGTCTACTGCTGGTACGTTGTTTTTAATTTCTTCAATCAGACGCTTCATCTTACTTTAGGTTTCATAACGTTCGGCTTTTCAGTTCGGGTATGTCTATTATAGAATCGTCGTTAAATACCCAGTCTCTTGCATTTGTGGTTGTGAATTCGCCCTCGCCTATGCGGCAGACGATTCTGACTATGCCTGCATTTATAATGAGCCTTCTGCACATGCTGCATGGCGTCGTGTCGGCTAAGAGCTTGCGTTCCTTGGCATCCCGCCCTGCTAGGTAGAGGGTTGCGCCAATCATGTCCCGGCGGGCGGCAGATATTATTGCATTGGTCTCTGCGTGGACGCTCCGGCAAAGCTCATAACGCTCCCCGCTGGGTATTTTCAGCTCGTCTCTCATGCAGACGCCCCTGTCAAGGCAATTTTTCCTGCCGCGCGGTGCACCATTGTATCCTGTTGCGATAATTTCATCGTTTAAAACTATTATCGAGCCGTACTTCCGCCTTGCGCAAGTAGATCTTATCATTACGGTCTCTGCTATATCGAGATAGTAGTTATCCTTATCCTTTCGATCCATTTGATAGCCTCCTTAGTGCTTACTCGTAACGTTTGCTTAATGTATCATTATAACACCCACATTAAGCTATTGACAATATTTAATATTTTGTGCAAAATTATACCAAAGGGGTGTTGTGATGCAACAAGATGCTATTAATAGCGCTAGTGAGATTCATGGTCTGAAGGAGTCTCTCAGGGGCACAAATCCAGTTGACATAGCCGAGATGCTCGAAAGCATGGAGGCTCATCAGGCAATACGGCTATTTAGGATGCTGCCAAAGGATACTGCGGCAAAGGTTTTTGCATATTTGTCAAGGGATATGCAGGAGAGTGTCGTAAACGTCATTCAAGACTACGAAATTACCCATATAATCGACGACCTATTCTTGGACGATGCCGTTGACTTCATAGAGGAAATGCCTGCCGGGGTGGTAAAAAGGGTCCTCAACAATCTGCCTAAGGAAAAAAGGAATATGATCAATCATTTCCTAAAGTATCCGGATGATAGTGTCGGAAGCATTATGACTATCGAATTTGTCGAGCTTAAAGAGTTTTTGACCGTTGCAGAAACATTTGCCCGAATACGGCGCGACGGTGTCGACAAAGAGACAATTTACACATGCTATGTCATTGACTTAGAGAGGCGGCTCTTGGGTGCTGTCTCTGCAAAAAAGCTGCTCCTATCTTCGCCTGATGATAAAATTGGGGACATCATGCTGCGCGATATAAGGTTTGCAACGACGGGCGAGAATGTTGAGACCCTTGCCAACGATTTTAGGAAATATGGACTGCTTGCTATGCCTGTCGTTGACAACGAAAATAGGCTCGTGGGCATCGTAACCGTCGATGACATCCTTGAGATTCAAGAAGAAGTGGCGACAGAAGACTTCGAAATAATGGCTGCCATGTCGCCGTCCGACGACCCATACTTGAAAACCAGCGTCTGGGTACTAGTTAAAAACAGGCTCCCCTGGCTTATAATCCTTATGCTGATAGGCACCATAGCCGGGGTCATTTTGCATAGCTTCGAGGAAGCGATTTCCGCAATTCCCGCCCTTGTCGCTTTTGTACCGATGCTCATGAATACGGGCGGCGCAGGTGGGTCGCAGAGCTCCACGCTTGTTATCCGCGGTTTGGCTTTGGGCGAGGTTGCTTTGAGGGACATCCTAACGGTGCTGTGGAAGGAAATGCGCATTGCTTCCGTTTGCGGGGCGGCGCTGGCAGTTGTGAATTTTGCCCGGGTTGTGATTATGTATGATGCAGCCGAGCTTGGTTTTAGCGTCGCTTTGTTGGGGCTCAGTGTCTCGGGTGCGCTGTGGGTTACAGTGTTCCTTGCAAAAATCGTTGGCTGTACCTTGCCGCTGCTCGCTAAGAAGCTCCGCCTAGATCCGGCAGTTATGGCGGCTCCGGTCATTACTACAATTGTT
>WQSH01000126.1 GCA_009787995.1 Oscillospiraceae bacterium
CCAAATCGGGAAAATCGAAAAACTCGCGCCAGCGCGTGACGTCCTTTATTACCTTTTTGTCTCCCGCCGTGTTTGGCGTAGGCCCCGGCTGATCGTCCGGCCAGTCCCAAATAACGCCCCATGCATCTGGCACGTCCACCCCCCCTTTTGCCACCCTGTTGTGCGCCAACGCAGAAGCGTCAAACAAGTACGGCAGACCCGGAGGCCCCGGATTTATGTTGAAGCAGGCAAATGAATCGCCGAGCCAGCGCGGGTCGTCGTTATGCACCAGCTTCAAAAAATTCTCTCTAGGGGTAGGCATCTAAGCAAACCTCCTTTTTAAGTTACACATAGTCCACCTTTCCAAAATCAAGCTCATGCGGCTCCTTGCCTGTTTTTACCGTACCCACTAAAATGCTGACGGCAAAATCGTAGCCGTCTGGGAATTTCAGGCGCTTTTTGAAATCGCCGCCTTTCGGGCCGTCCAACGGCACGCGCAACAACCCCACTATACAGCTGCCCAAACCCATTGCTTCTGCGGCAAGCACCACGTTCTGGCATTGAATCCCAGAATCCAATGGCGCCCAGGGGGCTTCACTGGTCGAAATAACGACAATGCACGGCGCATTGTAAAATAGTTTCCCTCCGCGCTCCTTGATTCGGTTGTAATACATTTTATCTTCCATGGCTGCCATGGCTTCCATGCCCGAACTGTCCATTTCTTCTATGAACTTCTTGTCGGTGACGACCGTGACGTGCCAAGGCTGCAGGTTCTGCGCGCTCGGCGCAGCCAGCGCTGCCTCGACCAGTGTTTTCACTTGTGCGTCCGTAAGCGGCGCCGCCTCAAAATCGCGGCATGAGTTTCTTTGCATGATGTTCTTGATAGTTTCGTTCATTTTCTAAAATCTCCTTTGATAAATTCGTACGTAACCAGACCCCATCTTTTGTTGGCCTGTTAGCTGATATTCAGTTACTACTCAGTGGTAGGCATGTGAGAAGCCTGTACGCTCATCGCAGAGAGGGAATTCCGGCTACTGTGTCCGGAACTGACCGAACGTAGAGGAGTGTGCAGGCTTCTCAATGCCGGACCGATTGCAGGCACGAAGCAGCAACATACTCAGTGTAACTCACTTTTTAGTTTTTGCCAATAAAAAATAACATAATAGCAAATACATAATTGACAATATTTTTCTTGATGTTATATAATCCAACCAAGATTTGACGACCGCAAACATGTGGCATGTGCCGGAAACATGTGGCATGTGCCGGTCGATACAATAAGATGATTTTATGGAGTGATAGTGAATGCGCGAACTGGAAAAAGTGTACGACCCTTCGAAAGTCGAGGACAAAATCTACAAACTGTGGACAGACGGCGGGTATTTTGAAGGCGTCAGGGACCCTGCCAAAAAGCCCTTTACCATCGTCATCCCGCCTCCCAATGTCACGGGTCGGCTTCACTTGGGTCATGCCTTTGACTGCACCCTCCAAGATATCCTGACCCGCTTCAAGCGGATGCAGGGCTACGCTGCACTCTGGCTGCCCGGAACCGACCATGCCGGCATTGCGACCCAAATTAGGGTTGAGGAAAGCCTGCGCAACGAAGGCCTCACCCGCCACGACCTCGGCCGGGAGAAGTTCCTCGAACAGGTTTGGGATTGGAAAAATACATACGGCAGCCGCATAGTAGACCAGCTGAAAAAGCTCGGCAGCTCATGCGACTGGAGCCGCGAACGCTTTACGATGGACGAAGGCTGCTCAGCGGCAGTGCGGGAGGTTTTTGTCTCGCTTTACGAAAAGGGACTAATTTACAAAGGCAACCGCATAATCAACTGGTGCCCCGCCTGCACAACGGCGCTTTCGGACACGGAAGTCGAGCACGAGGAGCGCTCGAGCCTGTTATACCATCTCAAATACCCCGTCAAGGGTTCGGATGAATTTCTTGTAGTCGCAACGACTCGCCCGGAAACGATGCTCGGCGACACCGCCGTCGCCGTCCATCCGGACGACAAACGCTACAAGCATCTAATCGGAAAGTCCATCGTACTCCCCCTCATGGAGCGCGAAATCCCCATCATCGCCGACGACTATGTGGACATGGAGTTTGGCACCGGCTGTGTCAAGATGACCCCCTGCCACGATCCGAACGACTTTGAGGTCGGGCTGCGTCACGAGCTTGAGCAGATTCTTGTCATTGATGAAAGTGCAAAAATCATCAATGCCGGCAAATACAATGGGCTCGACCGTTTTGACGCCCGCAAGGCGGTGCTCGCCGATTTGGAAGAACTCGGGTTGCTTTCCAGCGCCCGAGAGCACACGAATAACGTCGGGACCTGCTACCGTTGCGGAACGATTGTCGAGCCGTTAACGTCTGAGCAATGGTTTGTCAAAATGAAACCCTTGGCAAAGGAGGCCGTCGAGGTTGTAGATGACGGGACGGTCAAGTTCGTTCCGGAGCGGTTTGCCAAAATCTATACGCACTGGATGGACACTGTCCGGGACTGGTGCATTTCACGTCAATTGTGGTGGGGGCACAGGATCCCGGCATGGTATTGCGCCTGCGGCCACACCACGGTCAGCCGCAAAGACCCCGACAAATGCGAGAAATGCGGCAGTCCTGACATACAGCGCGACGAGGATGTGCTGGACACATGGTTTTCGTCTGCGCTCTGGCCGTTTTCCACTCTTGGATGGCCTGAAAAAACAGAAGATTTAGACTACTTCTATCCGACTGATGTGCTGGTAACCGGCTATGACATAATCTTTTTTTGGGTAGCCCGCATGATTTTCTCCGGCATGGAGCATATGAAGGAAGCGCCATTTCATACCGTGTTCATACATGGCATAATCCGCGACTCCGATGGGCGCAAAATGAGCAAGTCTCTTGGCAATGGGGTAGACCCGCTTGAAGCAATCGCAGCCTATGGCGCTGACGCCCTGCGCTTTAATATCGTCACGGGCAATAGCCCCGGAAACGACACTCGTTTTTACCCCGAGCGCTGCGAGGCCATGCGCAATTTTGCAAACAAGATTTGGAATGCCAGCCGCTTTGTCATGATGAACCTGACCATCGGCCATAACGAGCTGCCGGAGAAACTTGAGCTTGAGGATAAGTGGATTTTGTCGAAGCTGAACACCCTTGCGGGCGAGGTTTGCGAAAATCTGGATGACTTCGAGCTGGGCGTGGCGGCGGCGAAGATATATGATTTTATTTGGGACAGCTACTGCGATTGGTATATAGAGCTGACCAAGCCGCGCCTTCAGGGGGCAGGGGGCGGCCAGGATTCGGGAGGCGAAGACGACGGCGCCATTCGCGCCCAGAAGGTATTGCTGTACGTCCTGACGGAGACACTCACGCTGCTGCACCCTTTCATGCCATTTATTACCGAAGAGATTTGGCAGGCGCTGCCGCATGGCGAAGACCCCGACGTTTCCGCTTTGATGATTCGGACTTATCCGGCATTCACTGAGGCTCTGTGCTTCCCAGAGGACGAAGCAGGATTTGAGTCCATCATGTCTGCGGTCCGCGCCGTGCGCGCGCGCCGCGCAGAGATGAACGTGCCCCCGTCCAGAAAACCCAGCCTCACCATAGTCACGGACAAGCCCGATGTGTTCGAGGCGGGCCGTACCTACCTCGGCAGGCTGGCCTACGCCGGCGAGGTGACTATACAGCGCAACGCCCCATGCGACCTGAGCGGATTAGTCTCCGTGGTTACCGGAGATGCGCAGTTGTTCATACCGCTCGCCGAGCTTGTCGATGTCGCAAAGGAGCGCGAGCGCATAGAGAAAGAGATTGGAAAAGCCAAGGCAGACATCGAACGCTTTGAGAAAAAGCTGTCCAACGAGCAGTTCATAGCAAAAGCGCCCGAGAGCGTAGTAGGCGCAGAACGCGAGAAGCTCGCCAACCTTCGCGCCCTGCTGGGCAATTTGCAATTTACACTTGATAACTTACACTCGTGAGTGTTAATATTTGCCAATCGCATTGCGCAGCTCATCGCGCATCCGCAGCGCTTCTTCCCTTGCGGCGCTTTGGTAATCGCCTCCGCTTTTTTTCCATGCGGCGATAATGCCTCGCGAGGAATTTACAATCGCTCCGCACCCATTTTTATCGAACGCCTTAGCCGCTTCCGCCGCCGAGCCGCCCTGTGCGCCATAACCCGGCACAAGGAAGAATGTGCTCCTTAGTCTATCGCGCAAAAACTCCATTTCTTCGGGGTAAGTCGCCCCAACAACCGCTCCGACACGAGAGTAGCCATACTTTCCGATAGTCCCGGCAGAAATTTCCTGCATTAAATCGCCAACTGCCGTATAAAGGGTTTGGCTGCCGATGCGCTTATCCTGAAGCTCTCCGGACGACGGATTGGAAGTCTTGACAAGCGCAAACACAGCCTTGTCATATTTTGCGGACATATCTATAAAAGGCTTTATCCCATCTGAACCCAGATAGGCACTTACTGTCAATGCGTCAACGTCAAATGGGAATAGTTCCGCACTACCAACCTTGACTGTACCCAAGTAGGCTCCTGCATAGGCTTGCGCAGTAGAATCAATATCGTTGCGCTTTCCGTCGCAAATGACATACAGCCCCTTCTCCTTTGCGTAATCGCAAGTCTGCTTGAGCGCCAAAACCCCGCTAGGCCCAAGGAGCTCAAAAAACGCCGACTGGGGCTTAACGGCAGGCACGACGTCGCACAGCGCATCGATGAGCCCAAAGTTAAACTCGCAAACAGCCGACGCCGCAGCCTCAAGCGTCTCCCCTTTTTCGGCGACATGCTTTTCAAGCATTTGCGGCGGGATATTCCCCAAGTCTGGGTCAAGACCAACAACCGTAGGGTTTTGCATGGCATCAATTTTTTCTTGTAACCTATCAAATGACATCATCAATTCCTCCTTATTTGCGACCGCAAGTATATTTCGCCCCTCGAAATAGTATGCTTGACCCTGCCGCACAGCAGCATCCCCGCATATGGCGTATTTCGCGCCTTAGACATAAACTTTTGAGGCTCGACTGTCCACTGCTCGTCCGGTGAGAAGATTACGATATCGGCACATGCTCCGACACCCAGCCTCCCTGCGTCAATGCCAAAAATCCGTGCCGGATTTGTTGACATTAAGGCAATTATTTCATCTAAGCTGAATCTCCCCGTGTGGTACAAGTGTGTCAGCGCAAGCGCAAGCGAGGTTTCGAGCCCAATCATCCCGCTTGGCGCATCTGCCAGCGGCAAAGCCTTCTCCTCTTTCGAATGGGGGGCATGGTCGGTCGCTATCGCATCAATAGTTCCGTCCGCCAGCCCTTCTATGACTGCGGCGACGTCGCGCGCCGTCCGGAGCGGCGGATTTACCCGAGCCAGCGCACCTTGCCTGAGCACTTCATCCTCGGTGAGCGAGAAATACTGCGGGCAGGTTTCTGCCGTGACTGCGATTCCCATTTTTTTCGCCATGCGTATTATCTCTACCGACTTGGCTGTGCTCACATGTGCAATATGCAGACTCGCTCCGGTTTCTTCCGCAAGCATTACATCCCTTGCAACCATGATTTCCTCAGCTATGGCAGGGCGCCCCGGGAGTCCTAGCGCTTCCGACACTGCACCCTCATTCACGCCATAATTCCTAGCCATCTCATCATCCTCGCAATGGCTGATTATTGCCATCCCGCACTCGTTCGCCTTTTGCATAGCCCGCCGCATAACATCGGCACTCTGAATTGGGTTTCCATCGTCGGATAGCGCAACGGCGCCCGCCGCTTTTAGCAGGGCAAAATCTGTTAGCGTTTTCCCCTTCTGCCCCACCGTAACCGCCCC
>WQSH01000127.1 GCA_009787995.1 Oscillospiraceae bacterium
AGCGCCAGTGTCTTCTTGAGTTTTCTCATGTAAACTCTCCTTTCGAATTCTGCCCATTTTTGGGACTTTTAATTGGGAAACACAAGGCTTCCTCTACAGCAGGAATGTTAACACAGCCTAAAAGCAACGTCAATAGCCTTTGTCGCACTGTAATATTACTGAAATATTGCTGCGGCGCCTAGATCAGGGAAAATTACGGTGATTTTTCTACAAAAAACGGCTCAAAACGATTATTGGAAATCGTGCGAGCGGCATAGCAAAATTTGCGTATGGAGATTGGCAATTATCTGGGGCAACCGAATCGTCTGGGAGCTTGTGGCTTGCGAAATGCCCCCCTCTGCCCCATATGATTTGACTACGTTTAAGCAAATTTCGCATAAATTGCGGTACAAATCTGCCATTGCGCAGCTGTGGTATCGTTGAAATATATGCGAAAGGTAGGTATTTAACAACGATGACAGAAAAAAGAAAAAACGGCGAAGGCAGTATCAGGCAGCGGAAAGACGGGCGATGGGAAGGGCGTTTCAGCGCAGGCCACAGCCCCGAAACTGGAAAAATCATTAGCAAAAGCGTCATGGGCAAGTCTTATGACGAAGTCTCAGAAAAACTAAGAAAAGCAATCAGCGACTTCAACCGGGAGCGCTGCATCCACCCCGAAAGGCTGACGCTCGCCGAGTGGATGACCATATGGTTTGAAACGTATTCAAGGCCGATGATCAGAGGCTCAACCGCCGACTCATATGACAGCCTGATGCGGAACCACATCTATCCCAGCATTGGAAAAATCACTTTGGGCACACTAGCCTCACACGATATTCAAACGATGTATAACAGCATAAGGGAATCCGGGCGCGTGAGGAGGTACGAAAATACCACCGAGCTCAGCCTGAGCAGCCACACAATCCGCAGCATCCACACGCTCCTTCGCCAGTGCCTCGAACACGCCGTGAGGGAGCGGAGGATTCCATACAACCCCATCGACGCATGCAAGTTGCCGCCCAGGGAACAGACTGAAATGAAAGTCATACCGCCGGAAAAAGTTGGCAAATACCTGAAAGTGGCTGAGGAGCGAAACGTCCTGCCCATGTTTTTTCTGGCGCTGAGCTCCGGGATGCGGCGGGGCGAGCTCCTGGCCTTGCTTTGGAGCGATTTAAATATCGCAAACTCCACCATATCCATCACAAAGCAAGTCGCCGGCAGGAAGGGGGAACTGGTTGTCAGCACGCCCAAGACTCCAAACTCCATACGCACGATCGCAATCCCCAAGCAAGCAGTCGATTTGCTTATCGCCGAACACGCACTCCATCCGGACAACCCCTACATGTTCCCTTCCCCAAAAACAGGCAGGATGTACTACCCCGATTCCGTGGGTCGACTGCATAAGAAACTCCTGGCGGAAGCAGGGCTGGATAAAATCCGATTTCACGACCTGAGGCATACGTTTGCGACCCTGGCCATCCAAAACGGAGTGGACATAAAAACGCTGTCCAGCATGCTGGGTCATTACTCGGCGGGGTTCACCCTGGACACCTATGCGCACGTCACCGACAAAATGCAGCGCGAGGCGGCGAACAGGATGGGCAAGTTTATGAAGGGGGCGGTTGTCTAAAGCATATTTTTTTTGGGGCACAGTTTGGGTAAGTTTGGGGCAATTTCGGGCATCGGCACAAATTCGTGCCGATGCCCATGTGTCTGCGCCGCTTGATATCTGGACTATTTTTATCCAATTAAATTGGACTAAAATAGTCCAGGTCTGATAATTCCCAATTATAAGTCCCGAAATGGGCAAAATTCGAAAGGAGAGTTTACATGAGAAAACTCAAGAAAACCCTAGCGGTGCTGCTTGTGCTCGTCTTGTCATTTGCGATGATTCCATTTGCTGTCGCAGACGACGGCGACGACATAAATGCAGCCGCTGACTTCGCAGACTTTGAGGATGTGACGCAGCACCGCGACGTGCTCATAGCACTAGACGTGCTTGCGGCGACCGGCGTGGTCCGGGGGCATGACGGGGGCGTCCTCGACCCTCAGACCCCGATTATCCGCGCTGAAGCCGCTTCGATAGTTGCTCGCGTCCTGCTCGGCCCGGATGTGGCAGATTCACTTCCGCGCGGCATGACCGGCTTCCGCGATGTTGACGGAGACCCTTACCTCGACGTCCACTCCGGAGCGATTGCATACCTGCATGAGCGCGGCATCGTAGTCGGCACCGACTCCGAAGCAAGGCTGTTCAGCCCGCGCGGCCAAGTGACCGGAGCACAGCTTGCGGTCATGTTCCTGCGCGCTGTGGGCTTCGGCGTAAACGGCGAATACGAGGGAACCCACTTCAGGGCAAACTCCGTAGTCGACGGCACGCGCTGGCGCATACTGCGCAACGACGTCTTCGATGTCGACCATCATCAGCCTGCGACCCGCGAAATGGTGCTGTTTTATGCCTACAATGCATTGAACACCAGGCACAGCCCCGTGGGCCTGCGCTACGTCAACTGGAGCGCAGACCGCCAGGACTATGTCCCGGTCATGCTGCAGGGCGCATTCCCCGCACTCGGCGACCAGCTTGGCCTCGAGACCATCTACAGGAGGGTCTTTACGCAATCCCCAATCAACCTGCGCTGGAGCCTTGAGAGGGACGTCTTTGGACGCCCGGCTGATAGATACACGCTCAGGGGCACCCAGATTGTCCTCAGCAACAGGGAAGCTGCCGCTACCTTCACGACCGCCGACCCATTTGGCTTCGTTGTGCCTGCGGCGCTTGGCGGCCTCGGCATCGGCCCTGTTGGGACCGAGATTCCCGTATTCGTTCAAGGCACGCTCGACTATGTGCCGGAGCCTTTCGATACGGCCGCAGCTGCAGCAGTGGCAGCTCCTGCTCCAGCAGCTTTTAATGCCCTCAACTTCCTCGGCCCCGCTGCAGGGCAGATTATAACCGGCGAACGTTTCAATACGCTAAACAGGGCGATTGTGCCCGGTGGCGTAAACCCGGGCGGCATGGGGCTAGGCCCCCTCACACGCGCATCCCTCAATGCTAGGGTTCAGGCCCACACCGGAAACGGCGTGCTGGTAGAGGTGTTCGTGGATGAGGCGACGAACTACATCAGCGCAATCACGGTCATCAGGACGGACATCTCGCGCATTTTTGCCACGTCCCCCTTCTCCGTGACCGTTACCACGAAAATCCATGACAGGGCGGCGGCAGGCCTTCAAGGCGCTCAGCCATGGGTCAGCGACCCCGCCGGAGGCCCGTTTATCCGCACTGGCGGCTTCGGCTCTGCGACATCTTTGTCCGTAGGCCCGACTAGCCCATACTTCGCAGCGCTCAGGGAATTGTCAGTCGGCGACTCCGTGCTGGTATCCCCCGCACTCGGTGGCGGCACATGGGCTCTTGGCGCAATGGCTGTCCCCGAAGTCGTTACGGGCGCACTCAGCGCTGTGACTCCGATGACAGGCCTTACCTCGACAGGTTCGATGACCATTGGCGGCACCAGCTACTCGAGAGCAATGATTTTGACTCCGGAAGCTGCACGCGCGTCGCTGATAGCGGGCCTCGGATCGCCCAACCTCACAGTGCTGCTTGACGAGTTTAACAACGTCGTCGATGTTGCAGGGGCATATCAGGCTCGCAACCGCGATCTCTTGATTGTCCAAAGCAATGGCGTTGCATCAGGACCGGGCGGACGTCCCATTCAAACAGTAACCGGCTTCCATCCTGACTCGGCAACCCCGGTTACCATCAACATGACCGCACGCGACCATATACCGGTACAGCCCGGCGGATTCATGACAGTGCCTGATGGGGCTGGCGGTACAACGCAGATCCAGGTTCCACAGACTCTGCAAGCCATGATAAATCTCCAGGGCGCTACCATAGGTGCAGTTATAAGGCTGGTACCAAATCCGGTGCTTGGCATGAACTGGACTTACGTAAATGGAGCGACTCCATCGAATCCGGATGATTTGTTTGGTCTTAACCCAACTCCTCCGTCACTTGCCAGGGGCAACGTTGCAACTGCAAACGCTACCGTAAACGCCCCCATTCCTCCTGCTCCTCCCATCCCAGTTGGGACCACAGAACTAGTGACTGTGTCGCTGAGCGCAGGCAGGACAGGTCTTGTGCCAAATCAATCAGGCCTCATACTTGGCGGCGGCAGGAATCTTCAGTTTGCTCCGGACGCAAGGTACTTCTTCGTAACGTACAGAAATGCGAATGCTGCTGAAACCGGTTCCAACGTTTCCGGCAGAATCGGCGTAGTTCAGAGTTTGGACAGAAACCGTCCCATTTTGGGGAATGCGAACTTCTCCGCAGACGGATTTGCCGACACCAATCGTATGATTGCTGTGGTCGAGCACAGGGGCCTTGCCGTACCTCCCGTCATAACTGCTCTTTGGATAGGTGCTCCGGCAATTCAGCCAGACCTGCTCCTCGACAACGTTGTCTTCCTGGGCGATAGGACCGGCGGGTTCGTGAACATTCCCGGAAATAGCAACGTCCCATTGCGCTGGGCTTCTGATGCCCGCGGCGGCGTCATCTCGGGTTGGGATATCTTTGCGCGCACCGGCCCTGAGCCTTCCAACTGGATTTGGGGTGCCGGAGGCGCTGGGTTCTTCCTCAGGACAAGCGAGATTGATGAGCATGGCAGGTTCTCAGTTAGGCAGCTCGGTGCTTTAGAGCGTCTTGACAACGAGATATTCCAGAACATGCGGGCTACGGCGAATGGTCTCCGTCATATGTATGGATGGTGGTCTCCTACGCACTTCATGCTTCCTCTCGAGGTAGTGTCGCCAGTGCTTCAGCCTGATGGCACCTTTGTGGACGAGATAATTGGAGTTCGCGAAGTCCCCATCCAGCCAGGCGTGCCAATCATCGGCCAGGGCTTCTTCGCAGTGCCGGGCACGGAGCCTGAGACTCTGTTCACCACGTTGAGGAATGCCCTCCTCGTAGTGAATCCTGTGACCGGAAACTTCCATTCACAGTTTGTAACGGCTGTCAATAATGTGACAGGCGAAACTAGGGTCTTCGCATGGGGCTCTGAAGTGAGGCTCTCCGCAGTGTTCGAGCGAGGCTCATTCCTCCCGACTATGGTTATAGTCAACAGCACAGGGTTCGTGCCGGGTATGCTGTTGCCTCCCGGATATGTCGCTGCTCAGTGGACACCGGGCGCACCTTTCTTGAGTGCTGAACCCGTCATTGTGACATAACCCAACCTCGCAACTGGTAGCGTAGCGCAAAAAGCTTCATACGCCAAACCTAATGCAAGCCCTCCGGAATTTCCGGGGGGCTTGTGTCAATTTTTTTGTGTGTTTATTAGTTGGGCGTTTTGAGGTTAAATAACGCTATACATTATATATAGTATATATGACACTTCCGAAAGCCCCTTGTTCGCTTCAATTTGGGTTTCTTAGAAGTGATGCTATTATATGGTATAAAAACTTTTCAACAAAATATCAAGATAGCGTATCTGCGGCGGCATGAAAATGCCGCTATTTTTGCGCCCCGGAAGCCCCCGGGAGGGGCCAAAAAAGGCCCCAGCCTTGTGTTTCCCAATTAAAAGTCCCAAAAATGGGCAGAATTCGAAAGGAG
>WQSH01000128.1 GCA_009787995.1 Oscillospiraceae bacterium
CGCAAGGCGACTGGGTGCGACTATACGCCACGCCATACTACGGATGGACTTTTAGTGGATGGTATGAGGACGGCTACCTTGTAGGCACATACCCAGCCTACGAGTTTGCGGCATATTCAAACAGAACAATACAGGCGCTGTTTGTTCAAGATGTCTACACCCCGCCACCTGCGCCCGCCCCAACTCCGACTCCAGCTCCGCCACCTGCGCCTATGCCTATACCTACCCCCACTCCCCCGCCAGATCCGGGCCCGCGCCCTCCCGCAAACGAGATTGCAGTCCTTTTCCAGGGGCGCTACCTTGATTTTGACGGCTCGCCCCCACAGGTGATCGGCAGAAGGACGCTCGTACCGCTCAGGGTGATTTTTGAAGCGCTGGGTGCAAATGTGGATTGGCACGAGGCTACGGAAACTGTCACTGCGATTAGGGGCAACACGACTGTCGTGCTGCCCATCGGAAGCTACTACCCCACGGTGAATGGGGAAGTCGTTGAAATCGAAACTCCCGGAATGATTATGGGCATAAGAACCTATGTCCCACTCAGGTTCGTTGCTGAAGCCATGGATGCGACGGTTGACTGGAACGAAGACACTAGGACAATCACCATAACTCTTCCAGTAGTTCCTTACTAGCAGCATAAGCAAAAACTTCGAGCTCGGTGGCTGCGGCCATCGAGCTCGAAAAAATTTGTTACTAGACGGCACCCCTGCAAACCACCTGCTGCTACCGGTCAATTTATTGCCCAGATAAGCTGCCCTGTAACAAAAATTTAGCTAATCGGCTAAATTCTATTAAGTTTTTCTTGAAAAAAGACGATAACTTGTGTATACTATCAAATATGTCAATATATACGTGTTTCGTGCTCGCAACGAACACAAAGGTTTTACTATAAACTACAAATAGGCTTGCATCGGGGTGGCGCGGTCTGCTTAGGTTCAGGCGAAAGGAAGTGACGTAATGCGAATTAACAGTAATAACATGGCTTTAAACGCTCACAGGCAACTTGGCATAAACAATAACAACGTTGTACAAAACAATGAACGGTTAAGCTCCGGCAGGCGCGTCAATAGAGCCGCAGACGATGCGGCTATTGTCTCAATTTCTTCTAGGATGCAGGCTCAAATCCGCGGAACAAATACAGCCAGCAGGAATATCCAAGATGCGATTTCGTTGGTTCAGACAGCGGAAGGCGGGATGCAGAACATTCAAGACTCCCTCCAACGTATGCGCGAGCTCGCCGTACAGTCCGCTAACGGCACAAACCAAAACATGGATCGCCGTGTCATCGATTCCGAGGTGGGACAGCTAATCGAGAACGTCGATCAGGTTGCTCAGACGACAGAATACAACACCATGCAGCTCCTTGACGGCTCCTATGCCGATGGCTTGACAATTCAGGCAGGTGCAAACCATGGCGACACCATGGAAATCTCGATAAACCCAATGACCTCAGAGGCTCTGGGGCTTGCCGGAGAGGCGGCAAATGAAGCCTTTGGCGCTGTGGATGGGCAAGGTGCAGACAGGGTAAACGTCCTCAGCCAAGAAAATGCCTCCACTGCCATCAATACGGTAGACAATGCGCTCAATGACGTGTCCATGCAGCGCGCAGAGCTGGGGGCCATGCAAAACAGGCTTGAGTTCAGAGCCCAGAATCTCGCAATTCAAGCTGAGAACGCAGCTTCCGCCCAAAGCCGCATGGTTGATGCCGACATGGCGCAGGAGATGACCTCCCAGACAGCCAACAATCTGCGCAACCAGATTTCAACAGCTATTCTCGCACAGGCCAACGCCGCACCTCAAGGCGTTTTGCGCCTGATGACGAACTAATTCTTTCGCACTCACTGGTTTCCCGTTTCCTCGTATCCAAATAAATGCAGCCCAACCGTGTTCGGCGTAATGCGGCTGGGTTGTGTTTTTTCGCCACCCTAAAAAGTAAAGAAAGTTGTTTTTGATAACAAGAAAAGCGGCTCTTCAGCCGCCCATATCCTATACAATGCAGATAGAAGCACAAGGTTGCCAGCCTTGTGTTTTTTCGTTTTATAGGGTCAAAAATTTCAAACTTCGCTGCTTTCTTGCGTACGAATTCATGCTTGGTTCATCATCAACCACTGCCGAAATCTTGCCATAACCCGGATTGCTTTCATTGTACTCCTGCATATATGTTTCAAAATTCATGCTTCCATGGCCGCTTCTGTCAGTATGCTCCCCCGCTCCTCGCCTTTTTTCGGCATTTATGACCTCTTCCTTTGCAGCCTGCCTCTTTGCTGCCCTTGCTTTTGCGGCCTTCCTGTCGTAGCCGCCCCAAATCTTTACCATACCAAAATGCCTCCATTCGAAAGACCTTCCCTTTCAAACATAGCCTCCTTCAGCTCAAGCAAACGGCTATAGGAGGCCTAAGCCCGAAAAGTGACTCGGGAGTTATCCGGATAAGCCCGGTCTCCCAATGCTTCTGGTGTCACTAAATCCTCCAACCACTTGTTGCCATATCGTTGTTTCCATTTTTCAAGCGTCGTCGTTCCGGCATTTGTAATAACAAGCTTCCCATCTTCCCGTCGAACGCTGGCGCCGGCACCGCCAAAAAAACCGCCAGCACCCCTGAGAGTTCTCCCAAACTTAGCGAGAATGCTCTCAAATTCCACATTCGACACTGAACCCCCGGCACTGTCTATAGCGGCCAAAATGGCCATACTCCGTGCGTCACCAAGCCGCACGGTCTTAGTAATTAAACTTGGCGATTCCCGCTGCTCCGCTTCCATCTGAGATATGACATCAGAAAGCGAACGGTGAATTTGTCGAAGTCTTTCAAGCTCGTTCATTATCGTTCCTTATTGTTTACAAACGTTAACTTTATATAACTTAGCATAACTTTAAATGCTTGTCAATAAAAAAAGAGCGGCCTCCCCGCTAATTTTGCTGGGAGGCCGCCCTTTAAATCGTATTTAGTTAAGCTTTTCTAATCTTAGAACCTGAGGATTGGCTTTATAGCGACGCCATCGTGGCAATCCTTCAAAGCTTTGTCCAAATCTTTGAAATCATAGAACTTGTTGAGCTTGTCAATCGGCAAATGACCCGACTTGTAAAGCTTAACGAGCTCAGGGATGAATACCTTTGGATTCGAGCAGCCCTCAACAGCCCCCGTGAGCGTCACCGAGGGGTTCATCAGCTGACGCTCAAGCTCGACAGGTATGGTAGCCGGGCCTGTGACGCTGACGAGGACAGCGACACCCTCCCTGGCCATGCAGTCAAGCATAGTCAAGACCATATCGGGCACGCCTGCGGACTCCAAAGCGAAATTAACGCCCTTGCCGCCAGTTATTTCCAGAACCCTTTTTACTATGTCGTCTTCACGCCCGTGCACGGTATGCGTCGCACCATATGCAAGAGCTTCTTCTTTCCCCCTGCGCCCATGCACAGCGATTATAGTCGTGCATCCCGCAACCTTTGCGGCCATGACTCCGGCAAGGCCCACCGTGCCGCAGCCGAAAATGGCTATTGACTTGCCTGGACGCGGCTTCATGCGGTTGAGCACCGCACCTGCACCTGTCTGTATGCCGCAGCCCAGCGAGCACAGGTTTGCCAGCTCGTCGTCGTTAGCTACATCTACCTTGACGGTGTTGCTCTGATCAACGATAGCATGGGTCGCAAAAGAACCTTGACCGAACATAATCCCTATATCGACGCCGTCCTTGCCTTTCATGCGCTTCGTGCCATCCCTATAGTTGCCTCCAAAAAGGCATTGGAAATTGGTCTCGCAAGCGTAAGGCCTGCCATCTAGGCAATTTTCGCATTTGCCGCAGCTTGGGAACGTAATAGCTACGCGGTCGCCGGGTGCAAACCCCACCACGCCGGATCCAATTTTTTCAACGACCCCAACACCTTCGTGTCCTGCGACATAGGGGAACTGAATCGGCAAAAACTGCTCTATGACAGCAATATCCGTGTGGCAAATGCCGCATGCCACCATCTTAACGAGCATCTCGTTCGATTGCGGTTCCGCAAGCTCCACCTCTTCGAAATTGAATTTGCCTTTTTCTCGTGTTACCGCTGCTGTAATTTTCATGTAGTCCCTCCTCAAATTCTTGATATGATGTTTTCGTTTTTTGCTCCACTCAATTATAACATAAACAGAAGTGATTTCAACAATGTTTTCGAGAAGTTTTCATGGGCTGCCGTCTTCCCCACCCTCGGGCTCTGTCGTGGCCGGATTATCGTCGTCGTCATCGTCTTCCGGGCCTTTGATGTCCAAGCCATCGTCCTCGGGCTCCTTAGCGTCCGGAGCGCTGCCATCAGGCTCCTTGATGTCGACACCTCCGCTCTCAGCCTCAGGGCTCCACGGTTTTTCCTCTGGGTGCGCAGGCTCGCATTCTACAGCAAACCCAAAGAGCGTGAAATCGTCACCCAGCACTGCAGAGCTGGTTGCTGCGCCGGGGGGGTACCAAACTGGGGGGAACGACCCCCCCCTAACGACGTTGCTCTGAACAGCATCGCTGTTAAAAGGGCTTGCGACCCCAATCAGGTAACCTAGGCCAGTCGGAGTCGGGCTAGTGTTTATTACGCTTAAATCGTATACATTGTTGCCCCTCACCTGCACATATATTACTTCTCCATTGACTTCATTTTGACTCCAGCCAATCAGCCCACCGACTATATTTCTTCCTTGCACTTGGCCATCAAGCCTAATGCCATAGACAACCGAGTGCCTTGCAATATGCCCTATAAAACCGGTAACGCCGTCAACCCTGGGATCATCAACGTCCACATAGATTGTTCTTGTTTCACCAGTCACGCTCGACCTCAGGGTGCCCATAAAAGGATTTCCAGATAACCCACTTGGATTTGCGCCGATAATAGTAGCTGTGGACTCACCTGCAATCATAAACGTTACGCGATCATTGGGGCTTCCAATGTCATCGACCAATTCCCATATTTGGTTCCTAAAAACATCAGTATTGTGATTGCGCCGCAAGAAACACAAGTGCGATATTTCACTTATTTGGAAGTAGCCCGGGCTATTTGAGGGAGGCGGTACGGTGCAACTGCATTCATCCCTGCCGCACCCGCAGTCACAGCCAAGCGGAGGTGCTGGCGTAGTCCCGCTGCTGCAATCGCAATAGTCAGCACCGCAGTCGCGAGTGCAGGGGCAAGCATATCCGCAGCATCCCACATTACCGCAGCTATCGCCTGCAGCACACTCGCAGTCATAAGACGGGCATGCGCCGCAGGCGCAGGCGCAGATGCATGGCGTTGGCGTTTGGGTGTGGCAGTCGTTGTTATTGCAGCCGCACCCACCCGGGCATGTGCCGTCTCCAGCACATTCGCATCCTTGAGGCGGCGGCCCTGGCGGCTCCGGTGGTTCCGGCGGGGGCTCCGCGGGCGGCACCGGCGGTTCCGGCGCTTCTGGCGGGGGCGCTGCGGGCGGCCCTGGCTGCTCCGGCGCTTCTGGCGGGGGCTCTGCGGGCGGCCCTGGCGGCTCCGGCGCTTCTGGCGGGGG
>WQSH01000129.1 GCA_009787995.1 Oscillospiraceae bacterium
CGAGCGCATAGTGGCGGGCGTCGCCGAAGGCTGCAGGCAGGCAGGCTGCGCGCTCATTGGCGGCGAAACAGCAGAGCACCCCGACATGATGCCGGAGGATGAGTATGACATAGCCGGCTTCTCAGTAGGCTTTGTGGACTATGACGATATAATCGACGGAAAATCCATCAAAGCAGGCGACATAATCATAGGCCTTGAATCCGCCGGCCTGCACTCAAACGGTTTTTCGCTTGTGCGGAAAGTCTTTGCGGAGGATTTAGGCAGGCTGGATACATACGTACCCGAGCTGGGACGCACGCTCGGCGAAGAGCTTCTCACTCCAACAAAGATATATGTAAAATCCCTGCTCAGCGTTATAAAAGAGTTTGGCAAGGACATAAAGGGCATCAGCAACATCAGCGGCGGAGGATATAATGAAAATGTTCCGCGCATGCTCCCAGACGGCATAGGGGCGCGCATAGAGGTACCCAAAATCCCCACAAAGCCAATATTCAGTATGTTAGCAAAAAAGGGCGCCATCCCAAAAGACGATATGTACAACACCTTCAATATGGGCGTCGGCCTTGTGATGGCCGTCAGCGAAGACAAGGCTGATGCTGTTATGGCAGCCTTGCGCAAGTGCGGCGAAACGCCGCATCCTATCGGCAGTTGCATAGACAGCGACAAAGGAGTTGATTTATTATGGTAAAAACTGCCGTATTGGTGTCAGGCGGCGGAACGAACCTGCAGGCAATCATAGATGCGCATCTATTCGGCGAAATCAGGAATTGCGAACTAATAGCGGTCATTTCATCAAACCCCGAGGCTTACGCCAACGAGCGCGCAAAGTATGCAGGCATCCCTGTTTACGTCATCGACCGTACAATTTTTCCCAATCAGCTGAGTTTTACAAAAGCCCTTCTCGAAAAACTACTGGATATCGAAGCCGAGTTGGTCGTCTATGCAGGCTTTAATTACATTCTCGGACCACAGCTTATTAAAGCATATGAAAATAGAATCATAAATATCCACCCTTCGTTGCTCCCATCGTTTGGCGGCCCTGGTTACTATGGCTTGAAGATGCATGAGGAGGTTTTGAAGTATGGGGTAAAGGTTACAGGTGCGACAGCGCATTTTGCAACTGAAATAGTTGACGATGGCCCCATAATCCTCCAAAAAGCAGTGGAAGTCTTAGAAGACGACACGCCAAGCACACTCCAGCGTCGCGTTATGGAAGAAGCGGAGTGGAAAATCCTCCCCGAAGCTATTTCACTTTTTTGCGAGCGCCGGCTCGAACTTGAAGACCGGGTCGTCAGGATTAAGGGTAAAATTGATGAATAAGCATAGTATAAGTGCCTTGCTGAAAGATAACCCCTACCCCGGGCGCGGAATTATAATCGGGCGCAGCGAAGATAACACCTATGCTGTCCTGCTTTATTTTATCATGGGTCGCAGCACGAACAGCCGCAACCGCGTTTTTGAAAAAACAGCCGACGGCATCCGCACAAAAGCGCACGATCCCGCAAGGCTTACCGACCCCAGCTTAGTCATCTATAATCCAGTCAGGCATTTTAATGGGCAAACCATAGTGACCAACGGCGACCAGACCGATACGATACTAAAGCATTTGCAAAGCGGCAAAAGCTTTCAAGACGCCCTGCGCACAAGGGAGTATGAGCCTGACGCACCCAGCTACACGCCGCGCATTTCAGGGCTGGTTTTGCCAGACGGCAGCTACACCCTGTCCATTCTAAAATCCGCAAGCGGCGACCCCAATTGCTGTATTCGCAATTTCTTTGAGTATTCACCGCCCATACGAGGGTTAGGCCACTTTATTTCCACATACCAAACCGATGGCGACCCTCTCCCCTCCTTCGAGGGAGAGCCGATTCCAATAGCCTTAGATATCTCTGGTGGGCTCGAAAACCTTGCCGAATCCGTGTGGGGTGCGCTTAACGAGGAAAACAAGGTTTCGCTATATGCGAGCAAAACAGAAATATCAACGGGCAACGCAAAGGATATAATCATAAATAAAAACTAGGAAGTGCCTCCTTATGAACGAACTGGAGCTAAAATACGGCTGCAACCCCAACCAAAGGCCGTCACGCATTTTTATAGACTCCGGCAGCTTGCCCATCGCAGTGCTAAGCGGCAAGCCGGGCTATATCAATTTTCTTGACGCCCTAAACGGCTATCAGCTCGTCCGCGAGCTTCGCGAAGCGACCGGGTTGCCGGCGGCCGCCTCATTTAAGCATGTCTCACCCGCCGGCGCAGCCATTGGCCTGCCGCTTGGCGATGTTGATACAAAGATGTTTTTTGCCGAGGGACTACCTCTCTCACCCCTTTCTTGCGCATACATCAGAGCTAGAGGAGCCGATAGAGTGTGCTCTTATGGCGACTGGGCGGCTCTCTCCGATGTATGCGATGAAGAAACAGCCCTAGCGCTGCTGCCGGAGGTGTCAGACGGCGTAATCGCCCCAGGTTACACCGGCAGCGCATTAAAAGTCCTCAAATCAAAACGAAAGGGAGGATATAACATAATAGAAATCGACCCTGATTACTCCCCTCGGGAGACAGAATCCAAGGATGTATATGGCATAACCTTTGAACAAGGTCGCAATGAGCTCAAAATTGACGAGTCCCTACTGCAAAACATAGTCACAGCTGCCAGTGAATTGCCAGAAAATGCAAAGCGCGACCTCATAATAGCGCTAATCACCTTGAAATACACGCAATCCAATTCCGTAGCATATGTGATGGGCGGACAAGCAATTGGCATTGGCGCAGGGCAGCAGAGCAGAATCCACTGCACAAGGCTGGCAGGCTCAAAAGCCGATAACTGGCATCTCCGCCACTGCCCCAAGGTGCTTGAGCTGCCTTTTAAAAACGGCATAAGCCGCCCGGCGCGCGACAATGCTGTAGATCTTTATATTTCTGGCGATTTTGACGACATTCTGCAAGAGGGCGCATGGCAGGAACTTTTCACCAGCCGCCCCCCTACCCTATCGGATGAGCAGAAACATGAGTGGATGAGCCTCGCCGACGGCATATCTCTCGGAAGCGACGCCTTCTTCCCCTTCGGCGACAACATAGAGCGCGCCAATAAATCCGGCGTCAAGTACATAGCTCAACCCGGAGGTTCCATCAGGGACGACAATGTAATCGAATCCTGCAATAAATACGGCATAGCCATGGCATTTACAGGAACCCGCCTATTCCATCACTAAATTGGGAGGACAATTATTTTGAGAGTTTTAGTAGTAGGCGGCGGTGGCCGCGAACATGCGATTTGCTGGGCGCTCAGCAAATCCCCTCGCATATCAAAGCTTTACTGCGCACCCGGAAATGGCGGCATCTCCGAAATCGCCGAGTGCGCCAACATCGACGCAAAGGATATCGGTGAAATGGTGCATTTTGCCAAAGAGAATGCCGACTTCGTCGTGGTCGCACCGGATGACCCGCTGGCGCTTGGGATGGTCGATGCACTTGAATCGGCAGGCATTCGGGCATTTGGCCCTAACAAAGATGCCGCAAGGCTCGAAAGCAGCAAGGAGTACGCCAAGGGCATCATGAAAAAATACGATATATCAACAGCGGCATACAGCGTTTTTTCAGACGTCGATGCGGCGAAATCCTTTATTCACGAGCACGGAGCCCCGATTGTCGTCAAAGCCGATGGGCTGGCTTTGGGTAAAGGCGTCGTTGTCGCAATGGACATTCAAGCCGCATTGGAAGCGGTCGATTGGATGCTGCTTGACAAAAGATTTGGCGACAGCGGCAACAGCGTCATCATAGAAGAATGCATGACAGGCCCCGAGGTTACGATACTAGCATTCACAGATGGCAAGACTATTGTGCCAATGCTATCGTCTCAAGACCATAAAAGAGCCTTTACGGGAGACTTAGGCCCAAACACGGGTGGCATGGGGGCTTTCTGTCCATCACCGCTGTACACCCCAGAAGTCGCCGAAAAATGCATGAACGAAATTTTTCTCCCAACAGTAAAGGCAATGCAAGCCGAAGGAACCCCTTTTAAAGGCGTTTTGTACTTCGGCCTCATGCTAACCCCCAACGGCCCGAAAGTTGTTGAATACAACGCCAGATTTGGCGATCCGGAAGCACAGCCACTGCTCACTCTTTTAAAGACTGACCTGTTCGATATTTTTGAGGCAATCGTAGATGAGCGCCTGCACGAAATAGACATCGAGTGGCATGATGGCAGTGCCTGCTGCGTAGTTTTGGCAAGCGGGGGCTATCCCGAGCAATATGAAACAGGCTTTGAAATAACAGGCCTCGGGGGCATGCCAGACGGCACAGAGGTTTTTCACGCAGGCACAGTGCGCGAGGGCGACACTCTGCAGACGAGCGGCGGGCGTGTCCTCGGCGTAACAGCCAGAGGCAAAACTTTGGACCAAGCCACGGCAAGAGCCTACGAAGGCATCGGCCACATAAGCTTTAAAAATTCACACCATCGGACTGACATAGGCAGGCCGCAAAAAAACGCATAAGAACGAATTCCCTATTGATTTTTGCCAATAACATGGTACAATACAACTTGTGAAAGAAAAAATAAAAACAAATTCATTGGAGGTAAATCATGGCACATAAAATCAGTGAGGATTGTGTATCCTGTGGTTCTTGCACAGGCGTATGCCCTGTTGACGCTATCGCACAAGGCGACTCAATTTATGAAATCGCAGATACCTGCATAGATTGTGGCGTATGCGTTTCGTCCTGCCCTGTCGACGCCATATTGGCAGGCTAACTAAGCAAAAAGCTGCCGTCTTTCAAAGGCGGCAGTTTTTTCTTATCCTTTTGATGCTTTGGTGGTACGAAAACTATGATAGACAGCCTTTGGCCCGGCGGGCCCAGATTCAAGGGACAAACAGGAGTATTTCGGCTGGGGACAGACTCTGTCATGCTTGCACATTTCGCAAAAGGCCTGAATATGCGAAAATGCCCGCTGGCCGCAGACTTGGGATGCGGCTCTGGAATAATCTCGGTTATACTCGCTTGGGAAAACCCTCTCCTGCGCATCGACGGAATTGAGATACAACCCGAGGCAGCGCAGCTGGCCATTGAAAATGCGAAATTATGCGGCGTGTCAGACAGGCTCCGCATCATCGAAGGCGACCTGCGCAAGCACCGCAGCTTGCTTAAATCAGGCGCATACGATCTCACCGTCTCCAACCCGCCATATTACACAATCGGCAGCGGAAAACTCCCGTCCGCCACAGGGTTAGCCACAGCAAGGTCTGAAGAAAACTGCACGCTTGAGGATGTCTGCGACGCAGCCGGCTACCTGACACGCTGGGGGGGGTCCTTCATGCTCGTACACAAGCCGGAGCGCCTCGCCTGCATCTTCCGTTCTCTAAACTCGGCAGGCTTCGAGCCAAAG
>WQSH01000130.1 GCA_009787995.1 Oscillospiraceae bacterium
GCTGGTGTGGCGGAACAGGTAGACGCCCGGGACTTAAAATCCCGTGGGAGCAATCCCGTACCGGTTCGATTCCGGTCACCAGCACCATCAAATAATTTAGTCATTTTAGGGAGGAACTTTGCATGAGTGTAAAAAAGCCACTTGAGGGAGTAAGGGTTGTTGAGATGAGCACATTTATCGCAGTGCCTGCATGTGCTCGTTATTTTGCAGAATTTGGCGCTGACGTGATAAAAATTGAGCCGAAAAGCGGCGACCAAGTCCGTTTCAACGGCGCTTCTGAGGGGCGCTTGGGCGACCCGTACGAAAATACTACTTTTGACCTTGAAAATGCGCATAAACGCAGTCTCGTCGTAAACCTGAAGGCACCGGAGGGGCGTGAGATACTCTACAAATTGCTTGAGGACACCGATATTTTCTTAACAAACTGGCGCCCTCAGGCTCTTGCTAAGTTGGGGCTTAACTATGAAGACCTGAAGGACAGGTTTCCTAAGCTTGTCTATGCTTCTTTTACAGGATTTGGAGAGGCAGGGCCGGATATGAATTTGCCCGGTTATGACTTCACGGCTTTTTGGGCGCGCGGCGGACTGCTTGGGACACTTTATCAAAAGGATTCTGAGCCCGTAAATCTCATCCCTGGCATTGGGGATCATGTTTCGGGCATGTTCCTTGCTGCGGGAATCATGACGGCTCTTTATAATGCCCAGAAGACAGGGAAGGGAGATAAGGTGACGACGAATTTGCTGCATTGCAGCGTTTTTGTGCAGGGAATTGCGATTCAGGCCGCACAGTATGAGGGACTGGGGCAAACTTACCCGATTAGCCGCAAGACGGCTGAGAATCCGTTTAACAACACTTACAAGAGCAAGGATGGCAGGCATATACAAATTTCTATGCCGCCGTTTGATTTGTTTTATCCTACGTTCATGCCGCTGATTGGACGCGAGGATCTTGTCGGCAATGAGCGCTACACGATGGCGAGTATCACTGAGAACAAGCTGCATGCTGAGTTTGTGCAAATTCTTACCGATGCTTTTGCGCTCAAGACTGCCGAGGAATGGACGAAAATCCTAACCGAAGGGGATATTCCGTTCTCTATCGCCCAGACTTGGGAGGAGGTCCTTGTGGACAAGCAGGCTTGGGCTGCCGGTGTTTTTGAGGAGGTCGATTACCCGTCGGGCAAGCGTGCCATGGTGCGCCCACCCGTGAGTATTGAAGGTGCGGATGCGCTGCCTTATACTAGGGCGCCAATGCTTGCGGAGCATACGGAAGACATACTTCGTGAGCTGGGATATTCGGACGGCCAGCTTAAGGAGTGGCATGAAAAGGGTGTTTACAACACTTGGGATGACGTCAAGGGATATGTTATGAGCCGGGCTTAGGGGTTAGAGGCTTGTTTTGAACCTCAGCATCTGACCGACCTTAAAAGAACCTGTGGTCAATAGCTAGAAAACATCGCATAAGCGGCGTTTTACGCTATCGACCACAGGTTGCTATTTTCGCATATTTGTGCGGCTAGAACCTGTCAATACACATAGTATTAACGCAACTACGCATAGTATTAACAGTGTCTGCTGTCTTTATACAGATGGGCAAATATGATTGTCGCTCACGCATCTGCACCGAGACTTTAAAGCAAGCTTTAATGATAGCAAGCAATGGGTTGCCACAAAATGGGCGACCCATTTTAATCTTTTTTTCATCTTTGCCAAATTGCGTTTTCATCATGTGGGGCTTATAATGAATCAAGTATTATGATGACTGAGGGGGTTTGGGCATGACGGATCTTGAAAAGGCTGATATTTTGCGAGAGAAGGCCGGCGTGAGCTATGCGGAGGCGAAGGAGGCTCTTGAAAACTCCAATGGGAGCGTTTTGGATGCGCTTGTTTATTTGGAGAAGCAGGGGAAGGTGGACAGCCCCGTTGGGGGCGGGTTCTATTCTGGCGCAGGTGCAGGAGGCAATGAGCAGCACTCGTCTGACAGCAGAAGAAATAGAGATCAGGCGGCCGATAGTTTTGCTGATGTTATGAGGCGATTTAGTGCGTTTTGTCATAATATTTTTAACAAAAGCTGCACAAATTACCTTGTGGGGACTAAGGATGGCAAACAACTTTATGCGATTCCGGTGCTTGCGTTTGTTATATTGCTGATTTTGTTCTTTTGGGTCACTTTGCCCGCATTTGTTATCTCACTGTTTTGTGGTGTCCGGTATCGTTTTAGCGGTGCAGACCTTGGCCGGGAGTCGGTTAATAGTGTGATGGACAGTGCTTCTGATGTGGTAGATTATGTTAAGAAGAGCTTTGTCGAAGAGGTAAACGGAGCAAACGGAGCAAAAAGCGAAGCAAAAAAAGACAATGATGGCGATGATGATGACGACGATGATTCGCGCCCGAAACAGATTTGAATTGGATGTGACTTGCTTGAGCGATGCTGTTAAGATTCTTCTTGTTGAGGATGAAGAAAAATTGGCGAGGTTTGTGGAACTCGAACTTTGCCACGAGGGCTACTTGGTGACGAAGGCGTTTACTGGCAGGACGGGCTATGATCTTGCTGTGTCCGGTGAGTTTGATTTGATTTTGCTTGATATCATGTTGCCTGAGCTGAGCGGGATGGAAGTGCTCAGGCGATTGCGGCGCAGCTCTTCTGTGCCTGTTATCATGCTTACGGCTAGGGATGAGGTCATGGATAAGGTGGCGGGGCTTGATCAGGGGGCTGAGGATTATATCACGAAGCCCTTTGCAATAGAGGAGCTTCTTGCGAGGATTCGCGCCACGCTCCGCAAGAGCGGCGGTGCAAGAGATGACGATGATGGGCAGACGCTCTGTGCATTGGGGGTTTCAATGGATATAAGGCGACATGCGGTAAGTTATGGCGAGGTTCCGGTTGAGCTTACCAAACGTGAATTTGACTTGTTGCGCTACTTGCTAAAGCATAAGGGCATCGTACTCACGCGCGAGACGCTTCTTGAAGATGTTTGGGAATATGATTTCGATGGTGGCACGAATGCCGTGGATGTCTATATACGATTTTTGCGCACAAAAATCGACGAGGCGTTCGGCATAAAGCTGATACACACCGTGCGCGGGGTTGGGTATGTGATTAAAGATGAGTAAATTCGACAAAAATATGGAGCCGGCGGGCAAAATCCGCAGCTCCATAACGAACAGGCTTCAAATCAGGATGTTTTTTCGTCTTTTTGCCCTGTTTTTCGGGCTTAATGTGCTGGTTTTTTTTATCGCGGCCGCAATGCTTGCGTTTCATAGCGAGGGCAGGGTCATTAGGGCTATGGAAATGTTACAGGAGCATGAGCCGCCTTATGATGGCGTATGGATGGAGTTTGCGGGGGTGAGCGCACGTTCGCTTCCGGAATTTTCTGTCCGAAGCAATGTGCTGTGGCCTTTTAGCGGCTTTCTGCCTTTTGAAGCGGAGTATACGGTTCGAGGGTTTAGGGCTGATTCAGACGGCTTCTGGGGGACTATTCGGAGCGTGACTTATGTTGTGGGGGCAAGCGTTGAGGGCGGGGTCTATGAGGTTGAGCTGCACATCGGCGTGTTCCTTAGTTATTTCCTAGTTGCGTTTATAGTTTTGCTTGCTCTCCAGTTTTTGATGCTTTTGTCACATACGGTGGGGGATAGGCGGGTGATTCGCAAGACGCTCGACCCTATTTCGGAGTTTGCGCGTGCTGCCCAGAATTTTTCGGAGGCGGGCAGACAGCTTGACCATGAGAAGATGATGGCTCTTGCGGGCAGGCTCGATGGCATCGATGCGGGGCATTTGGACGCCCGGATTCCCGTGGATGATTTGCACGAGGAGCTTAAGAACGTAGGTGAGGCTATAAATGGGATGCTGGATAGGATAAATGAGTCTTATGCGGCGCAGGCGCGCTTTGTTTCCGATGCTTCGCATGAGCTCCGCACGCCTATTGCTGTGATTCAGGGGTATGCGAACCTGCTTGACCGTTGGGGCAAGGAGGACGAGAAGGCTTTGGTGGAGTCTATTGCGGCTATAAAGGATGAGGCTGAGAGCATGAAGGAGCTTGTTGAGCAGCTGCTGTTCTTGGCTCGCGGCGATAGCAATAGGATTAGCCTTTTTGAGGTTAGGGTGGTGCTTTCGGAGGTCGTTGACGAGGTTGTCGGTGAGATGCGGATGCTTGGCACTACTCAGGTTTTGAGCGTTTCCGGAGATACTGCTGCTGTTATGGCTGACCGTGCGCTTATTAAGCAGGCTTTGCGTATTTTGGTTGACAATGCTGTTAAGTATACTGATTCCGATGGGCATATTTCCATCGTTGCGGTTCAGGATGGGGCCGTGGCCCGGCTGTCGGTAGAGGATGATGGAATTGGTATCAGCCCTGAGATTTTGCCCAATGTTTTTGACAGGTTTGTGAGGGCGGATGAGTCGCGTGCTCGAGCCACCGGCGGAGCTGGTTTGGGCTTGTCGATTGCGCAGTGGATTGCAGCAAGGCACAAGGGGCATATGGAGGTATTAAGCCGGGAGGGGATTGGGACGAAGATTTCTTTTGTTTTGCCGGCTCTGATTGAATCGGATGAATCTGCTGTTGAGGAAAATTAAAATTTTTCTGTGGAAATTTTTTTGCATGTTTGCTATAATAGCTTTGCATAAGGTTTTTGTGTAGCCGATGGGTGGTTGCTATGTTGCGTAGACGTCCTTTCGGGCAGGAGGATTGTTATGAAAATTGAATTGACTGAGCTGGAGTACCGGCGTCTTTTGGATATGGCATATATAGGGAATTGGATTCTCAATTCGACTAGGGGGGCGGATCGTTTCACGGATTATGATAATGTCGAGAGCCGCTTGTTTTCATATGCTCCGGCGCAAGGGATGGATACGCTGGCTGATTTAAGTTTTGGCACCGCCAGGCCGTCCGCTGCTTTTGAGAATGGTGGTATCCATGAGGCTATTGCCGAATATGAGGACTCTGTTTTTTTCGAGATTCTTGCGGAGGAGCTGGCGAGGCGCGATATGGATTTTGAGCCAATCGGCCCGGAGAATTATAGCGAGCTGACGAGCCGTATTGATGAGTATATTGAGGAGTTTGAGCAAAATGGCATAGATAATATTTCTCTCGATAAGTAGGGGGCGTGCATAGTGCGGAATGCACCCTCATTTGTTGTTGACTTTTTCTCAAAAGGGCGCTAGAATACTTTAGGTGTCGGTTTCGTTAATATGGAGAAGTACCCAAGAGGCCGAAGGGGCTCCCCTGCTAAGGGAGTAGGCGTGTCAAAAGCGCGCGAGGGTTCAAATCCCTCCTTCTCCGCCATAT
>WQSH01000131.1 GCA_009787995.1 Oscillospiraceae bacterium
GCCGATGGCACAACTATAACGAAGTTAAACACGGTGTTTATAAGGCTGTTGGCAGCAGCTTCAGCGGTCCCCATGCCATTTATGATTCTGGCAATAACTGTGAAAGAGAGCATATTAAGCAGCATCTGCATAGAAATAGGGATGCCAAGCTTAAATGTCTTTTTGAGAATGTCTTTATCAGGCCTTATATCCCTAAAGCCAAATGCGAATGGGAATTTCTTCTTTAGTAAGTATAAAAGCGCAATCGTAAACCCGCACACTTGAGCGATTACGGTGCCCAGGGCAGCCCCTGCGGCGCCCATGTGCAGGACGCCGATAAAGATGAGGTCAAAGCCGATGTTCAAAACACATGATATTGCAATGAAAATCATCGGCCTTTTTGAGTCGCCCAATGCGCGTAGCATGGAGTTGATAATATTATAGCCTGTTTGGAAAACCATTCCAAACGCAACCACTCGCATAAACCGCCAAGCCTCCCCGGCGGCGCTCAAGCCATCATCGAGCAGATAATATGGCACATTGAGTATTCGTATGGAAATCCTGCCCAGCGCAAGGATAAATAAAGCACAGGTGACTGCTACGGCGAACTGGACAAGGATAGTGTTGCCCACAGCCTTAGCCGCATTTTTGTCTTGTTTACCTCCGACGAACTGCCCAAGTAAAATCATCCCGCCCGTGCCCAGTCCCATAAACACGCTGGTGAGGGTAAATACAAGAAGCCCCCCATTAAAAGCTCCCGCCACCGAAGCGGGCGAGGCAAGCCAGCTAAGCAGGAACACATTAATCAAACCATGCCCCATCTGAACTATGCCTGCAAGCAAAAATGGGCCCGAGAACCTAATCAGCAAACTACTGACTTTACCTTCAGTAAGCGACTGCATACTACGCATCCCCCCTTAAGCAGTAGTATACCATAAGATTTTTGTAAAAAGCAAAGAAAAGAAACCCTATTTGTCGGCCTCTTCAAGCCGCATGGCCTTGTAAAGATCGCTATAATGCCCGCCGGCCATAATAAGCTCTGCGTGAGTCCCTCGCTCGACGATTTTGCCATCCTCGACAACCAAGATGATATCGGCGCGGGCGATGGTCGAGAGCCTATGGGCGATAATGAATGAAGTGCGCCCCTCGAGCATGTGCGAAACCGCATTTTGAATCAGAAGCTCCGTCTCCGTATCGATGCTCGAAGTAGCCTCGTCTAAGACGAAAATAGGAGGGTCGGCCAAAACCGCGCGGGCAAAAGAAATAAGCTGCTTTTCGCCTGTCGAAAGCCTGTCTCCGCCCTCGCCAACCTCTGTAGCATAACCCTCGGGCATCTTATCAGCAACAGTATCCGCCGAAACAAGGCGGGCAGCCTCAACGACCTCGTCGTCGTGGGCGTCTAACTTGCCATATCGGATATTGTCCATAATAGTGCCTGAGAAAAGATGCGGATCCTGCAGAACATAGCCCAACGATGAATGCAGCCACAACTGCGAACGCTCACGGCAATCCCGCCCATCAATGAGCACACGCCCCTTCGTAGGCTCGAAAAACCTACATACCAAATTGACCATGGTAGATTTGCCTGCTCCGGTCTCGCCGACGATTGCAACGGTCGTACCCTGTGGAACCTCGAGGGAAAAATCCTCAAGCACATAGTCCTCGCCGTCAGGGTATTTAAACCAGACATTCTCAAATGTCACACGCCCAACAAGCTCCTCCCAGTTTTCCATCTTAGGATTGAAGGTGTCGCCATACTTCTCCACCACCGCGGGAGAGTCAGTGATGGTCACAGGCTCGTTAATTATGCCTGTCACCCTTTCTATGCCAACCTGCGCAGACATCATTTCAGACATAATGCCTGCCATCTGCACAACTGGCTCAATGACCATTACAGCGTATGTAATAAAAGCCGCCAGCACGCCAAAGCCCAGCACTTGCTGACTGACAAGATGCCCACCCCTGTACAAGACGACACTGAGCGCAATAGAGCCAAGCGATGCAACAAGTGGAAGCATGGTAGCATTGAGCCTTGCGCCCCGGACGGATTCATGGCTCATGGAGTTAGAAAGCTTCTCAAATTCCTTGCGGTTGAGGTCTTCGATGACTAAGGTTTTAGAAGTCTTAGAACCTGTAATCCCCTCGTTGTACGCCCCCGTTATGAGCGAATTTACCTCGCGCACCTTCCTGTTGACAATGATGATTTTCTTTTGGAAAACCCATGCAATAATGCCGGCAGCAGGTATTATGAGCACCAGTATCAAAGCGAGCGTTGGGCTTAATATAAATGTGAAAATCACACAGAACAGCAGATAGACGAGGTTAGCCAGAAAATGCGAGAATCCCCAAGATACCATGCCGGAAATTCTGTCGGTGTCCGACATGACCCTGCCGATTAGGTATCCGACGGAAGTGACATTGTGAAACGACAGCGGAAGCTTCTGCAAATGCACAAAACAATCCTGGCGCAGCATGTAGCCCATTTTCATTTCAACGACCATAAGCTGGCGAGCGTAGATCAAGACGCTAATGCCGACGAAGACTATAAATATGAAGAAAACGAGCGCAAATGGGATAAGCCCATCGGTCGATTCAGTCATAACAAAGTTATTGACCGCAAAGCTGGTAAAAAGCGGGAAAGCCGTCTCAACGGCGATAGAAGCAACCATCAATGCTGTTGAAAGGATTAGCGATTTTTTCATTTTGCCAAGATAAGGCACCAGCCTTAGCCACATTTTCAGGCTAAGACCGCCGGTTTGTTCTTGATCTTCTTTCAAGTAAAACACTCCTAATGTATCAGTTAGTTCTCAACGTATCCAGATTGCAAATCGTAAATCCTGCGGTAAGTTCCATTTCTTCGGACTAACTCACTGTGCGTTCCGATTTCTGCGATTTTGCCATCATCCAAAACCATGATTGTGTCGGCTGTCATCAAGGTTGAAATTCTGTGAGATATTAAAATCACCGTCGCACCTGATGTATCCTCGCGCAGAGATTCTCTGATTTTTGCGTCGGTTTCCATGTCCAGCGCAGACATGGAATCGTCGAAAACCATAATCGGCGCATCCATCATGAGTGTCCTTGCAATGGCGACACGCTGCTTTTGTCCGCCGGACAGCGTGACCCCGCGCTCACCGACGATTGTATCGTATCCTTGGGCGAAGGACATTATGTTTTCATCAACTGCGGCAATCTGAGCCTTTTCCCGCACCCTCATCATATCCCTTTCGCGCGATGCAATATCAATGTTTTCAAAAATAGTTCTTGAAAACAAAAATGTTTGCTGAAGCACCAGACCAACGTTGCTGCGCAAATAGCCCCGGCTGATATTTTGGATATTCACATCGCCAATTTTTATTTCGCCGCACCCCTCGGGTAGGTCGTACAACCTGTTTAACAGGTACGTGATTGTCGATTTGCCTGAGCCTGTCGGACCCAAAATGGCAAACGTAGAGCCACGTTTGATAGTGAAGCTGACGTTTTTGAGCACAGGGTGCTCGTCATATGTGAATGTCACGTTGTCAAACACGATATCACGGTCCATCGGAGGATGCATGGCGTCTAAGTCCTCTTCCTCAGCCGTGGCGTCGAGAATCTCTTTGATTCTTTTTAGCGAGACGCCGGTTTTGCTCATCTCCGTCAGCAGTCTGCCAAGTGCGCGGACGGGCCACATCAATGTCAGCGTGTAGCTTATAAAAACAAGCAGTCCGCCAAATGTTATATGGCCATTTGCGGCGAAATATGAACCTAGCACAATGACCACGAGCAGTTGAGAATAAGCAACGATGTCGCCCACTCCCCAATACCAGCCCAATGTGCCTCCAAGCTTGAGCCACTTGTTCATGAAGTTTGTGTTTTTTTCGTCAAAGCGCTCTTTCTCAAAGCGCTCCCGACCAAAGGCTCTGACGACGCGCACTCCCGTCAGATTCTCTTGCACCCTGACCATAAGCTCGCCCTCCGCCTCGTCGCAAGCAAGAAACTTAGAGGCGATGCTTCTGTAAAAATATATTGAGTAACCAAGGATTAACGGGACAAAAATAAGGATAAGCAGAGACAGTGTCACATTCATGGTGAACATAATGCTATAAGCTACCGCAACGAGAATTACGGTGCGAAGAACTTCAATCAGTTGCTGAAACACGAATCTGCGCACAGTTTCTACATCGGAAGTACAGCGCTGGATAGTGTCGCCCGTGAGATTTTTGGTATGCCACTCAAATGGCAGGCTCTGCGTATGCGAAAAGAGCGAGTCGCGGAGCTTTTTTATAAAGGCCTCCGCCCCCTTGGCCATGCTCACCCTGGAGCCGAAGTTGAAGAACCCGCCAAGGATGGCACTTAAAGCTGCAAAAATTGCGCACAGCAATAAATTGCGCGCAAGGTTGCCTTCAATGGCAAAATGCTCATAGGCAGGCATGAGGGGGCCCGGCAAAGTAGTGCCCTCCCCGCCAATAACGGCATCAACAGTAAAGCCGACAATAAGCGGAGTCAAAAAGCCCAGCAACGCAGCGGCAGCCGACGCAAAGACTGCGAATAGAAAAAAACGCTTCATCCCGCGGGCAAAAAACATCATCATCTTATATTGAGAAAAATTCTTCATACATACCCCATCCCTAAGCTCCGAACGCCCATCTCAGGCGCCAGCCTCTATTTTGCCACATTGCGACAAAAAAAGCAAATGAAAAAGAGTGTAAGCAAACGCATTGCTGGAATGGGTAGTTGATGCCGGGCGGTTTGCAGGAGTAACGAACATTCTCAGCGCGCATCCGAAAAACACAGGCTGGGTGCAGACAATGCACGTCACTGCGCTAAAAATCGCCGCACACACGGCAGAGTGTGGACAAAACCAAAACAAAATAAAAAAAGTGCAAAAAAGGTATTGACAAGGAGGGGAGGAAGTGGTAGATTAGTCGGGCACTTCTGACGCAGGATAGACAAATAAATAGCGACAGGCGGTGCAGTTCACATCTAAAGAGAAGTTCGCAGGAATCGTTGCAGAATCTAATAGCGAACCGACCGAATCCTTAGCGTTCAGAGACAAAATCCAGCGAAGTGGGTTTTCTGTTTGAAGGCAAAGGCAATAAGACCACCCTGCACCTTGTAAATTAAACAATGCAGACAAGAAAAGCGCACCAGAGCCTGTTGGGGACAATAGGCTTGGCCGCACCTGTGGAGGCCCCGCAGG
>WQSH01000132.1 GCA_009787995.1 Oscillospiraceae bacterium
CTCCCGACAATTATCATGGTAGTCCTAATCGCGCTGATAGTCCCGGCGTTGACAAACATGGTTCTGCCTATGATACCGTAGTTGCAAACGAGACGAAAGCGGCAATACCACCGGAGTTGCACACTCTGTAACACTCCGCAAAAGCAAGTTCCCGCATATCGGCAGGCAAGTGGTACATCGGTCCGAGGCACAAAACAACATCAAAGCTGTTATCTTCTATGCCGTCAAGTCTTGTCGCATCTCCAAACATGGCATGATATATTTGTAATGCCGCTTTCTATAATTTTGCGCTGAAATATATCTATGTGATGTGGGAACAGGTCAACACCAACGTATTGTTTACATTTTACGGCAAAATGGAATCCGTAACATCCTGTGGCACATCCAATTTCAAGCATACGACTATCTTTGCCGATATAGTCATCCAGAATTTTCTTGGTGTAATGAAATTCTAAACTTGCAGAGTGCGATGATGTTGCCCTGTTATCTACACATATTTCTGCAACTCATCAAATATTATTGGCAATATCTGTGGATATGTCATTTCATCAGGTATGGATTTAAACCTCTTAACCTCGCGCATTTCAGACTAATAGGATATGTTTTCACTCACCAGAGTTCATCGGATTTTGTATAAAAACGCTCGGCGATTGTTTCCGCTGTCGAACGGTAATCGTCTGCGCCATTTATGCGAATAATCGGACACGGGCATTTCTCAATCCATTGCTCATGCGAAGCAAGTGAGCGCATATCTAATCCACCTGCGTCATAGTTTGCTGCCCACTCAAGAAACTCAAGGTAATTGCACCGCATATCTCCGTTTTCTACGATACGTTCTCCGAACTGCGCATATTCACTCTTCTTTAACCGCTCAATGCGTATATCTGTTGGCGTTGTAATAAAAATGGCGAGGTTATAGTATGGGCAAAGTGGTTCATCCCACCCTGTGGCACTGCCTGAAACAACAAATTTCTCATGCTTTACCATATCGCATTCCAACATTTGTTGTCTCTGCTTGCGTGGTCGTGCCACTCCCACTCGCCCCGAATACATAAATGCCGTGTGCCATGTTTACTACCTACCCCTATCATTTTATTCATTCGCTCACATTGTCGGTACGATTGAAATCCCTGAATTTGTGGAACTTCCCGAAATATCCATGCAGACCCGGAGAAAGAGTACGGTTGTCACCACGCTCCTTCCTTTGCCACTATTATTTTTGCCAATATCATAGCACAAATCGCCGGATAAAAAAAAGGAAAGCTTCACTCCGAAAGTGCAAGCTGCAAACACTGCTCTCGGCATCTTAGCAAAGCCCACTCCTATTCTGATATAATCTAAACATGAAAAGTTGGTACCCTCTTTGATGATTTCACAGTCAACCATTCCGTGGTCGGCTGTGACTATTAGCAGTGTATCGGATAAGGCGGCAGACAACTGCTCTATCTGCTTGTCAAATAACACTATATCGGCTTTCACACGCTCACTATAACAACCTTGCTCATGCATATCGTTATCAGGTTGAAAATGATAACAATACAAGTATTTCCGCCCTTCTTTTTTGCATAAGGTCTCGATATAATTGCAAATATCTTCATTTGTATCAGTTTTATACTCGCCATACGGCGAAATCCGACAGCACTCTATGCTTGTGTCCGCTTTTTGAATTTGTTTAAAAAGATTATCAAAACCGAGTGTTCGCCCATTTGCGTGCTACACGTTACTCAAAATACAAAACAAATCCAAACCCCTCGCCAATCGGTATGGGGTTCGGATTATCATGCAGTGGTGCGCGAGGAGGGACTTGAACCCTCACACCTGTTGGCACACGCCCCTCAAACGTGCCTGTCTACCTATTCCAGCACTCGCGCAAATAATAACCATGCATTACCATGCATTCTGAGGCGCAACTAATTATAGCCATTTAACCCCGGTTTGTCAACTGAATAATCCTCTTAATTTTTTAATTTTTGCGCATTTTGTTACACTTTCATAAGGTAGCTAATGCCGGGCGGTTTTGCTGTAGGCATTGAGAAGCCTGTACGCTCACACACCCCTTCGCTGCAGGTTTCTTATTAGCTTTGATGAATAGAGGACATTCATGGCAAGTATCGAAGCAAAAATAACCCTAATCATCATATTGTGCTCATCGGCTAAAGTGACAAAGCAGAAAAATATTGCGGCGAAATAGAAAAAAAGCGTTTTTCCCGGCGCAGGTTTTCCGTAAACAAAACCGGACGTGAAGTAAAAACCCAGCGCCGATGCAATGATTGCCAAGCACTGGTACGCATAGCTGAGAAGAATCGGATTTGAAGCATTGGTCCTATAGAGCAGCACAAGCCAAAAGCACATGAACAATGTCGGGATAATGCTAAGGGCAAATACAGACTTACGACGCGGCTCTTGATACATTTCAATGGCAAAATACGCCACTGAAATTGCGGCGAGAGCCGACAGCGCTGAAAAAAATATATAAGCGAGCGGGATTATGCCCAGCTGCCTCAAATCAAGGAAATTCATAATAGTTGCGGCAAGCCACACCAATCCAATTATTCCAAAGGCAAATGGGTAGGTCAGAGGGTCAGTCCCGAAGGCGTTCTCAAACCCCGGAGGAGCCTTGCGCCTCACTGCGACCACAATTGAGAAAATCATTGCCGCAACCAAGAGCAAGACGGAAATCGCCATCAAAACATAAGTCAGCGCAGCCCCTCGCTCAGGAAGTCCCGTCAGGGGGTCAAAAACATACAACAGCTCCAAGCTTCTAATGTAGAATCCTGCAACGCCGGCTAAAAGCGCAAAAAAAGGCATAAAAACAGCAGCTATTCGCACAAGTTCACTCCAATCAAAGATTTACGCACATTTTACATCATACACAAACTCTCGTCAAGAAAAAAGGCTCGCTTGCTCACTCTATGAGCATCGCTATAAGCTTATTATAAATACTCTCGGCATTTTTGCGAAAACCTTCTTCCAGCATGAGAGCCTGCTTCTCGTTTGCGGCTATTAACTCAATCGCCGCAATTTCGCCAATCCCATCCGACAGAGACAAACTCACCTTGCAGCCTGTTTCGGCAGCCGCTTCGTGCGAAGTCTTGATCATCGCATCACGATTTTGCGCAATGCGGAGCGCAGACGTGTTCTTTTCTGCTATCGCACGCACCGAATATGGCAGGTTAATTTCAGTTATCTCTCCGTTTCTCATACCTTTTGGCGTCAGTGAATATTTACCGTCCTCTTCCATAAGATGCTCGTTTTCAATTAACTCCGCAACGCACTCCGAAAATTCGAAGTAACTAATTCCAGTATCGCACAGCGTCTGCTCTGCCAGGACATCAAGCGCAATAGGCTCGGGGATGCGGCGTAAGATAAAAAGAATCAGGATTTTTATCTCCAGTTTATTGTGGATAAAACCAAACCTATCTATCAACCCGCACACCTCGCTCCTGCTGCACCCGCCGCATTACCACACCATCCCATTCAACGGAAAACCTCTAACATCTCTGCTACGCTCGCCTTTTTGCGCCTATGAGCTGAGCATCCGCGCAAGAATCATGTATGCACAGTAAGTCCAGCTGCACCCTGGGTATTGCCCCTGGCCGCTTTTGGGGTCGATAAAAAATGGGAAATCCGCCTTTATGAGCGCATTGCAGTAATTCTCCGCAAACTTGACAGCAGCATCCCTGCGCGACGATTCCCATAGCCCTGTGCAAATGAAAACCATGGCGGGCGGCAAAACACATCCGCGCCCGAATCCCGAGGGCTTGAAATAGTCGCTTGTCATCGCTTCTGAGGCAAGCCCCCATGGGCTATGGAACCGCTCGGCATCCAACAAGTCGTCCACCAGTTTGTCTAGTATGCCCTTTGGCAGGCGGTCGCCCAGGATAGCGGGGATGTAATGGACAATGTTGTCCGAGAGCAACTCCTCGCGGGTCTGGGGCACTAACCCCACGAAGTACTCGCCATTCCAAAGGATATCAACCAGGCAGCCCAGCAAATCTTTGGACTTCTTGTACCACGCATTTGCCACAGCCTCGCCCTTGCCCAAAAGATTCGCCAAATCGCCGACCGCCTCGAACAAGATTACCAAGTAAGCGCCAATGTCGGGTGACGTTATATGCGCATGGTTGACAAACAAGGTCGAGTCGTCCAACCCTGTTTCATCGCAGTGGACAACCGAAGGCAGTCCATCCTCGTCCTCATCCCGATATTCCATAAACCAATCGGCCCATTTTCCCATGCCCTCGTACAGCTTCTCAAGCTGCTCGTAAGTGCATTCCTTTAGCAGGTCATGGTGCTTCATAAGGTTCTTCACCGCCCAGCCGTGAACCGGGGGTTTGACCATGAGAGCCTCGCTTTTTATATCGTCGAACATATCCGCAAGCTGCCCCTCGGGGCTGCTCCTGTCAATCGGGCAAAGCAGCAACCCAATCGCAAGCTCAATGTCATGCTGCAACGCAACTGCATTCTGGCATAGCTGCCACTGCGACGCCATATGCCCCGCAAACATCAAAATCATCGGATACCTGGCAGAGCCTTGCGGGCTCATCAGATATGTCCACAGCAAGTACGCCGCATCAAAGCGCTTTTCTTCATAAGGCTCCACAAACTCGGGGATATCACCGTAGAAGGCATCCCAATCCGCCTGCATCGACGCCCTAGCTTCGGAATACGAGGGGTAAGAATCGCGAACCACCCCTCCGCTGGCAAACTCTTCCATAACCAAGGTGAACCTGCCGTCGCCGCTTGCACGAGTGCGCCCATAAATCCTGCCGCTCGTCAGGTTCTCCCAGTCCCAAGGCATCTCATTATCATTAAAATCAAACTCGGAACCCTCCAGCCCCTTGAACACGACAGCACAGGTCAGCCGAAAAAAAGCCTCCCAAGCGGCATCCTTGCGCGGGTGTACGGTTTCGTGCTGAACCATCGTTTTCTCAAATAGCAGCCCCATCCCACTGTCGCCCTCCGCAATGAGCTTCTGTTTATCG
>WQSH01000133.1 GCA_009787995.1 Oscillospiraceae bacterium
AAGCCGCTCAATATCTGCAAGATTAAATTCGGGCAGGTCGTTGGAAGACAAAACCTCGCGAGCCGTACGATATTCCTCCAAATTTGTAAGATACCCGCTGCTGGTCGTTGACAAAAACAACATGTCGCCAAATCTGCGTACATATGGCCCATCCTGAAAGAACTGGAATACGTAGGGGGCTTCGACTGCCTCAGTTAAAGTGGGTCTGACGATTACATTAAGGAAAACATCAGCATTGCCGCCTAAGTTGCCCCTTACGTCGATAATCAAATGTTCAAAATCGCTGATTTGCCGGTAAAAATTGAATATTGCGCTCTGCTGCTGACGCAACACTTGCATATTCGCACCGGTGAAGATGTAAGCTATGCGCCCTTCTTCAATAATTTCAGTGACAACCCCAGTGTGAAGCGGCTCAGACATTCCGCCCGGGAAGTACCCCATAATGCGGTTATACGTAGGCTCGTATCCCAGCACCTGCCTGCGGCCTTCGTAAAAACCGCTCCTAGCACCCGGCGACCCATAAAATCGGTAAGCTAAAGGGCTTCGCATCAGCTCCAAGTTCATCCTCGCTTTTCGGCCCCTATATCCTCCATAAAAATTGCTTATCCCCCAATCATACGATGTAGGTGTAAAAATATCGAAATGCCCCGTTATCATAAGTGGATAAAAATGGAAATGCACAAGTGCCATGAAAATCCCTTCACACAGCTCCTCCATTGCAACCACCGCCTCGCGGGCATTGGCCGCAAGCTCCCTGTAATCCACACCATGCGCCCATCTGGCCACATCCAGCAAGGCGAAATTGTTTTCGAGTACATAGACCATATAGGCCAAATCTTCAAGGAAATGTTCGACGGTGAGGGAGCCTTGGGGCATTATGCGCCTCTTGATGCCTTCGATTTCAACGTATTCATACTTCGCTTCATGCAATTCATCTTCATAGTGCAACTCTTCGTACAATTTCTCATGAGCATCTTCATAAGGTCGCTCCTCATGAGTTCGTTCTTCATAAATCAGCCCATAGATTGTTCCATTATCTGCCTCACAAGCAACAATCACTAGTGCTGCAATTATCAAGCTTAACAGCATAAAAAGTCTTTTCATACCTAACGCCCTCCCCTGTGCGCATTAACTGACTGCTAACTTAAGGTATCGTCAGGATTCACACTTATTTTTGCGGATGGCCAAGCGCAAAGCTATAGACAAGGCTCTCCTTGCTGCTCGCAATTCCCAGAAAATCCTCAATTACTTTGTCGCTCACTCCTGACTGTCCGAACCCGACAATCCCTAACCCTAAATAAGTCGCAACCAAGTACAGGTTCTGCCCCATATGCCCAGCATCCAGCAAGGCATACCTATAGCCCCGTTCCCCATACTTTCCCATTGTTCTGTTGAACACAAGCGAAAAGAAAATCAAGCAAGGATAGTCAGTCTCAAGTTTTTGCCTTTCATAGAATTTGTGCAAAGTTTGCGAAAAATCACCAGATTTTATCAATTCTAACGCACCATCTTTTACATTGTAATGATAAACACCACGCTCTATGTCATCAGAACGCAATATCGCAATATATATCTCAATGGGAAAGCGACCGCCTGCACTAGGATATGTGCGAGATATAGAAGCTGGGGCATCATCTCTATGCCCACATCCCAAAGTTAAGAATTGAGACAGTGTGCTTAGGTCAACATTACTGCTCGAAAAACTGCGTGTACTTTTCCGAGTAGCAAGCACTTCGACGAAACTAGGTTTCATTGCTTGATTGGTTTGATTTTGTTTGATTAGAGGCACAGCCTTGGAGTTAGGGTAGATTTTGTATGATACTTTGGCATCATATTGCTCAAGATATGGGCAGAAAAACTGATTCACGGGCATGTCAAGAGCCTCCATAACCACGGCGGCGGTGTTGGGGTAAGGGTTTTGCCAATTGCGCTCCATTCTAACAAGCGTTTGCAGTATTGCCCCGCTCTCTTCGTCGGCGAAAGCTTGGCTCTGCTCTTGAAGCTTGGCTATAGACCATTTTTTTCGCATGCGAACTTCTTTCACAAGCTGCCCCATTGAGTAACTCGGCATTGTCGACTCCCCCCATTTCATACTGCGGCGTCTATGCCGATTTTAATATTGCCGCCAAACCATGTCAAGATAAATCCAGAAATATTTTGCCACAAAAAATTCATGAGGCAAATGCAACTTTATTCGCTTTGCTCACTTGAACATCGCAGCTGATTGTGATAAAATCCAGCAATGATTATTTTCGAAAGGAAGGTATCACATGAAGTCTGTATCGGTTACCAAGGTGGGCATGTTAAATGCGGCAAATGAGTCCGAAAGGGGCATAATTCAAGTATGCGACATACCCGAGCCAACTCTTGAAGATGAGCAGGTCAGGATAAAGGTCGCATATTGCTCTATTTGCGGCTCTGACCCGCATTGCATGCAGGAGAACATCTTTAACTGGGACGTCCCGTTCGGCGTGGGGCATGAAATGTCCGGGGTTATCATCGAAGTCGGCAAAAAAGCTACGAAAAGAGGGCTCAAGGTCGGCGACCGCGTGGCCGGGAATTTCCTCAATTTCTGCGGCACTTGCTACTATTGCGTCAACGGCCAAGAGCAGTTTTGTGAGTTTTGCAATGAGTCTAATCAGCCATGCATGTCCGAAAATGTCACCTGGCACGAATCCCAAGTTTACAAGCTCCCGGACAATGTCAGCCTCAAAAAGGCATGCCTGCTGGAGCCCGTATCTGTCTGCGTCAGGGTGATGGACAAGGCCGGCCCGCAAATCGGGCAGCGGGTGGCAATCAACGGTGGCGGCCCCATAGGCCTTCTCTGCCTCCAGATGATGAAAATGATGGGGGCAGTGAACCTCACTCTGTTTGAGCCAATCGCCGCGCGGCGGGAGCTGGGCAAAAAATATGGGGCGGATCACTGCATAGACCCAACCGCCCAAGATGTTATTAAAGTGGCAAATGAAATTACCGGGGGACTCGGCTTTGATACAGCAATCGAAGTTTCCGGCAATCTCAAAGCCGCTTATATTATGCCTGAAATAATGGCAAAGGGCGGCAAGCTCATGTACGTAGCAATGTATCCGAACGACCATGAAATGCCGCTTAACCTCTGCAAGGCTTTCTTCAACAAGGAGCTGACCTTGACGGGGACCTATGTCTCCCCCTATGCTTTCCCGCGCGCCGCGCAAATCATGCCTAGGCTGCAGCTCGATGATTTCATAACATCAGTCTATGATATCAACGACGTGCAGGAGGCATTTAAAACGCAAGTATCGGGCAAATACCCCAAGGTACTCATCCGCTGCAATAAATTCGACGGCGAGTAACGCCGGGAAGGAGTGTTTATCTCTGTGAGAAACTACAATATCGACCTCGAAATGGTAAAAGAACTGGAAGACAAATGCGTGAAAATACGCAAGGATTTGCTCAACTTCATCTACCGCATCGGCATGGGGCACTTGGGCGGCGAGCTGTCCATTGTCGAAATGAGCGTTGCGCTCTATTACAAGTACATGAACTATGATGTCATGAACCCAAAAATGGAGGACCGCGACAGGCTGGTGCTTTCAAAGGCCCACTGCTCTGAAACTCTTTACACCATCTTCTCCGACATGGGTGCATATACCATGGACTACATGGTGGAGCATTTTGAGTCGCTCGACACAGCCATATTCGGAATGCACTGCAACCGCCTGTACTGCCCACAAATCGAAGTTTCGGCCGGCTCGCTGGGCCATGGCCTTCCGATTGCCCTCGGCTTGGCACTGGGCGCAAGAAAGCAGAAGAAAAATTGGCGCACTTTCTGCATAACGGGCGACGGTGAGCTTAACGAGGGCACAAACTGGGAAGCATTTATGGCGGCATCCCACTATCAGCTTGGCAACCTGGTGTGCGTCATCGACAAAAACAAAGTCTCGATGACGGGCTTTACCAAGGACGTCATGAACATCGACCCGCTGGACGAAAGGCTGCGCGCATTTGGTTGGGACGTCAGGGAAATCAATGGCAACAATATGTACGAATGCTGCGAAGTGCTGCAAAACCTCCCCCCTGCGGAGCCTGAATATAGGAGGAAGCCCATCGCCATCATCATGCACACCGTAAAAGGCAAGGGCGTCGATTTCATGGAAAATGACTATAAATGGCATGGCGGGGGAATCGGCGACGAAGACCTCAAGCGCGCTCTCAAATCCGCAGAAGACACAAGGAGGGTCAGATAGATGTCAGTAAAATCAACCTTTAATTTTGACCAAATGTTATCAAACGCCCGAGAAGCCTACGGCGAGGAACTTTTCCGTATGGCGGAAGAGGGTCTGGATTTCGTATTCACATATACGGACAATGTCGCAGAATCAACCTCCGCCGGCAAGCTATTGAAAAAGTACCCTGAGCGTTGCTTCAACTTCGGCATCGCAGAGCCTAACCAAGTCGGCGCATCAGCGGGTATTGCGCTCTCCGGTCAGGTCGTTTTTGCGCAGGTGTTTGGCCCATTCCTGTCGCTTCGCGCCGCCGACCAAATCCATACGGACATAGCCTACAACGACGTGAACGTCCGCCTTATCGGCACTCACTCCGGCCTCACCGCCGCAGGCGGCCCGACGCATAACACCATTGCAGACTTGGCTCTGTACAGGGCAATTCCAAACCTCACGATTTGCGTTCCGGCTGATGCCGACCAGTGTTGCAAGATTATCCGCAAGTCCATGGATTTCCAAGGCCCGATGATTATCCGCATCGACCGCGGCGGTTCGCCGAATGTCTATGCATCGCCCGATTACGAATACGAAATCGGCAAGGCTATCGAGGTCGTCCCCGGCAAGGACCTCACAATCATCTCTTGCGGCTCGGCAGTTTATTGGTCGATGATGGGCGCAAAAATCCTCAAAGAAAAGCATGGCTTGGACGCACGCGTGGTCGATAT
>WQSH01000134.1 GCA_009787995.1 Oscillospiraceae bacterium
GATTTTCCGCCGCTCGGGGCATAGTCAATATCATCGACTATGGCTACAAAGCGGCTCTGCTTCTTGCCCGCGTCTTCCCAAATCTCTTCGTCTAGCCTGCCGAAAAGATGGACGTGCGAGCCTTCCCTGATCTTCATTTTTTCGATGCGCCTGCAGACAGTATCAAACGCCTTGACGGCTAAGTTTATATACCTGTAGCTGCCTTCAGCCCGGCTGTCGTAGACGCGTTGGCCGACCTTGAATTGGACGGACGTGTTGACGCCGTTGTTTTCGGAGAAACGGAGCGCAGGTGCGCCGTCAAACCCCTTTGAAACAATTGCGTCAGTGATGAGTACTTTAATCACATTAATCTCCTTTCTGCACAGCCCCTGCAGCCAAGCGCCGGGCCATGCTGCCTCATTTATTTCAACCCGAATCTCGGGTAGAAAACAACAAAAAAAGTGCCAGCGGGCGCAACACGCCTACTGACACTCTGTTACTCTGATACTTTGATTCCAAAAACGGAAACAAGAAAACTGATACGACAAGTATAGCACATAGGCATCTGCCCGTCAATTAAATTTTTGACTGCCTTAAACCAAATAACATACCCAAATAACATACCAAAAATAGACGAAAAAACGGCGCATCAGCTGTATAGCTTGAGCCGTTGCACCGTGTTTGGGTAGTCAGCATTCTGACCGGTAAGCCTCGATCGAATCCGTAAGGGTCTTATCTGCCAGCAGCAGTATCCAATGCATGTGCTGTATGTCGAAACGGCATGTTCCGTCTGGCTCGATGTTCTCCTGCAGCCTTAGCTTTATGCCGTCAAGCATATCATACAGCCCCTGTATGTCATTCAAACTTATACTCCCTCCTTTGCTTCGATTGCCAGATACGAGTGCAGAAGGTGCGCCCCGTCTCTTTCATAAATTGGCATATTTGAGGCNACATAGAGCGTGACGCTGGAGCCTGTGCGGATTTTCTTTGCCCTATGCTTTATCATTACCTGAAGCTTCCGGTTNTCTTCGGTTTTGAGTGTGACCATTTTAGTCCGTTTCCGGATTGCGGTCAATGAAACACTGANGCAATCGCCGACTATTACCACATAATCGCCGGAAACAGCCTTGCGGAACAGGAAGAACGCACTGGTGCAGCAGAATAACATGATGCCGGCACATGACAGTATGGAAAACAGATCCATGTTATAGAGCATGAGCGCAACGGTGGCAAGCAAAATAAGCACCCCGCTCCCAAGCCTGTAAAGTATCTGCCTTTGAAGCGGCTCGGGTATCCGGCCAAACGCCTCTCTCATTTTCATCACCTATCCTTAAAATATATGCCATATCAATATTACAAGGCTGATGCGCCAGGTTTACAACAGATACATTGCAACAACCGATAATATTACTATTGCCAATGCCCCTGCTGCGACTAACCCTATTCGCCTTATAAGCTCCGAATCGAATCTCTCCTTGGCGTGTCCATTGTCGGCTGTCGGCACGTCATCATAATAGCCGTCGTAGTTTTCGTCCATCGGTTTTGGGCGCGGGGGATGCTCGGATGCTCGGGTTTCTTGTTTGTCCGGTTTAGATCCGGCGGGCGGCTTGTTTTTTCTTTTCGGCGGTTTGCTTTGATGTGTCCGGGTTTTTTGAGATATATTCTTGTTATTCACGGTGCGCACAGGAGAAGAACTTTTCTTTGGCGGGGCTTGTTTTTGTGGATTGCCACCCGGCTGCTTGCCCACAGCCTGTGCCGGATGCGGGGGCTTTCTTTCTGCCGGCTTGTCGAGGGACTTCCCGCAATCTGAGCAAAAGGGTGCCGAGCTTAATGTTAGCGTCTCGCCGCAATGTGGACAGAATTTCATAATCACTTCACACTCCTAACGCGCCCTGCGGAGCGCAATTGAGAATTTATAATCGGGAGTCGAGAATTTGAGGATACTGGGGATTTCTTGTTTTATTCTACGCCATTTTAGCTGCATGGCATGTAAAGTAATGGGGTCAGTAACTATTATAGCATCAAATATTTTGCGTGTCATCGGCATGGAGCTTGCCATTTGTCTGCCAATTTACTGACATTGACATTGCCATCGATTGTGGTCAAGGCATATTAAAAGCGCCCCCGGAATGGGAGGCGCTGTAGCCGAGTCAGAAAAATGCAACGTCGCTGTGGCTGCCGGCAGTGTTTGGTGCGGCCACGCGCTCAGCATTGCCGGATCGTTGCGTTGGCGCGGGTTGCACCGGGAACTGCGGAACTCGCGCCTGACTTGGCGCTGATTGCTTTGTGCTTTGCGCTTGATCAGTTTTGGGGACAGGCGTATTTGCAGGTGGGTATGTATTCTTTGCGGGCTGTTTATTAATTGGTGCCTGCATGCCCCGACCGCTTTCTGCGGCATATTTAGCTGCCAGCCATGCTCCGTAATGTGCTTGAGTCATTACCATGAGCTCGTTGACTGCACGCCAACTCATGCTAACTGCCACATGGTTCTCCGGGGTTTTGCCGAACTTGGGGACTATCAATCCTTTTTTATCGGCTTCACCGGGGCCACTGTCGGCAACAAACAGGTAAAACCCGTCTTTCTTGCCGTTAATCAGTTTCACTGTCCTTGATAGGCTCTTGCCATCCGGCCTTGGGCGGTTATATTGCTCAAGCTTTTCCGCTGATGTTCCGCCAAGGCACTCGTAAAGCGGAGAATTATCTTCGTTTACTTTCATCTGCCTGGCCCTGTTGTGGAGAGTGCCTGCCAGTGCGTCATGTGCCAAGCAGAGAAATGCGGGTATGTCGATGTATATATGGACATGGTTGGTCTGGCGCTGCCCCGATGGTTTAGTCGCATCATAAGCGGCAAACTCAAGATGGACTTTGCCAATCTCGAATGCATCGCTTTTTGATTCCACAAAACAGCTCCGGGCATCCACNCGGATGATTTGCGATTTGTTTCTGTCTTCATAATTTTGATCCATAAGGGAGCCTCCTTGAAAGCGCAGTGCCANACAATTATGTCCGGCACTGCCATAGTGTTGAGTAATCGCTTAAACTGCTTCTTGCCTTNGTAGTTTATGCTAAAATGGCAGTTCGCTGTCATCAATCTCAAGCTCAGAAAAATCCGAGCCGGGTTCGTTATAGCTTGGCTCGCTTATGCCGCTACCTGTGAAGTCAGTGGCATCAGAGTTTTTCTTTTCGGCAAAATATACGTGGTCGGCATTGATTTCGACAGCGGTGCGGTTGTTCCCTTCCTTATCTTTCCATTTGCGGGTCTGGATGCGGCCCGTCACTGCAACGAGTTGACCTTTTTTGAAATACTTGCCTACAAACTCGGCTGTCTTGCGCCATGCCACAATGTCGATAAAATCAGTCTCTTTGTCGCCGTTAGTTGAATAGTCACGTTCGCACGCCAATGAGAACGAGGTAACCGGGGAGCCGTTTGGGGTGTGGCGCAGCTCAGGGTCGTGGGTGAGCCTACCCATAAGTGAAGTATTGTTTAGCATTGTGAATATTTCCTTTCTATTTGTTGATGAAAATTATAACGGGATGCCGTTAGGCAGCCAGAATAACAGGATTATGCGGCATCAAGCACCTGCGCTTATGCTACCGGTTTTTCAATGACGAGGATTTTTGTATTGGTTCCTGTCATTTCAAACTTCTCGCCAACGGCTTCATACATGAACCGTTGATCGTGCAGCCACTCGCGAAACTCGTCATATTTCTTGTTGTCTGAATCGGAAATTCTTGCGCAGCATACTGAGACGAGAGTACCTCCGGGTTTCAGAAAATCATACGCATGCCGGATATGCCGGCACTCGTCGCTAAATGGAGGATTCATCAATACTGCGTCGTAGATTTCATGGGGTGCAGATTCGATAAAATCAGAGCCGATGACATTGTGGCCTTTCAGTTTCAGCAAGNCCTTGAAATGTGCTTCAATTTCNATGCAGTCCACTTGGCATGTTACCTCTTTGATTTTATCCGCAATGCATCCTATGGCAGCGGATGGTTCCAATGTCTTGCTTGTTTCGTCGATGCCTGAGAGGGCAACAAGTCGATCTGCGAGCTTTTCCGGCGTGAATTGAATATCACCTTTCTGCATCAGCCGTGCATGGAAAGTCATGTCGCGTATTTTTTTGATGGTGGGATTCTGCTGTTTGACGGCAATCCGTACAAGCTCTTTGAAATCAACGAGCGCGATGATAAGCTCGTCTGTCGTAAATATCCCGGCTTTGTTGAGCCGTTTTGACATCGCTTCAAGCTTTGATGGGAACTGAAAGCTGTAACTGTGCTGTGGACGATTATCGCAATACTCCTTGTCAGATAGAAGTGCCCTCATGGTTTCGTAAAATGCACCGACTGCCAAGGCTGATTCCATGTCGGTGAGATTACGGCTATGGGATTCGTCTAAAAGGTGTTCAAGGACTTGTTTTTGCGCTCGGAGGTGCTCAGTTTTGGTATCGCGCCATTTTTGCTCTTGCTGGCGCTTCCATGTATTTGTCAGATAGTTCCCGCTCAGTGAGTCGATTTTCTTTTGCAGGGAATCAATTTGTTTGGTAATTTTCTCAGTTATAGTTAGCATTGTGAATATTTCCTTTCAGAATGAATTTTGAGGCCACTTGAGTGATGCCTGCGGCGTTCGGTACCGGAATATGTGTGGAAGGGGCGTTTCCACCCCTTCCAGCAAAGCCAGTTAGCTCACCTGTGCAAGCAGTTCCTCAAACTCGGCTTCTGTGAGTATCGTGATGCCGAAGCTTTGGGCTTTAGCCAGCTTGCTTCCTGCTTTATCCCCGACAATCAAAAAGTCGGTACTCTTGCTGACGGAGCCTCCGGGTTTTGCACCAAGCGAAAGCAGCTTCATCTGTATGCCGTCGCGGGTATAGTTTTCGAGTTTGCCGGTGGCTACTACAGTTTTGCCGTTAAATGGATTGTCTGTGTTCATGTTCGTGTTCTCCTTTTC
>WQSH01000135.1 GCA_009787995.1 Oscillospiraceae bacterium
CCCGCCACAAGCGAACCTGAAGAAGATGAACCCGAAGAAGATGAGCCCGAAGTCCCTGCAACTACAGGCCCGATAAGCGTCGTCACACGCGAAGATGGCAGCGGAACGCGCGGTGCCCTCGTAGAAATAGTTGACATTACAGTGGACGGCAACGATAATATAACAGTAGAAGCTGAAGTTGCGCCGGGTACGAGCGTCATGCTCACAAGCGTTGCTGAGAACCCCATGGCCATCGGCTACGCATCGACTGGCGTATCCTTGGCTGACGACAGGGTTAAGGTGCTCAGCATCAACGGCATCGCTCCCACAGTTGAGAACATGCTGAGCGGCGCATACGCCATCCAAAGGCCATTCCTCATCGGCTATAATACTGAGGATGGTCTGAGCGAACTCGCACAGGACTTTGTTGACTTCATCCTGTCCACTCAAGGCCAAACTGTTGTATCCGACAGGGGCTATGTTCCGGTTATCCCAACAGGTGCGCCTGAATATACAGGCAGCGGACTGACAGGCCAGATAGTAATCAACGGTTCATCCTCCCTTTATTCGCTGATGCAGCGCTTGAGCGAGGCATACCGCGAAATCAACCCGGGAGTCAGAATCGACATCCACGGCGCCGGCACGGGTCACGGCATCACCGCAGTCAGGGAAGGGCTTGCAGACATAGCCATGTCGAGCCGCGACCTCAGGGAGAGCGAACTTGAGTTCTTGACTCCTCTGGACATCGCAATTGACGGCATCGCCATAATCGTACACCCCAGCAACAGCACTGACAATCTGTCATTAGACCAGGTCAGAGATATTTTCCTCGGAGAGGTTGAAAGATGGGAAAACACTCAGTAAGAATAAGCGCCTATAAAGAACTGTTCGCAAAGATTCTGTTTGCAGTATCAGCCTCCGCCGCTATTTTAGCGGTGGGGTTGATTTGCGTATTTTTGTTCATGCAGGGACTGCCCGCCATGTGGGATATAGGAATTTTGGATTTCCTGACCGGCACGGATTGGCGCCCAACCTGGAATCCACCGAGGTTCGGCATACTGCCCATGATTGTCGGCTCCCTGTATGTAACGGCAGGTGCAATACTGTTCGGCGTGCCCATCGGTATCTTTGCCGCAATCTTTATGGCGGAGGTCTGCCCAATGCCGGTTTACAAAGTGCTAAAGCCTGCCATCAACTTGCTTGCGGGAATCCCATCCGTGGTTTACGGCTATTTCGGCATGGTGGTGCTGGTGCCTTTCGTCAGGACAAATTTCGGGGGAAGCGGAGCCAGCATACTCACTGCCTCGATTTTGTTGGGCATCATGATTCTGCCGACCATAATATCCATATCGGAAAGTGCACTCCGAGCAGTCCCGCGCGAGCTGTACGAAGGTGCGGTCGCATTGGGCGCTAGCCATGAGCGGGCTGTCTTTTGGGTAGTGCTGCCTGCCGCCAAGTCCGGAGTTATGGCTGCCATAATCTTGGGGATTGGGCGGGCTGTCGGGGAGACAATGGCTGTCAGGATGGTTGCGGGCAATCAGGCTGTTTTGAGGATGCCTTATGAGTTTCTGTCCGGCACGAGGACCTTGACCGCAAATGTAATTCTGGAACTGGGATATGCCGCAGACGAGCATAGGGCAGCACTGATAGCGACGGGCGTTGTGCTTTTTGTGTTCATCATGCTGATAAATGCTCTGTTTTCGCTTCTGAAGAAAAAGGATGGAGCCTAGACCCGGGGATATAGGAGACGAAGAGATGCGAGAAAAAACAAATTTCTTTAAATCATTAAAATTTAAGCGTAGAAAGCCGCTTGATTTCATGCTCTTTGCGCTTACATGGCTTTGTATAGGGATTACTGCGGCGGTTATGCTGTTTATCCTAGTTTACATATTATCCAACGGCATACCATACATCACCCCTTCTCTCTTTGCCTTTGAGTTCACTATGGAAAACCAATCGCTCTTCCCCGCCTTGGTGGGGACGCTGATGATTGTAGGCCTGTCGCTGGCCTTGGCCGTGCCGCTCGGCGTGTTTTCTGCCATATACCTCCAAGAATATGCAAGGCGCGGCAGCCGCTTTGTAAAAATCGTCCGCATTACCACCGAAACTCTGGCGGGCATACCGTCCATAGTCTACGGCCTGTTCGGTTTCCTGTTTTTCGGCGGAGTCCTTGGCTGGGGGCTGTCGCTGGTGTCGGGCACGTTTACGGTTTCGATAATGATTCTGCCTCTTATTATGCGCACGACAGAAGAGAGCCTGAAGGCTGTGCCGGACACTTTTCGCGAGGGTTCCTTCGGCTTGGGAGCGGGGCGCCTCAGGACGGTGATTCGGATTGTGCTCCCCTCAGCCATTCCCGGCATCTTGGCCGGGATTATCCTTGCCATCGGGCGGATTGTCGGTGAGACTGCCGCAATAATCTTCACCTTGGGCAACGTCGCGCGCATTCCAGACAGCCTGTTTGATACGGGGCGGACGTTGTCTGCGCATATGTACCAACTGGCACGAGAGGGTACGCACCCGGGAGAAGCGCATGCCACGGCGGCAGTGCTATTGATTGTGGTGATTTTGATTAATGCGCTATCGTCGCGCATCGCAAAACTGATAAAAGCGTCATAGGGGAGGCCATCATGGAAAATGACAATAAAATTATTCTAAAAAACGTAAATTTGTGGTATACCGATTTTCATGCGCTGAAGAATATAAGCATGGATATCCCCTCGCACATGGTCACTGCTTTTATTGGCCCTTCCGGTTGCGGAAAGTCCACCCTCATTAAGAGCCTAAACCGTATGAACGATTTGATCGAGGGCTGCAAAATCACAGGCGAGTTCTTACTGGACGGCGAGGACATCTATGGCCAGCTCGACGTAAATATGCTTCGAAAAAGGGTCGGGATGGTTTTTCAAAAACCCAATCCCTTCCCCATGAGCATCTACGACAACGTGGCTTATGGGCCGCGCACACATGGCACAAAAAGCAAGGCAAATCTTGATGAAATCGTCGAGAAATCACTCAAGGACGCAGCTATTTGGGAAGAGTGCAAGGATAGGCTCAAAAAATCCGCCCTGTCCCTGTCTGGCGGTCAGCAGCAGAGGCTGTGCATAGCCAGGGCGTTGTCGGTCGCACCGGAAGTTCTTTTGATGGATGAGCCGACCAGTGCGCTTGACCCTATTTCCACAGGAAAAATTGAAGACCTGGTCACAGAGCTTAAGAAGGACTATACAATCGTAATCGTCACGCACAATATGCAGCAGGCCACCCGCATATCAGACAAGACGGCGTTCTTCCTGCTTGGCGAAGTTATCGAACATGCTGGCACGGAGGATTTGTTCTCCAGGCCGCAAGACCAGCGCACAGAAAACTACATAACAGGCCGCTTCGGATAAGAGAGGAACAAAAATATGTCCATAAGAACACGCTATGAAAGGGAACTGAAGGAAATCTTCGACAAGCTCGTTTTGATGTGCCGCCATATCGAAGTAGCCATTGAGAAAAGCGTCAGGTCGCTCACCGAAAGGGATGCGGGCCTCGCAAAGGAGGTCTTTGAGGCAGAGGAGCTTGTTGACAGGATGGAGCGGGACATCGAACAAGCCTGCCTGAAAATTCTAATGATGGAGCAGCCCGTGGCCCGTGATTTCCGCGAGGTCTCCGCCGTTTTGAAAATGATCACCGACCTCGAGCGCATCGGCGACCAAGCTCGGGACATAGCCGAAATCTCAATGCAATTGGGAAGCGAGCAATATATCAAAAAGCTTGTGCACATACCCCAGATGGCCGTCATAGTGATACAAATGGTAAAGGATGGGGTGCAGTCGTATATCAACCGCGACGTGGAGCTTGCAAGATCGCTTGACCGCACCGACGACAAGGTTGACGAGCTTTTTAACTTGGTTATGAGCGAGCTGATCGAGCTTGTAAAGAAAAATCCGGAGAAGGCGGAGCAAGCGGCTATGTTCATAATTATCAACAAATACCTCGAGCGCATCGGCGACCACGCTGTGAACATCGGCGAATGGGTCGAGTACGCAATAACGGGCAGCCACCCGAAAAGCGAGTGAGTATGAAGCAAGAGATATACATAATCGAGGACGACAGCGCATTACAGGAGCTCTATCAATATTCGCTCGAAAACGAATTTGACTGCACATGCTTTGACGATGGGGAATCTTTTTTCGGGGCGATTTCCACAGGCAAGCTGCCCGACCTCATCTTGCTGGATATCATGCTGCCTGGGGACGATGGATTCATGATTCTGTCCCGCCTGAAAGAGGGAAAAGAAACTGCCCACATCCCTGTCCTGATGGTCTCGGCAAAGGGTGAAGAGGTTTCAAAGGTCAAGGGACTCAACATGGGCGCAGACGACTACATCGCCAAACCCTTCGGCGTTTTGGAGCTTGCGGCGCGCATCAAGGCTAATTTGCGCAAGACTGGCAAAGAGGGCGTCAAGAGCTGCTCCTTCAAGGATGTATTCGTCAACCACAGCAAGCACCAGATTACCGCAAACGGAGTGCAGCTTCAGACGACGCTGAAGGAATACAACCTCTTGAACCTCCTATGTGAGAATGCGGAAAAAGTCCAGCCGCGCGAAGCCATTTTCACCGAAGTGTGGGGGGATAATTTTGTCGGCGAGTCTCGAACCCTCGACATACACATCAAGGAGCTGCGCAAGAAACTCTCTGAAGCCGGAAGCGAAGCTGTAATCCAAACTATACGAGG
>WQSH01000136.1 GCA_009787995.1 Oscillospiraceae bacterium
TTGGATGTGTATGGCACTATAGGCATGGTTTTCGGCACCGACGCCCCCGCCATAGCCGACTATTTGGCCCGGCTGGAGAAGGCGGCGGCTCCTTTTAAGCTGCGCATCGAGGGGCCGATGGATGCCGAGGAGCGCGAGAAGACAATGCTGGCGCTTTGCGAGCTGACCCGAATTGTCGACGAGCGGGGCATAAATGTCGAAATCGTCGCCGATGAGTGGTGCAACACATTGGAGGATATAAAATATTTTGCTGATAACAGGGCAGGGCATATGGTGCAAATCAAAACGCCGGATTTAGGCGGCATTGGGAACATTGTGGAGGCCGTGCTGTATTGCAAGGAGCGGGGGATTGGGGCATACCAAGGCGGCACGTGCAATGAGACAGACCGTTCAGCACAAGTCTGCGTGCACCTTGCAATGGCGACGGGGCCTGACCAAATTCTAGCAAAACCGGGTATGGGGGTAGATGAGGGGTACATGATTGTCTTCAATGAAATGCAGCGCATTCTGGCACTGGCAAAATTGAGGAAAAAACGGTAGGCATACTGCTTGAAATGGGCTACCCTGTGAAGGGCTGCAAAAAATCATAGAATAACCTGAGGTGACCACATATGATTAAAGAAGAATACAGAATACTTTCCACAACTGCTATTTTGGGATACGGTTTTCCTATTTCCTCGTTTGATGAGGGAATGAGGCGTAACCCCCATTTGATAGCGGTTGACGCAGGGTCTACCGATCCCGGGCCGTATTACTTGGGAGCTGGGGTCTCGTTTACCGACCGTGAGGCCGTGAAGCGGGACTTGGAGATTATGATAAAGGCGGGCGTGGGACGTAAAATCCCCGTTTGCATCGGTTCTGCCGGTGGCAGCGGGGGAAAGCCGCACCTGGACTGGAATAGGGAAATCATTGAGGAAATCGCACGTGAAAATGGCCTGCATTTCAAACTTGCAGTCATAAATGCGGAGCTTCCCAAGGATTTGGTAAAAAATGCGCTTGCGGAGGGCAAGGTGGCGCCGCTCGATGGCACAGAGCCGCTGACTCATGAAATTATAGATGAGACGACCCGAATTGTGGCGCAAATGGGCGTCGAGCCTTTTATCGAGGCGCATAAGGGCGGAGCCCAGGTTATTTTGGCCGGCCGCGCTTATGACCCTGCGGTTTTTTCCGCATTGGCAGTTGAGCAGGGGTATGACAAGGGGCTTGCGACGCATTTGGGCAAGATTCTTGAATGCGCTGCAATCTGTGCGATACCCGGCAGCGGTTCGGACTGCATGTTTGGCTATATCGGTGCGGACTATTTCCGAATTGAGCCGCTCAGCCCATTGCGAAAGTGCACCACTGTCTCTGTGGCTGCGCATACGCTGTACGAAAAATCTGACCCGCGAATATTGCCGGGACCCGGCGGGCATCTTGACCTTACCAATACGAACTTTGAACAGGAAACCCCGGAAATCGTCAAAGTCACAGGGAGCAAGTTCGTATATGGTGGGGCTCAGGCGGTAAAGCTGGAAGGCGCCCGCAAGGTCGGCTACCGCACTGTCTCCATTGCCGGAACGCGCGACCCTGTTATGATGCAAAAGATTGATGATATCATCGCCGGGGTTAAGGAGAGGGTTGCGGATAATTTTCGGGATAGCTCGATTGACTACAAGCTCAACTTTGTTGTATATGGCAGGGATGGGGTGATGGGTGCTTTGGAGCCGTTGCGCAAACAGTCTTTGTCCCATGAGTTTGGCATTATTATCGAGGCAGTGGCGGGCACTCAGGAATTGGCGAACACGATTTGCTCCAGCGCACGTTCGACTATGCTTCACTTCGGGTACGAGGGGCGCAGGGCTACGGCAGGCAATCTTGCATTCCCATATTCGCCCAGCGATTTCAAGGCGGGAGAGGTGTATGCTTTCAGCGTTTACCACTTATTGCAGGTTGACGACCCTGCCGCGCCGTTCCCCATTGAATATTTTGAACTATAAAGGAGGCGGCGGCAAAATGAAAACAAAACTTACAGATATTGCGAGCGTCGTCCGGAGCAAGAACTCCGGGCCCTACGAGCTGACGCTGGATGTTATTTTTAACGAGTTTGAGGATTTTGAGAAGGTGGAGCGGGGCGGATTTATAGATGAGAAGCTAATTTGCTCGCTATACAATGTGACGCCTGACAAAATAGTCAGCATCGTAGCCTTCCCGCCTGCAAAGGCTATCAAGGCTACGATAAAGCGCCCATTGTGCTCAGGGGATCTGGGTGAGACCGATGTGTATGGAGCGCAGCAGCATGCGCCATTGCTGGGACTTGAGTTTGATATTTGACAGGAGGGGTTTGCAATGCCATATTCCGCGCGTATGCAGAAGAGCCATCTTTACAGCGTATTTTTCGCCCCCAGGGGAAATGAGCGGATGGCTGACCTCGGTATGCAGATTGCCCAGCAGTACTTGAGTCCGTTTGACAAGCTCATCGGGCTAATCGGCGTTGCGGGGAGCGGCAAGAGTATGATTATAAGGGGGATGTTCCCGGGGCTTGAGCTGACGAACGACGATGATGGAGTCAATGTCCGCCCATTGCCGCTGCTGGGCGCCGATGATGATATGGGGTTTTATAGGGCGCACACTTACCACATCGACGTACGCTTTGAGTCGGCGTTTAAGCAGATGCACGAGCTTGCCGAGGCTATACTCCATGCCGTCGGCAAGGGAAAGCGTGTGGTTGTGGAGCATTTTGATTTGATTTACCCCCAACTGGGGCGCAATGCTCACTTGCTGATAGGGATAGGGGAGGAGGTCATAGTCACCCGCCCGACACTCTTCGGCCCGAAGCCAACGGAGATATCCGATGTTGTGGTCGGAACTATCAAGACGAGGCTGATGGTGCATACGGCTGAGGATATATGTGAATTTGTGCTTTGCATGCAGGGCATCGAGCAGCACCAGTACGAACATTCCGATGTGCGCGGGGGGTTCATACTCAGCTTTTCGACAGAGCCGGAAATAAATATCGAGGCACTGGAAAAAGGGGTCAACGAGCTTATAGGGGCGGATGTGCCCGTATCCTTTGCCGATGAGAGCCATATTATGATTGGCGATAATCTTCATAAGTGCACAGGCCCCCGCATGCATGTGCGCAGCGCCGGGGAGATAAAGAAGCTCACTCTGCTTAAGGAGCTGCTTAAGGAGCCGATAACGGAGCGTTACTTGCTTGTGGGCGTAGTCGGAGATATTGATGATGTTGACGAGTTAAACCACATTGTGTTGCAAGTATGAGCAAGGGTCAAGATAGGAGCGATTTTTCAAAGGGCAGCGTGTCGGGCGCAATAGTGCGGCTTGCGGTGCCGATGGCCTTTGCGCAGTTGGTCAATGTGCTGTATACGGTTATATCCAAGATTTACTTGGGGCATCTGCCCGGGGCCATGCACTTAGCCCTCAGCGGAGTTGGGGTCACGTTGCCGATAATTTTTATCATTGGCAGCGTTTCGGCTTTTTGTGGCACTGGCGGGGGGCCGTTGTTTGCTATTGCTCGTGGCAAGGGAGACGATGAGGAAGCGGAGAGCATCATGGGCAATTGCTTCACAATGCTCGTCGGTTTCGGCGTGATTGTGACCGTGCTGGTGATGATTTTTAGGACGCCGTTGCTTTTCCTCTTTGGAGCTAGTGCGGATACTTATGAATTTGCCAAGGAGTATTTGACTTTTTATTCGCTTGGCTCGATTTTTGTCATGATTACAATGGGCATGAACGTCTTTATCAATGCGCAGGGCTTCGGGCGCGTTGCGATGCTTACGACAGTGATTGGCGCTGTGGTAAATCTGGTGCTGGAGCCGATTTTTATCTTTGCGCTCAACATGGGAGTGCGCGGTGCAGCTTTATCCACTGTCGCCGCTCAAATGTGTTCTGCTGTCTGGGTTTTGCGTTTTCTTATCGGAAAGTCTATTTTGAGGATTAAGCTGCACCGTATGAGGCTGGCTTCTAAGCGGGTGAGAGGCATTCTTTCGCTGGGGCTTTCAGGTTTTATTATGATGCTGACCTCAAGCTTGTCTCAAATACTCGCAAATGTTATGCTCCAGCGCCACGGCGGGGATATATACATTGGCATAATGGCGGTTATCAACGCTTTGCGCGAGGTTGTTTCCATGCCGCTTTTTGGGATGGAGCGGGGGGCGAGCCCTGTCGTCAGCTATAATTATGGCGCAAAACTATATGACAGGGTCAGGGCTGCGATTAAGTTCAAAGTAAAACTGGCGGTGGTATACTCTGTTTTCGCCACGGCGGTCGTAATGCTGATTCCCGGGGTTCTGGTTGGTGTTTTCAACAGCGACCCGGAGCTGATTGCCGCAGGGGTTCCGGCGCTGCGGATATATTATGGGTTATTTGTGTTTATGGTTTTGCAGATGACCTCGCAGAATGTGTTCGTGGGGCTGGGCAAGACAAAGCATGCGATTTTCTTCTCGCTATTGCGCAAAGTCTTTCTCGTGGCGCCGCTTACGATTTTGTTGCCCGAACTTGGCATGGGGACATATGGGGTGTTCGTTGCTGAGGCTGTATCGCAGCTTGTTGGCGGTTTAGCCTGCGTTGGGACTATGTATTTTGTCGTATATCGGCGGCTGAGGCCTGAGGCTTGCACTGCCTGAGGTTATACAAGCGTTACGAGGG
>WQSH01000137.1 GCA_009787995.1 Oscillospiraceae bacterium
GTTGAGTATCTGCGCCTGAATCGAAACGTCCAGCGCCGAGACAGGCTCGTCCATGACGATGAACTTAGGGTTGAGCGAAAGCGCCCTCGCAACGCCAATTCTCTGCCGCCTCCCGCCGTCAAGCTCGTGGGGGTAGGTATTTTCCAGCTGCTGCGCAAGCCCCACCGTGTCCATCAGCTCAAGCACCCTCTTGTAGCGGTATGCACTGTTGTTATAGGCATTATTTATGATCAGCGGTTCCGCAATAATCTCGGAAACGCTCATGCGGGGGTTGAGCGATGCAAAAGGGTCTTGGAAGACTATCGCAGCCCTCTGGCGGAACTTGCGCAATTGTCTTTTGTTGTAGGTGAGGACATCCTCGCCTTCGAAAATAATTTCCCCTTCTGTAGCCTCGATTAGCCGCAATACAACCCGGCCCGCCGTGGTCTTGCCGCACCCCGATTCGCCGACAAGACCCAAGGTCTCGCCCTTGTTAATTGTAAAGCCCACATCATCGACGGCGTGAAGCCAGCGTTTGCCTACTTTGAAATATTTCTTTAGATTTTTTACTTCGAGTAATTTTTCAGCCACGTCATTCACCCCGCTTGATTATTTACTTGCAGACATTTCACTATATGGTTATTTCCAATGTCTATACTTTTTGGCACGGTTTTTGAGCACTCCGGCTTGGCATTGTCGCAACGAGGGTGGAAAGGGCAGCCCGAAGGCAAGTCCGTCGGGTCGGGCATGAGGCCTTTGATGGGCTTTAGGCTATCCACGTCGCTGTAAATGTCGGGAATGGAGTTGAACAGCCCAATCGTGTATGGGTGCGTGGGGTTTTTGAAGAGCTCGAATTTGTCCGCATACTCAACGACGCTGCCTGCGTACATGATGGCCACCTTGTCGCAAATCTCCGCCACGATGCCCAAATCGTGGGTTATCATTATCATGGAGGTGTTAAATTCGGTCTTTAGGTTGTTCATCAGTTCAAGCACCTGCGCTTGGATAGTGACGTCCAGCGCCGTGGTGGGCTCGTCCGCTATCAGCAAGGCGGGGTTGCATGCTAGGGCGATGGCTATGCCGACCCTCTGTTTCATTCCGCCGGAGAACTGATGCGGGTAATTCCTGACCCGCTCCTTGCGGATGCCCACTTTGTCGAGCATGTTTTCCGCCTTATCCAAGGCTTCGGCGGAGCTGAGCTTCTCATGGAGGAGCAAGACCTCGGCAATTTGGTCGCGTACGGGCATAACGGGGTTGAGGCTCGTCATCGGATCTTGGAAAATCATCGCAATCCTCTTTCCCCGCACCTTGCGCATCTCGGCTTCAGTCGCTTCAAGCAGATTTTGCCCTTCAAACTCGATTTTGCCGCTCACGACCAAACCGGGTGGGCTTTGCACCAGCTGCATGATGCCCAAAGCCGCCGTTGTTTTGCCTGCGCCCGTCTCACCAACGAGGCCGATGGTTTCGCCCGCCTTGAGGTGGAAACCCAAATCGTTGACGGCGTGCACAGTGCCGTTTTCTAACAGATAATGTATGGACAAATCGGATATGTCCAGCAAGTATTCGCTATTTCCGGTAGTTACTGCCATTTTACCGCCCTCCGCTTTCAGACTCAGCTTTTAGCCTGGCAAGCTGCATTTTTTTAAACCGCCTTGCCGAACCCCCTGCGCCCCGCAGCCTCGGGTCGAATGCGTCACGCAGGCCGTCGCCCATCATGTTGAGCGCAAAGATAAGCAGGGCGATGAAAAGACCGGGGAAAAGTGTCAAATGCCAGTATCCTGCGAGCATCCATTGACGGCCTTCCGAGAGCATTGCGCCCCACTCTGGCGTTGGGGACTGCAGGCCGATGCCGATGAAGGATAACCCCGCGGCGGACAAAATCGCCCCCGCCATGCCCATCGTAGCTTCGACTATTACGGGGGCGGCGCAGTTGGGCAGGACATGTTTTGTGATTAGGCGGAAATCGCTGGCTCCGCAAGAGCGCGCAGCCTCCACAAATTCCTGCTCCCTGACAGTCAGCACTTGAGCCTTGACAATACGCGCATAAGAGGGTACTGCCCCGATGCCGACCGCAATCATAACGTTTCGAAGTCCAGGCCCCAAGGCGGCGGCTATGGCGATGGCAAGCAATATGGTGGGCATTGCCAGTACTATATCGGCTACCCTCATGATGATATTGTCGACGGTGCCGCTGAAAAACCCAGCAAGGGAGCCGAGTGTAACGCCAAGGGTCATGCCGACGCCGACGACAACGAAGCCTACGAGCAAAGAGAATCTGGCGCCATGCGCTAACCTCGCAAGCATGCTGCGCCCCTGGTGGTCGGTTCCGAAAATGTTCTCAGAAGAGGGGAATTGGCGGGCATTAGTCCAGTCCTGCAGGTTGTAGCCCTGGAGCCCCGTAACGGGGTCGCGCGGGGCTATGAGAAAAGCCGAGGCCGCAAAAATTAACATCAGAATGATGATAACGAGCCCAACCATTGCTAGGGGATTTTTCCTGAAGCGCCTCCAAACTTCTTTGAATTGGCTCTGCTTCTTTCTTGGTGTTGTAGTATTGTCCATAAAAAATCACGCCCCTATCTATATTGCGAACGAATTCGCGGGTCAATAAATGCGTACAGGATGTCCACTGCCAAGTTCACTACGGTGAAGGTGATGGCAATAAGCAACACCCCGCCCCTGACAATGGCGAAATCCCTGTTCAGAATCGAACTGACAAGGAAAGAGCCGAGGCCCGGTATGGCAAAGATGGTCTCGGTAAGAACTGCGCCTCCAAGCAAAAAGCCGAATTGCAGACCCGCAACCGTGGTGACCGGGATAAGGGCGTTGCGCAGGGCATGCCTGAATATGACCACGCTTTCCTTTTGCCCCTTTGCTCGGGCTGTCCTGATATAGTCCTGGCGGATGCACTCAAGCATGCTGGAGCGAGTCATACGCATTATGATGGCACAAGAGTTCGTGCCTATGGCTATGGTCGGCATAATCCACTGCAGCGGCTCCCGAAAGCCCGTAGGCGGCAACCATTGCAATGTGACGGTAAAGAACATAATTAGTATCAGACCCAGCCAGAAATTGGGGATGGATACCCCTACCAGCCCGATGAAAGTTGCCCCAAAATCGAAAGGCGTGTACTGCTTCACTGCGGAAATAATGCCAAGCGGGATGCCGATGACCACCGCAAGGACGATGCCCATTGCGGCAAGTTGCATCGTATTTGGGAAACGATCTAAAACCTCCTGAAACACGGGTCTTTGCGTACGGTAAGAGTTGCCAAAATCACCGCGCACGGCATTAATTATGAAGTTGTAATATTGAACCAAGAAAGGCTCGTCCAGCCCCATTTCCTCACGGAGCTGCGCTATAGCCTCCAGCGACGCCGCTTCTCCCAAAATCACTCGGGCGGGGCAGCCGGGCGTTATATAAGCTAATAAAAAGACAACGAACATTACGCCAATAAGAACCGGAATTAGCATCAATATCCGCTTTAATATGAACTTGAGCAAATCGCCACCTACTTTTCAGAATATTCAAGAGGGGGCGACAAGACGTTTTTGTCGCTGTCGCCCCCAAGGTATGACTGTTTTTGCTATGCAGGGTATGCCGGATAGCGCTAGTTGGTGGCAAACCAAGCCGGTGCATATGCGTGGTGTCCGGCCGGGTTAATCTCGAAGCCCCTCAAATTCGGGTTTGCCGCTATGAGGGTCTCGCCTTGGTTGATGAAAATCCATGGTGCATTGTCGCGGATGATGCGCTGAGCATCAGCGTAAATCTGCAGGCGCACGGCAGGATCAACCTCGCTACGACCGCGCTCAAGCAGTTCGTCGAGCGGGGGATAGTACCAGAATGTGCGATTGCCGCCCGGGCCGAAGTTGTTCGAGTGGAACAGCGGGTACAGGCCATAGTCAGCGTCGCCGGTTACGGATACCCAGCCGAGGAGGAACATGTCATGGTTGCCTTCTGCGGTCTCATCAAGATATGCAGCCCACTCCATGCCCACGATCTCTACCTCGATGTTGAGCTGAGCCAGAGTAAACTGGACCATTTCAGCGATTTGCTCGCGCTGCGGGTTGCCCGTGTTAAACCAGATTGACGTCGAGAATCCGCCGGGTTCGCCGGGGGTGGGGTTGTAGCCTGCTTCAATCAGCAGTTCCCTCGACCTATCCATGTTCATCGGGAATGGCTCTTGCTGGGCGAAGCCCCAAACGATGGGTGCAATCGGGCCGTCAACAGGGGCGCCCGTGCCCAAGAACACGTGTTCAACGATTGCGCGGTTGTCCATAGCGTAGTTGATAGCCTGGCGCACCAGCGGGTTGCTGATATGCGGAGCCTGTGCATTGAAGCCGACGTAGTNGGTGGACAGGTTCATCCTGCGGAGCATCTGGACGTTGGGGTCAGCTTCCGCCATTGGTACGTCGACGGGGAGGATGGCGAGCGCTANGTCAGCGGTGCCGGCTTGAACTTCCATGAGCCTTACGCTTGCCTCAGGGACGACCCTGTAGATGAGGCGCTCAAGCACCGGTACATTGCCCCAGTAGTTGGGGTTCCTGACCAGCTCGACCCTGT
>WQSH01000138.1 GCA_009787995.1 Oscillospiraceae bacterium
GGGCATGCAGGTCAGGCTGATTGATAATCCATGGTAAATTTAATATTGAATTTAGGGGTGCTGGCTTGATTAGGAAATATATGCCGATTATTGTTGTTAACGCTTTGTTCTTGCTTGCGTTTTTTGCTTGCCTGATTGCTTCCGCCTCTATTAGGGGCATGCTCCTCAGCCAGCAGGCGTCCCGGGCTTGGGCCGGGCAGAGCGGCGAGCGCTTTGCCCAGCTGTCTGTATTCATTCCGGACACTTTCTCCCTCGATAAAGAAGGTATACACCGTTTGCGCACTTCGATAGACCGCGCGCTGGTCGACGCATCGCTTGAGGCCACCGGGACGGGGCGCCTGCATACCGACGCTTGGGCTGCCACCGGGGATGTTTTTGTCAGCGGGGCGCAGGGCGCAACGTCTGTAAGGGCCTATGGCGTTGGAGGCAATTTCTTTTTGTTCCGCCCATTGAGGCTGAGGGATGGCAGCTATATATCCTCCCACGACATTATGCACGACCGCGTCGTGCTGGATGAAGAACTTGCTTGGCGGCTGTTCGGCTCAGTCCAGGTCGCCGGGCTTGAGGTGACTGTTGATGGCAGGCCGCATATAATAGCAGGCGTAGTCGCTCGCGATGATGATTTCGCTAGCTCAAGGGCTTATGTCGATGGGGCGGGAATGTTCATGTCCTTTGAGTCGCTTACGGAGCTATCAGGCGGCAGGGCGAGGATAAGCACCTATATGCTCGTGATGCCTGACCCCATAACAGGTTTTGCCCTCGGGGTTTTGACGGATGCGTTCCCTGCCTCAAATGCCCGCATTATAGAAAACAGCGCACGCTACTCGCTTTCAAACACTTTCGGGACCATCGCCTCGTTCGGCGTGCGGAGCATGAGGGTCGACAATATCATTTACCCATATTGGGAAAACGCCGCGCGCTTCACCGAAGACTGGCTTGCGCTGCTGCTGGCGCTTTCGATTGCATTTGTCTTATGTCCGCTCGTTTTCGGCGTGATTTATGCCGTGAAGGGCATCGCTTTCATGATAAAACGTGGCAAGAGCACTGCTATCAAAATTATTCAAGAGCGCAATGATCGCAAGGCAGAGGCGTATTTGCAGAAAAATGAGTAAAAAAGTTCAGGGGTCGGCCAAAGGGCCTCCCCTGAATAGTTTTGAGCGGTGCGGCGGGTTACAGTCGCATCCCTCCGTTAACGCTGAGGTTGTGCCCTGTTATGTAGGACGAATCGTCGCTTGCCAAGAACAGGATTGCCTTGGCGATTTCTTCAGGCTCACCAAGCCTGCCCAGCATTGTCTGCCCGGCAAACTTATCCAGGAGCTCCTGCGGGACAGTCTTTAGGATATCGGTCATGGTATAGCCCGGGGCGACGGAATTGACCCTGACAGGTGCACCTTTTCTCGCAAACTCCTTCGCCCATGTTTTAGTAATGCCAAATATTGCAGATTTTGTTGCGGCATAGTTAGCCTGCCCAATGTTGCCGAATTCGCCGACAACCGAAGAAACGCTTACTATGGAGCCACCTTTTTCCTGCTTTTCCATGCATGGGCCGACATGGCGGGTGAGATTGAACAGGCCCTTCAGGTTGACGTCGATGACCAAATCCCATTGCTCATCAGTCATTTTTGCGGTCATGGAGTCTCTGGTTATCCCCGCATTATTCACCAGAATGTCAACTTTTCCGTACTTTTCAATGACATGGTCGAAGCATGCCTTACATGCGGCAGTGTCTGTCACATTCAATTGGTAGGCTTCAACTCCGGCAAGCTCATATGGGATTGGCGCCATGTCGCAGGCAACCACCTTTGCGCCTTCCTTTACGAAAAGCTCGGTAGTGTTTTTGCCGATGCCCCCTGCTGCGCCCGTTACAATGGCAACTTTGTTCTGCAGTCTCATAAAACCCTCCTAGTGTAATAATGATTTCAGCACTTGTATATCCAAACCGACACACAGTGCCCTTTGTGCAATGATACCACAAATCAAATGCCCAATCAACAGTTATGTGTGGGTTTGTTCGCATGGTTTTTCCGGCGCCACAAATCGTAGGCCATCCGAAAAGCTGCCCTCTCTAGTATCCCAGCACCTTATCCACTACTCGTTCAAATGGCCTGCCCGCCACGTAATCCTCCAAGTATTTGACAAACTTATCGACCCCTAAGTCATTAGTAACTTCCAAAGTGTTGAGTCCGCTTACATGGGGAGTAATCATGACATTGGGCATTTTCCACAGCGGCGAGTCTTCCGGTAGGGGTTCAGGGTCTGTAACGTCCAATCCTGCGGCGCCAATGTGCCCCAAATCTAATTCCTCAATAAGAGCCTTAGTATCTATTATTTTACCTCTCCCAACATTAAGTAAAACCACGCCTTTTTTCATAGACTGAAGCACTTTTTTGTCAATCAATCCGGCGGTCTCTGCCGTCCCGGGCAAGCAGACGGCCACAATGTCTGCATCATAAAGAGCTTTCTCTAACGCTTCAATAGTATATAGCTCATCCACAAATTCCGGCTTGTTTGGCCTACTTGTGCGCACGACAGCCTTCACCAAATTAGCGCCTAAAGCCTTGCAGCGCCTTGCATAGTTTTCGCCAATATCCCCTAGGCCTAGTACGCAGACGGTGCTCCCATATATACTTTTCTCACTGCCCAAACGTTTCCATAGTCGTTTTTGCTGTTGCAGAACATATTCATTCATACCCCGCATGAGCATAAGAGAAACCGTCAGAAGATATTCTGAAATCGTCACACCATATGAGCCGCTGGAGTTTGTCAGAACCACACCCTCAGGAAAGCCATATTCCGACCCTAGGGCATAATCAGCCCCAGCCCATTGGATATGGAGCCATCTTAACTTCGGCGACTCAGCCACCAGCTTAACATCCATGGAGCCAAAAACAATTTCACATTCTTTAAGCCTATGGTCATCATAGTCAGTGATTACTAGCTCGTATTCTGGCGCAGCCGATTTGATTTTATTCAAACGCTCATCAGTCATGGGGGTAAATGTAATGCCTAGTTTTTTCATAGATTGACCTCCAGAAAATCTGCTAAAAGGTTTAAGCCGCTACGCTACAACATCAAATTCCAATCTCCGCAAGTGAGGGCTTTTGACAGAGCCAACTAAGCGAAAATTAGCCGAAGTACCCATACACTAGCACATGAATGCCTGTCTGTCAACCGGGCCGATGGGTGTCTATGGAATTATGGAATTCTATGGAATTTTTACTTGACGCTATGCCTCTGCGTATGTTAGAATAGCCGCTGATAAGTCACTGGAATTCAAAAACTGAATAAGTAACAATAGCATGGGGGTATAGCTCAGCTGGGAGAGCGCTTGACTGGCAGTCAAGAGGTCAGCGGTTCGATCCCGCTTATCTCCACCAGAAGGAGCTTGCGTCAACGTCGCAAGCTCCTTGATTTTTTCTCAGTCCCCACTGATATAACATCTCCATGTTTTGAATAATTACGTGAGAGATGGTAAAATGGATTTACTAAAAACAAAGATTGGCGAAAATGGCATGACGGACTATCAGTTCCAACTTGGACTAAACTGTTAAGCATTGAAAGCAGGTGACGCAATGCGAAGCACAGAACAGAAAATCCGCATCGTGGATGCGACTATGGCTATGGAGGGCATGCCACTAACAGACGAGGACAAAAAACGCCTTCGTGATGTTTTTGACGGTAATGCAACTGTTGAGAGGACTGTGCAAGAGCTGGTTAGGAAGCACAGCAGAGAGGTTCAACCAGTAAGCCTATGAGCGAATATGAGTACGAATGGGATGTAGGATACTGTTATCCCAATCCAGATGACTCTTGTGCGACTTGGCGATGAAATGAGGTGGACGCAATGATTCAAATTAGACCTGTATCCGATTTGCAAGATAAGTTTGCGGAAATCGAAAGTACAATTAGTACCGGACAGCCGGTGTGTTTAACTAAAGATGGTCGTGGTGCTATGGTCGTCATAAGCCTTGATAAGTATGCTGAACTGACAGACGATGTGGAGGTGAAGCTGGATGAGGCGGACTATGCCGCCGCTGTTTCCGATGTCCGTTATAGCCATGATGAGGTGTTTGCACGGTAAAAAAGAGAGAACATCCATACTATAGAATTACGTCAGGAACTTCTCTATCTTCTATATTGAGAATGTGATGGAAGTCAGACGACTTGTGTACTGCAAGCGTAATTTGCCAGAAATCATATAGCGACAACAAGAGTGCAAAGGTGTTTTCTTGTTGTCGCCTTAAATATCAAAGGGCGGACACGCCCTGTTGAACTTAAAAACCGCCGTTCCCAAAAAAACTGTGGGAAGCGGCGGGCTATGAGATGAATGCCTCCGGTGGCAGCGGTTGATAGTGTAATATAGATTGTGTAAACTCCGAATCTGAATATACTATTAAGAAAAGGAGATGACACAATGGCAAAGAGAGCAAGAAATCCAGAGCGCGACC
>WQSH01000139.1 GCA_009787995.1 Oscillospiraceae bacterium
GTTGAGACAGAGTGCGCCATAACAAAAAAAAGGCCACCTTTCTATTTTGCTTCCGGCGAACTGCGCGTGGATGGGAAGCTTTGCCTCAAGGCGGAGTTCTCATTTGCGCTAGTCGAATAAGCCCATCGATAGGGGAACTAATATGTTTTCAAAGATACTAATTGCCAACAGAGGCGAAATCGCAATACGAATTATCCGCGCCTGTAAGGAAATGGGAATTTCAACCATAGCGGTGTTTTCTGAAGCGGACAGGGGTTCAATGCATGTCGCTTTTGCAGACCAGAGTGTCTGCATAGGTGGTGCAGCGCCTTTAGATAGTTATCTTAGCCCGGAGCGGATTATAAATGCCGCAATAGCGACAGGGGCACAGGCGGTGCATCCGGGATACGGTTTTTTGTCAGAAAACGCTAGGCTCGCCGACCTTTGCGAAAAGAATCAAATTGCATTTATCGGGCCGCACTCGGATGTTATTTCAAAGTTGGGAGACAAAGATGCGGCAAGGCGGATAATGGCTGGAGCGGGTCTGCCAGTGGTTCCCGGCACCGGAATTATCGCAAGCGGCAAAGATGCGGCGAAGGCTGCGGACAAGCTGGGATACCCGGTTGTGATAAAGGCTCGCGCAGGCGGCAGAGGCAAGGGCATCAGGCTCGTAAGCACCCCCGATGAAATCGAAAGCGCATTTCATATAGCATCTCGCGAAGCGATGGAGTCCTTCGGCGATGGAGCCGTGTATATTGAAAAACATTTGCATTGTGCAAAGCACATAGGGGTACAGCTTCTTGTCGATGAACTTGGCACAGTTGTCTGCCTTGGGGAGCGCGAATGCACGGTGCAGAGGCGCAACCAGAAGCTGCTTGAGGAGTCGCCGTCGACCGCAGTGAGCGAAAAACTTCGCAAAAAACTGTATGGCGCAAGCAAAAAGGCAGCTGAGGCGACAAATTATGTAAACGCTGGCGCAGTCGAATTCCTGCTCGACAAAGACGGAAATTTCCATTTTATGGAGATGAGCGCCAGGTTACAGGTCGAGCACGGCGTTTCGGAGCAAGTTACCGGCCTGGACATAGTGAAATGGCAAATACGCATAGCGGCGGGCGTTCCACTAGATTTTGCGCAAAGTGACGTAATGCTCAGGGGACACTCGATTCAGTGCAGGATAAATGCGGAAACAGTCGGCAAGGTTGCATTTCTGCACGTGCCGGGGGGGCCGGAAGTCCGGTTCGACAGCGCTTTGTGGACAGGGTATGCGGTTCCGCCGCATTACGACAAGCTGCTTGGCAAGCTTATGGTGCATGCTCCGACGCGAGAAGAGGCAATCCGAAAAATGCATGCGGCATTGTGCGAGCTTGTGATAGATGGCATAAAGAACAACATCGATGAACAAATTGAATTCGTCTCAGACCCTGAGTTTCAAAGCGGGGAGTATTTTACAGATTTTGTACAGAAGCGTGGTGAACAGTGATGGCATTTGGTGCAATTTTTAGGAAACCGAAAAATGAGCTTGAAAAAGGTGGGCGTTCGCCCGAGGAAGATGTGGAAAACGAAGTAGAAATGACAGAAAAATGTCCGAGCTGTGGGTGGGAAAGCCCCATTAGCGAATTGTGGAAGCACTTGCACGTCTGCCGGTGTGGGCATTGTTTCCGCATTTCAGCGAGGCAGCGGATTGAGTACCTGACCGACAAGGACAGCTTTTCGGAGCTTTTCTCAGGGATTGAAAGCAAAGACCCCATCGAGTTCCCCGGCTATGCCGAGAAGCTAGAGCAGGTCAAAAGGAATTCGCGAGAGCTGGAGGCGGTCGTATGCGGGGAGGCGACGATTGGCGACGAGCGCTGCGCCATATATGTAATGAATCCCTATTTCATGATGGGGAGCATGGGAGCTGCTGTAGGGGAAAAGATAACTAGAGTGTTTGAACATGCTCAGGAGCATTCGCTCCCTGTCGTTGGGTGCACTGTGTCCGGCGGCGCCAGAATGCAAGAGGGCATAATATCGCTGATGCAAATGGCAAAAACCAGCGGGGCGGTGAAGCGCCACAGCGATGCGGGCAACTTCTACCTTGCGCTGTTGACCGATCCAACCACGGGTGGCGTCACAGCGAGTTTTGCGATGCAGGGGGACATAATCATTGCGGAGCCGGGCGCAATAATAGGCTTTGCCGGCGCACGCGTAGTTGAGCAGACGGTGCGAAAGAAATTGCCGCAGGGGTTCCAAAAAGCGGAGCTATTGCTCGAGCATGGCTTTTTGGACATCATAGTCCCGCGGATTAAGCAGCGGAGTGTTATTTCAACGTTGCTTAAGATGCATTCTAAAGGTTAAGAATTCGGAATTTTATTAGGGGGCTCTTATGGACAATATTACTGAAGGCGCAACTAAAGAAATGACTGCGACTGAGAAGAAGGTCTCTGACGGGAAGGCTCGTGATAAGAAGTCTCGTGAGCGTGATAAGAAGGCGGTTGAGAAAGTAAGCTTGGAGAAGACTCCCTATGATTTTGTGAAGGGGGCTCGATCAAAGGAGCGGCTCACTAGTTTGGATTTTATTAAGGGCATATTCACCGGGTTTATTGAACTTCATGGGGACAGGCGTTTTGCGGACGACCCCGCAGTGGTTGGCGGAGTCGCTTATTTAGGTGACGTGCCGTTTACTGTTTTGGCGACCGAGAAGGGGCGCGACACAAGAACTAGGATTAAGCGGAATTTTGGGGCGCCGAACCCCGAAGGGTACAGAAAGTCGCTCAGGCTGATGAAACAGGCGGAGAAGTTTAACAGGCCGGTGGTTTGCTTTGTGGATACATCGGGGGCATTTTGCGGGATAGGCGCAGAGGAGCGCGGCCAGGGGCAGGCGATTGCCGAGAATATTTTGACCTTAATGACTCTCCAGACGCCCGTTCTGTCGATTTTGATTGGCGAGGGCGGCAGTGGAGGCGCACTGGCTCTTGCAGTCGCCGACGAAGTGTGGATGCTTGAAAACGCCGTCTATTCGGTCATTTCGCCGGAGGGTTGCGCAAATATACTGTGGAGGGATCCGGATAAAGCGGCGGAAGCGGCCCAAGACCTAAAGTTAACTGCAGAATGGGCTAGCGCGCTGGGAGTTGTGGACAAGATCATATCAGAAAAAAGCAAAGATCCTGAAAAAATGCTAAAGGATATCTCAGAATTAATCGAAAATTGGTATAAGGGCGTTTGTGCGATGGCTTCGGACGAATTGACACAGAAAAGGTACGAAAGGTTTAGAAAAATCGGCTTGTAAATGCAAAAAGAGCTTGACCTTTTTGACGCTTTAGTGTATTATTAGGTTGACAGGGTGTTTGCCCAATAAAAGGGGGTGTACTCAATGATTGCCAGTAATTATCTGGGACTAAGTAATCGGTCGAATTTGTTATATCGGCGGCAAATGGATTTGCATTCTAGCAGATTGAGCCGCACCCATTTTCCGGTGCCAAAGAACAATGCGCCCGCTTCGGGTGAGACTGGCACACAAACGGCTCAGTACGTCACGAATATAAGGTCTGCGGCGGACGAGATTTCGGGTGTGCTTAGAGGGCTTACGGGGCGGTCAGCGGCTGATTCGGTGGAGGAAGCAGCTCAAAGAGGCGAAGATGCTGCCCAGGCGAGGTCTTCAAGGACTGTGCCTCTGGGCGATGGCCTTACTGCCACAGTCAGCACGGATTCGGCAAATAATGCGACAATCCCTAACCTGAGCCATTCAACCAACTCTGTCATGAGGTTGGTGATGAGCTATAATAGCATGCTAAGCGAGGTCGCAAGAAGGTCGGACGACCACGGCTCGCAGAAGCTTCAAATAAGAATGGGTAACATTTCGAGCACCTTTGCGAGGTCTCTTGCGAATTTGGGTATAGGCATCGACTCCGGTGGCCGCATGGCGGTAGATCAGGGCGGGCTTGAGGCTGCGGCAGAAAGTGGGAGCTTGGAGCAGTTTTTTATTCAGAGCGAAGGCAGCAACTACAGCTTCACAGGCCAGCTTGGCAGGGTAGCAAGGGACGTTTCGCGCAATCCGTCCAATTTCGTCAGCGGAAGGGAATATGGTTTCAGTTTCAGCGACAATTTCCAATATACCAACAGGGGAGAAATGGTGCAGTACAATTTCCTTACTCCGGGCTCGATACTAGATTTCATGCTGTAGCCACAACTGCGATTCATAGCCCGCAAGGCGGCAGTTGCCTTGCGGGCTGACATTTTGTCTGCTTTACCCATTGACATAGTCCGCCACATAAGCTAGAATAATACCCGCACAAGCCCCCGTAGCTCACTCGGATAGAGCGTCCGCCTCCTAAGCGGAAGGTAGTGTGTTCGAATCACGCCGGGGGTGCCAAAAGTGAACAAATGACAACTCTTAATTATGGGAGTTGTCATTTGTCGTTTATAGGCCATAGATGGTTGCAATTACTATGTTTTCATAAGTTACAA
>WQSH01000140.1 GCA_009787995.1 Oscillospiraceae bacterium
TCAACCGAAATAGCCCCGGCGTCAGTCCGCAGGTTTGCTATGCGCTTTGCCCGCCATCCGGTCATAGCCATAAAGGTGTTGTACGTGACAAAATCAGCAATCTGAAACGGCTCCGGCACGAACCTGAACAGATTTGACGGCCCGGCCTCGGTCTGCATAATAATCATCTTATTGTTATAAGGCCTATCCTCAACCGTAAAGGCTTGCCCCCTGATGTCCTGCCTATCATAATCGTCGATACAAATCGATGCCCCGGGCGCATTTGTCATGCCAAAGCCAACATCGGCGAAATAGCGCTTCCCATCGATAGTCACTATGCTGCCTCGGTGCGATATCGCAGGGATATAATCGTCATTGCCGCCCATAATGATGCGCACCCCGATAGGGAAAACCTCAAATCCCAAGCCCTTCAGCAGCGCCATGAACAAAGAGTTCAGCTCATAGCAATACCCTCCGCGCTTGTGTACAACTATCTTTTCAAAAAGCTCCGCAATGCCAAAATCAACATGAACGCCATAATCGTAGATATCAACATTCTCGAAAGGCACATGCCTGAGCTGCGCCCACTGCAGCTTGTCGAGTCCCTCCTTTGTCAATGGGATTTGCGCTCCCTTTAGTCCGATACGCTCAAGATAGGCCTCTTTGTCAGGCACGTCTTCAAGATATTTTCCATACATCTGCCCATAAAACCCGCTCATATCCATTTTTCTGTCCCCTTTATTCTATATTTTGGGCTTGTTCACGTATTTTCTCGATTTCTGCCTTCATGTCTACGACAACCCTTGACATCTGCGCATCGTTGCCCTTCGATCCGATGGTGTTTGCCTCTCTGTTAAACTCCTGGACAAGGAAATCTATCTTTCTGCCTATCGGCTCGTCGCTTGCGAGCATGCCGCGCAGTTGCCCGATATGGCTGCGCAGCCTGACCGTCTCTTCGTTTATAGCCACACGGTCGGCAAAAATCGCTGCCTCCGTGAGGATGCGGGACTCGTCCACATCTGCCTGCTGCAAAACCTCCTGCATTCGGGCCTCAAGCTTCCTCCTGTACTCCGTAACGCTCTTTGGCGAGATTTCTTCCGCAGCGTCCGTGAGTTTTTCGATAAGCTCAAGTCTCATGGCGATATCGCCCCTGAGCCTCTCCCCCTCCCTTGCGCGCATATCGTTGAATCCCGCCAGAGCCTCCTCAAGCACGGAGGAAATATCGGCACATAACTGCTCGGTGTCCGTCTCCCGCTTCTCGGCCTTCAATACGTCAGGAAAGCGCGTGAGGTCTATAGCGCTGAATTTGTCGGACAGGCCGTATTGCTCGGCCATATCCCGCAATACGGAAATGTATGCCTCTGCAAGCGGGCGGTTTAGCTTGATTTCAACATCGTCGGCACTTGATGAATCGACCGTAACGAAAACATCAACCTTGCCGCGAGAAATGAATTTCTGCACGCGCGACTTCAGCGAATCCTCAAACGAGGCGAAAATGCGCGGCATCTTGATCGTGCAGTCGAGGTGCCTGTTGTTCACGCCTTTTACCTCAACGGATATCCCCAGCTTCCCCGACGTGCCCTTGGCCCCGCCGTACCCGGTCATGCTCTTAATCATATCATACCCTAACCTTTTTCGATATTCGGTCTATATAAAACCAAATCAGCTTTGTAAACCCATAATCAAACAAGACAAATGCCACATTTCCCCCGAGATAAGCAATAAGCGCCCCATGCCCATATCCTAAGAAGCCAACCAGCAGCTCCCCGAACAGAAACCAAATAGCCGTCAGTGCGGCATTAAAGACAACCAGCTTCAAAACCCATTGCAGCACCGTCCCCTTTACCCTTTCTATAAGGCTCTTTACCATTGGGTAATACCCGAAAAAAAAGATGTACAAGAGCGGCGCCGCCCGGTTAGGGACAATCAGCATACCAATAGCCGCACTCACGGCAAAAACAGCAAACCCTGAACCCAAGCCTGCCTCCACCACTGCGGCTGCCGCAAACAGGGAGGCGGCCGCAACAAGGCCAAACCGCCCAGTAGGCCAAACTGACGCTATATACAACAAAATGACCGTCAGCGCTGCAAAGAGCGCAGACAATGTCATTTTTCGCGTCTTCTTACTCATCGCATCATCCGCCTAAACACTCAGTTGCAGCAGCACAAATTCATGCACAGCATGGCCGTACAGCAATCACAGGCATCGCAGCCTCCCCCCTGAACCGGCCTTCGCCCATTCCCATGCGATCTATAGGCATGTCCGCCTTGGCTCATGAATGTGAGGGCCTGCCTATATTCGCTATTGCCCGGCTCCATGTTCGATGCATTTTGGAAAAAACTAAATGCATCGTCAAGCCAGCCCTTGCGGTAGCTCAGGCTTCCCATGAGGAAGTTCCACTCCGCATTTCTCGCAGGGAAGTTTTTAAGCAATTGCTCGGCATACTGAAGATCGCCCGAATTAATTGCGACCCGCACCTTCTGTCCTTCGGCGCTTCCGCCTGACGATCCTGCCGAGCCGGAGCCCGGCCGGTACGTGCCTCCGCCGCCTCCGCCGCTGCGCATGCGCGTGATGGCGTCGTACGCCTCGTTTACTTCTTTCATCTTCTCTTGCGCAAGGTCGGACAATGGATTGTCGTGGTAGTTGTCCGGATGATACTTGCGAACAAGCTCGCGATATGCTTTTTTTACCTCATCATCGGATGCGCTCGACGCCACACCGAGTATTTTATAAGGATCGTTCATCAGTCATGTCCATTCTTTGTTATTTTTCGCCTATGGGGCGGCCACCGGCCACTAAACACGCGGGCACGCGCATCTGGCATCCCTAAGTATATCACATTTCTGACGGTTTGTGACCATGGGTTTTCCGGCATTAGCTCAAATGCGGAAGAAACGAGATTGTTTGAGTGGTCAAGCGTAGTTTTCATCCTCGCCGCACCACCCTCCGGCAGCTTGCCCTCTTCCGGCAGATAGAGAGCCAAAACCGGGTTATACCTGCCTGCCTGCGCATCGCTTGTGTAATCGTCGCAGGCATCCATTATATAAATCCACCTCCCAAGGTGGTACAAGAGCTCCGACATAGGGCGATGCAGGCTTTCTACCGCCGACTCCGGAGCTGCCGCCCGGAGGATGTTCGCAAACTTGTCGGCCGCCGCATCAATGGAGGCTGCCTGCCGGGACTCGTGCGCCTCGAGGGACACAACCCCCTCCCTTGTGCGGCAATCAAATTCGGGATGCTCGCGCGCCGCCTTCTTGTAGGCGTGCAAAAGGAGCAGTGAAAAGAACCTGTGCGGCAAAGACTTGACGAAGGGTTCGTCGGCAACCGTGTCCCTGAGTTTCCACCATGTGAGTATCACGCTATAGCCTGCACACGCATCGAGCGCCCTACTGCCTACGCAATAGCGCTTTTTGCAAAATGGGCTGGCGATGCACCTGCGTCGCTTTATTTCAACAGGCTCGTCTTCACCCCATAATAGCATGGACAAGAACACAAGCTCATAGTTTAAGATTAGCCTTGACGCAAACCCATATTTCCTGCCGAGCGCATGGCACAAGCCGCAGTAACACGCCTTGAACCGCTCATACTCATTAACCTTTAGCTCGCCCTGCAATGGGCGTATATATCCGAACATCAGCTGCTCGCTATTGCGTGTCGGCCACTATCCGCAGGGATATCCTAGTTTCCCCCACAGCGCCGACATCGCCATCGATACCATCTATATAAACCCTTGCCAGCATCCGATGCCTACCGGCAGAAAAATCCCTAAGATCTGCAACGACCCTGATGTTCATCTCCGTGATTTGGTCAAGGTATTCCCTTCTGCCGCGCACCCTTACGTCGGTGCTTGTCGATATCCACTCCAAATGATGGCCAGCAGGCATGTTTACGACAAAAATGCTGTCAACACTGAAATCCTCTATGTCGAGCCCTATTACCTCAACCCTGACATTTGCTTCAGTTTCACCGGAGTCATTGTCTATATGCGTCGGCACTATAATTGGAAATATGTCCGTGCCCAGAAAAGAAAACATTGTCGTATCTATGGTTCTGAGGTGAATCTGGTTTATGTCCCTGACCGCCTCCGGGTCTCCGGATATAGTGATGAATGGCGGGTCGACAGACCAGTTGGTATTTTGTTCCGACGAACCTGCGCCGTGGACGAGCTCAACGGTCAGCGGCACGGTTTTCTCCTGCCTGATTGGAACTGTGACATTGATGAGCTCATGGCTTGTTGAAATCAAATCAAGCAATGCGCCATCCAGCTCATAGCCATAAGTATCGATGAGGAAAAAGCTTAAATCATCTATATATGTCGTTGCAAGATTTTCCCTAAAAATCGGCACTGTCGCATGGCTGATTCTTGAAATCACATCGTCAGGCCCCTCGACCGTGATTGTCTGAGGCTCGAATTCTACGGGGGCGGCAAATAGGT
>WQSH01000141.1 GCA_009787995.1 Oscillospiraceae bacterium
GTTACGCTCCCCAACACCGGCTTTGCCACCGCCCAAAAACTTGCCGAGCAAATCCAGAGGAAGGTCAGGGAAGCGCCCTTCGCGATAAAGGGGCAGAAGCTCAACGTAAGCATTTCCACCGCGGTCGCCTCCAAAACGGGCGCGGCAAGGACGCTTGCGGATATTGTCGGCAATGCGGAGAGGGCCCTTTCCGGCGCCCAAACGACCGGGGGAAGCCTTGCCTAAATGCCGCGCGGCTTGCGGCGGTTCTCATTCTTGGGCTCGCGCTTGGCTTGCGCTGAACTGTACTGGCATGGCGTGTCGGAGTTTGAAATGCTGCTTAAAGCGGCGGGGTTTGCGAATGCGCGCCATGAATTTGGGTACGGCGATGAAAGCCAGAGGTCGCTTGTGACGTTTGCTGCTGTTAAGTAAGATGTTCCGCGTTTGCCTGCGGCTGATGCGCGGCGAGTTGAGCAAAGAGCGCGAGAAACCTTCATGCAGGAAAAAGACATGTGCCACTTTTTGAGGCGCCTGGTGATGACGAGATAGTTGTGAGAGTTGGTGCTTCAATGCGTACATGATGATTGTATTTTTGCACGGTAGAAAGTCAAGCGTCTGCGCGTTTGGACTTGCCGCCTCGGGCTTGTGCGTTTGTCGCGCCTGCGATTCCGCTCGCCCGCAACTGCGAGAGCCGCCTGGCGCCAGCTTTGCACGTGCGGGGCGGTTTTTTGTTTGGAGGAATTCCGAAAATGGCGTGACGGCTCGGTGAATTTGGAGCTCATGCCGTGGTACATGGGCAGGCTTGCTATGGGTTACGAATATGTGACGCGGGCGTATGACACGCTGCGCATGGCGGAAAACGCTGACGTCAGCGTCGGGCAGATGTTTGACAGGGAGAAAAAGCACGGTTTTGCGCATATTACCGATGTGTATGTGTTGGCTGCAAAAAACGCGTGAAGCGCCGCCTGTTTTCTTCCAGTCATGGGATACGCTGTTATTAACATCCGAACTTGACAAGACATAAAGTGTCCATTATGCTTTTCTCATGAACCTTGGGAAAAAATTAAAGCGTATTCGGACAGGCCGCATGGAGACGCTTCACATGGTTGCCGTTAAAGCAGATATAGATATGACCTTACTTTCGAAGTTTGAACGAGGGGAGGGAATGCCAACGAAGGAACAGATTCAACGGCTAGCAGGGCATTTTGGCCTTGATGAAAAGCGATTAACAATAGAGGCAACAGCAGGGAAAATCCTAACGGAATATGGCTACAACGATGTAGCATATGGTGCTGTCATGTATGCACAAGAAGAAATGCAAAAATACTACACTAGCGAGAGTAAAAATGATTAAAAAATTACGTGTCGCATCTTTTTTCTCAGGTATTGGCGGCTTTGACTTAGGCTTAGAACGTGCTGGCATGTGTGTTGTTTTTCAATGTGAAATAAATGAATTTTGCAAGAAGGTGTTAAGGAAACATTGGCCAAACGTTCAACTAGAAAGTGATATTTTACAAGTTAACGCTGATAATATACCAGAAGCGGAATTATGGGCGGGGGGCTTCCCTTGCCAAGATGTTTCTCTTGCAAACCAAGGAAAGCGCAAGGGGCTGGAGGGTTTTAGAAGTGGGTTGTTCTATAAATATGCGGAACTTGTCGCTAAAAGAGTTCCTCGCTGGATTCTTATCGAAAATGTTCCAGGATTACTTAACAGTAATGAGGGTAAAGACTTCCAAACGGTCATCTCGACGTTGGATGAACTCGGGTATTGCGTATCGTGGCGAATTCTGGATGCAAAATATTTTGGAACACCACAAAGACGTCGAAGAGTCTACGTTATCGCAAGTTTTGGAACCTTCGGCTCCGCTGAAGTACTTTTTGAACCAGACGCAACTGAGCAAGTTTATAGATCGGGTCTCGGAAAAAAAGATCTTGTTGCCAGTGGATTTGGAATCGGCCTTGGCAAAGAGCCTTACTATCTCTTGCAACACGCAACCATTGGAAGAAAAGCAACTGCTGGACCGCAAGCCAAAGGTTTTAGAAACGATGGCGAAGCCTATACGCTTGACTCAAGAGGAAGCGCCGATGTTGTATGCTCGACGATTGCTCCCTTCCGAATGCGAAAAGCTACAGGGGTTTCCTGCAGGATGGACGGAAATAGATATAGGGCAGTAGGCAATGCTGTTGCCGTTCCAATCATCGAATGGCTTGGGCAACGTATTCATGTAGTCGATTCAAAACTGCAAGAGAAGGAAAATGCCTGCACTGACGATTTTAATTATGAACCAATTTCGGCAACCTTTCCATCCAATGTTTCGAAGGCTCCTGCAAACATCGCAGGGTATGGTTCGCCTTGATTGATTAGGGTTTGCATAAACGTAATATAATTTGTAAATAAAATCTTATCGGTGTTTATCTTTAGCGAGATTGAGCCTACTTGTGTGACCTTGCTTTTATCTTCGTCAATACAAATTAGACACATTGACCAATTATGATGGCGTAAATTATTAAGCTTTGCTGTGCATACCCTCTGCCACAAATAGTCATAAAGTGGTGAGCCAACACAAAAAACAATACCGCCGCCAGTCTGTGACGCAATATTTCCTTTAATAATAAATTGTTCCTGTTGTCGTCTCCATGCGTTTGTCTCAATTGTGCCTGCGTCTATTTCCTGTGCAAGAAAAGCATTTGTTTTACCTTGCTGCATTTCCCATGTGTCTATATGCCTTGTTATGGAACCTGTATTTGAAGTCTCTCCACCGCCTTGCATCTCTAAAACGACGTGTTTAGGACCTCGCAATTCAATATGAAAATTGTGAATAGACATTATATAGTCTGCATTATAACTGCTCTTACCAACCACTGGTATTCTAGCTTCGCGCTTGATGAGAATATGCTCTTTTTTTACTTCTGGTGAAAAAACTTCTTTAGCTATTGCCAGGAGAATATCTTTTTGATATGAGGTCAATGGAATAGTTTTATTAGTGGAGCATAGCCTGTCGCGACAAACTATCCAGATATCGCCATTACGCTTTCTCACAGAGCAGACAGGCTTAAGCCCTCTTGAGAGCTTCGCACAGTCCTTATTCATGAAGGGGCATTTTTTTATTTGTGAATCTTTAGTTACTGGCATAATAATGGGTGTTGAAATATCTGTTCTTTGCCCAAAATACTCAGCTATACTCACACCCATGACGATTCCTCCTTGTTAAGAAGATCGGCACGTAACACACATTTCTTTATGCTTTTGATGGAGCACTCGCCAAGTAAGGGGCGGCGGAATGGGGCATGGACTACTAGTGCGTGTTCCCACTACTTAATCGAGACATAAACCAAGACCAGCTGGATAAAGCCTATATACATCACGTCCAGCTTTTCAAGCTTGAAAAAAATGTGGCGGAAACCCTGTATGAGGCGGAACAGCCTCTCAATCTCGTTGTGCCGCCTGTACAGCGCGTCTTGTCGTGCTCCCAAGGGTTCGCGCGGTTGGACTTCGGAGTGATCACGGGGGCGAACTTAAGGGGCTGCGCCGTGCGGCGGGTCTGGTCGTCTTCGTATGCCCTCCTTGTCCATGACCAAGGGGCGTCTCCTTAGAGGGCCACCGTTTCCATCGAGAGCCTGCCCTGCGGTGCGTCATGGCGCTGCCCGCCGCTCAGGATGAATTCACGTCCGCGCGTCAGAGGCCATCATGTGGATCTTGCAGGTTAGTCCGCCCTTGGAGCGGTCGATCGACTGCCCGCCGTTTTTTTAAAGCCCCGCAGGCGTCTGGATGCACGGGCACGAACATGGAGTCCAGCAGCAAGACGGGCTGGGCGGTTTTGACGATCCCGTTGGCGTGCAGTTCGCAGAACAGCCTTTCGATTATCCCGTCCTTGACCCAGCGGTTGAAATGCTTGTAGATCGCGTGCCATTTGCCGTATTCCTTCGGCAGCCTCCTCCATTTGCAGCCGTTCTCGCATATGTGCAGCAGTGCGTTTATGAAGGCGATGTTTTCAACCTTCACTCTGCCGCGCTGGACGGGCAGCACGTGCCTGATTTTCCCGTACTTCTCTTCGGTTATTTCCATGCTTCGAGCATGGCAGATTTTGTCAGGTTTTCATAGTGGGAACACGCCCTAGGTATCCCATAGATACTGAGTGCGGACAAGGGGCTTCCTCAAAGCGACAAAAAGGTGCATAATTACCGAACGGGCTATTTGTCGGCGCAGGCGGAATGCAACGGCCCGTAATTTCGGGAGCAGGAAGCGGGCGACTCAAGTTGACACAGGAACCTTCGATAGCGGAACGCTGGACAAACCGAGCCCTTTTCAGCCTTCTGTGGCCGATCATGCTCGAGCAGATTCTCCTCGTAGCAATGGGCACGCTCGACACCGTAATGGTAACGACCGT
>WQSH01000142.1 GCA_009787995.1 Oscillospiraceae bacterium
CATGAGCCTTACGCTTGCCTCAGGGACGACCCTGTAGATGAGGCGCTCAAGCACCGGTACATTGCCCCAGTAGTTGGGGTTCCTGACCAGCTCGACCCTGTCGCCTGCGAGCTCGAGGTCGAACATGAACGGCCCTGTGCCGATGGGGTGATCGCGGAAAGCATCTGTGCCGACTGCTTCGTAGTGAGCCATCGGGATAATGCCTGCGGCGGTGTGGGCAAGGTGGCGGATGATTGGCGCAAATGGCATCGCAGTGTAAACGGTGAGGTTGTAATCATCATGCGCCACAGCATCGCTAATCATGCCCAAGAAAGCTTCGGCATGGGGGCTCTCGCCGCCGAGGCGGAGCGAGAAAGCGACATCGTGCGCAGTCATGGGCATGCCGTTGTGGAATGTGACGCCCCTGCGGATTTCGATGTTCGTCGTCATAGCATCGGGCTGGCTCCAAGATACGGCAAGGCCCCTCTCGGGTACGACTTCAAATGTGTTGTAGTCGAGCACGAAAAGGTGCGAATAAATCTGTTTGTTGACTTCTGAGGATGCAGAGTCGTTGCTGCCCCACGGAATCAGGGAAACCGGCATTGAGGCGGCGAGGATTGTGATGGTGTCTTGTGCTGTCTCTTCCGGCGCGTCTACTACGCCGCCGCCGCCATCAGTTGCAGGAGGCGGGTCAGTCGCCGGGGGCGGGTCGGTCGCCGGAGGTGGGTCGCCGGCGGGCGCAGGGGTTGCTTCATTAGGGCCGCACGCAGTAAGAGCGAGGACACCGATGAGCAGAAATACGATGATTGCGCAAAGTCTCTTTTTCATTTCAATCCTTCTTTCCATCTAAAAATTTTTATTTTGCATGTCCGCAAGGGACACAAAAATAAACAACTAAACCAAGGGCTCATTAATCTTGTCAGCCTCCGGCAAGCGGCAACCTAACCATGCAAGAGCGCAAACAGATTGCGACCGTAGACGTGAGCATACCATGACACGAATTTGAATTCAATGGGAAAATGTTAACAAACTTTAAACAATGCTTCGAACAAAATTAATAATATGAAAATATAGGGGGTAGCGAAGTTAAAAATTGTGATATTTAACCAAATAAAGCGGTAGTGCGCAAATAGTGCGCAAAAAAATGGACAGCATCTCCTATGGTGTTCCGCCTTAAAATATGCTATTATAAATCATCGATATTTGCTCGGAAGGGATGAATGCATTATGGGCAAAAACACCATGTCGGCGCTCGTCAAGGAAAAGCCGGGGCCGGGGCTGACCTACGCTGAGGTTCCAATCCCCGAGGTCGGTGCGGGGCAAGTCATGATAAAGGTGCTGAAGACTGCGATTTGCGGCACAGACTTGCATATCTACAATTGGGACGCATGGAGCGAGCGTACGGTGAAGACCCCGCAAATCATTGGGCACGAATTCGTGGGAGAGGTTTTTAAGCTGGGGGAGGGGGTCATTGGCTATAAAGAAGGAGAGCTGGTTTCGGGGGAGGGGCATATCATATGCAACACCTGCCGCAATTGCTTGGCAGGCCGCCGCCACCTATGCGCAAATACCATTGGGGTCGGGGTGAACAGGGACGGCTGCTTTGCCGAATACTTGGTCATCCCAGCCGAGAATGTCGTACGGGTGGCCAGCGGCATCCCCCTGGAAGTGGCAAGCTTTTTCGATGCATTGGGCAACGCCGTGCACACGGCGCTGAAGTTTGACCTAACGGGTGAGGACGTCATTATCACGGGGGCGGGGCCGATAGGCGTAATGGCGGCGATAGTCTGCCGCCACTGCGGGGCTAAGAAGATAGCCATCACCGACTACAACGAGCACAGGCTTGAGCTTGCAAAGGAGGCTGTGCCTGATATTTGGACCGCAGACCCCCGCAAGGTCGCGTTTGGCGAGCTTAGGAAAAAAATGAACGTTTGCGAAGGCTTTGACATCGGGCTGGAGATGTCCGGTGCTCAGAGCGCTTTTAAGGATATGGTCGAGCATATGAATAATGGTGGCAGAATCGCTCTGCTTGGCATCCACAGCGGAAAAACAGCAATCAACTGGGACAAAGTGGTGTTCAAGGGGCTTACCATCATGGGTATATACGGCCGTGAAATGTTTGACACATGGTACAAGATGATGTCGATGCTCCAAACAGGCCTGGACGTCAGTAAAGTGATTACCCACAGGTTTGATGCAAAAGACTTTGAAAAAGGCTTTGCGGCTATGCAAAATGGAGATTCAGGCAAGGTCGTCTTGGATTGGGGCAATGGCGGCTAGCAATTGACAGTTATGGAGGTTTTCTTATGGATAGCATTGCGCTTCGGGTTTTTGACGGTGTTTTAGCTGATATTCGCGCCGCAGGGACTTTTAAAGGGGAGAGGGTTCTCATTACTCCACAGTCGGGCAATATTGGGACCACTCAGGTTAGCCATGTCATAAACATGTGCGCCAACAATTATTTGGGGCTTTGCGACAATGCCGAAATAATTGGTGCGGCAAAGGAGGCTGTTGAGAAATGGGGGTTTGGGCTTTCTTCTGTGCGGTTTATTTGCGGCACGCAGTCAGTCCATAAGGAGCTGGAGTCTGCTATATCTGGTTTTTTGAGTATGGACGACACCATATTGTATTCGTCCTGCTTTGACGCCAACGCAGGGTTGTTTGAGACATTGCTCGATGAGCAGGACGCTATAATCTCCGATGAGCTTAACCATGCCAGTATTATTGACGGCGTGCGGCTGTGCAAGGCCAAGCGGATGCGTTATAAGAACAACAACATGGAGGAGCTTGAAAAATGCCTTAGGGAGGCCGAAGGCTCCCGTATCAAGATGATTGCCACTGACGGCGTTTTTTCGATGGATGGGATAATTGCTGACTTGAAGTCTATTTGCGATTTGGCTGATAAGTATGGGGCGCTTGTGATGGTTGACGATAGTCATGCCGTCGGATTTGTCGGGGCTACGGGACGCGGCACGCCGGAGCACTGCGGGGTGCAGGGGCGGGTTGACATAATCACGGGGACACTGGGCAAGGCCCTGGGGGGTGCTTCGGGCGGCTATACCTCGGCCCGGAAGGAGATTGTCGAGCTGCTGCGCCAGAAGAGCAGGCCGTACCTATTTTCAAACACGCTGGCACCGATGATAGCAGGGGCTTCGCTGCAAGTGTTGAAAATGCTGGGGAGCGACATCTCGCGCCGCGACAGGCTAATGGAAAACACCGCCTACTTCCGCGAGAAGCTTGCGGTGCTCGGGCTTAGTATAGTGCAGAGCACGCATCCGATTGTCGCTGTCATGTTCGGAGATGCAAAGCTGACGGGGGCGGTTGCGGCAAGGATGCTGGAGCTTGGCGTCTATGTCATAGGCTTTAGTTTCCCGGTAGTTCCCAAGGACAAAGCCCGCATCCGCTGCCAAGTCTCAGCGGCGCACACAAGGGAAGACCTCGACGCCGTCGTCAAGGCATTTGAGATGGTGAAGAAAGAGTTTTGCCTCTAGGCTAGTGGTGCGTTAACAATTCTTGTAAATTTTTAGATGACACAGGTTCCTAGCTTTGCTTATATGCCACCATTCCTTTTAGCAAGTTAAGCAAAGCTAGTTGTTCCCTCTCTGGCTGGGCAGTGATTAGTTCATAGATTTCTCGCGCTATATCGTTGTTGGCGTTGCCGTCTACAAGTGCTTCAAAGAGCGTCTCAAAAGGCAGGTTCAGAGCGCGCGCGACCTTCTCGATGGTTTCCAATGAGGCGTTTTTTTCCCCACGTTCCAGTTGCCCGATGTATGTATGATGAACTCCGGCCCTTTCGGCCAATTTCATTTGCGTCATGCCTGCGCGCGTTCGATACGCCCTAATCCGTTCTCCAATGGTGCATGCCATTTCATTCATAGTCTGCGTCCCTCCACAAAGTCAATACTAACGGTATTCGTAGCGGCTATAAACAGACTATTAATATATTTGAAGAGGTTGTGTATACTATAAGTCGAAACTGCTGTGCAATAGCTGTTATTGCATGAGAGGGTGCCTCGTGCGCTGCAATAAAATGGGCATATGCACAAAAAGCGCTGCCGCTCAAACCAAGCACCAGCATTTTTCTGGGAAAACCTTACCTCAAAACGGTGCTGATGTTTAAATAAGTTAATTGTGGGTTAGCGTTATGTCTTCTGAAACGGTCAGCACCGGCCCTTTTAGGACTATGAGCCTGTCTGCAAGCCGCTCAGCTTCTTGTCTGTCGTGGGTGACTAGGATGGTAAGGCGCACTGTGTTTCCCTTGTCAAAAATATATGGGTAAATCCGCTCGCGAGTGGCGTCGTCCAGGCCTGCAAAAGGCTCGTCGAGCAATATGAAGTCTCCGCCATGTGCCATAGCCCTTGCAA
>WQSH01000143.1 GCA_009787995.1 Oscillospiraceae bacterium
CATAATCAAAAGCTTAGGCCGGTGGACAAGGGCGCACCCTATGTTCAGCCTGCTTTTCATGCCGCCGGAATACTTGCCGGGTTTCTTTTTTGCATGCTCCGTAAGCTCCACAAACTCCAAAACTCGTTTGACGTTATCATTCAGCTCTGTGCCGCGGAGCCCGTACAAGCTGCCAAAGTACCGAAGGTTGTCTATTGCGGAAAGGTCGCCGAATACGGTAAGCTCTTGGGTGACAATTCCCATATCTCGCTTAATGTCAATGTTGTTGACGCCCTGCTTCTTACCGAAAACGGTGACGTCGCCCCTATCTGCGGCTACAAGCCCGCAGAGGATTCGTATTGCCGTGGTTTTTCCCGCACCGTTTGGACCAAGCAGCCCCATAATTTCACCGGGCTTAACCTCCAAATCCAGGTGGTCCAAAGCTGTGAAGTCCCCATAGCGCTTCACCACATTTTTCATACTTGCTAACATAAAATCGCCTCCTGCTTCAGTAGGAAACCTCCGCCAATCTGTCAGATAAGTTTTTGGAGGTCACCAGTAATGACTTGATTATAGCAGTCGACGATTTTAAAGAATAGTTACATTTGTCACGATTTTAACGTCTGACTCGACGACCTTAAGCGAGCGCAGAGAGAACTTGCCTATCAATGCTTCGACATTCTTCCTTCGATGCCCTACCATTTGTGACAAGGAGCCTTTTGATACGGTTATCACGACGTCGCTGCCGGGACTTACTCCCTCCAGCAAATCGGAGGCTGTATTAAGGCACACCCTTGAGTAGACCAGCTCGCCCAGAGAAGGGTGGTATGCACCTGCGGCGGCTTCCCCGGCGCTGAGCCTCTCCGATGGGTTTAAGCCAAGCCGTATAATCGGAATGCCGGCTCCCTCAAATATGGCACATATCCCGGCACATAGCTCTACTGCATCGTCTACCGTGTGCTCCCTGTAGGTCCCTTCCCGCCACATATCATACAGCGCAGTGCCCTGCACCACGACAGTAGGGTAAATCCTGACGCCGTCGGGCTTGAGCGCCGCAAACTGCCTTGCTGTGCTTATTGATTTTTCGTCTGTATCGCCGGGAAGCCCCGTCATCATCTGTAATATAAGCGACAAGCCCGATGATTTAATAAGCTCCGCAGCAGCTTCGACATCCGCCGCAGTATGCCCTCGCCTTGATAACCGGAGGACTTCGTTGCACATGGACTGTGCGCCCAGCTCAATAGTCCTTACGCCAAAGCCCTTGAGCCGCCGGACTGTCAGCTCGTCAATACAGTCAGGCCTTGTAGATACCCTGATTGAATTTTCCAAACTTATCTCCAGCAGCTCCTGCGCCGCAGAAAGCAGCCCCTCCTGCTGCTCTACAGGCAGAGCGGTGAAGCTCCCGCCATAAAGCGCAAGCTCCGCCGCATATGTCCTAGTCTCAGAATTTGCCATATCCGCCAATGCCGACCGGATTGCGGCTCGGACATCTTCCGGCCTGGCCGGGGCGGAGACGCCCGAAATGCTGCGCTGGTTGCAGAAAACGCAGTCATGCTCGCATCCATAATGAGGAATAAAAACCGGGATAATCCGCCGTCTCGGCGCCAATTTACCGTCTCCTTTAAATCCAATCCTCTTCGCCTTCGCCTATGTGGTAAGCGTGAGGTATATATGCTTCCATTATGTAGTAAAATGCCCAATGGGTCGCCGGTACGTCGTCGAATTGCGGAAGCTCCGGATGAGCATCGATGTACTGCCTGTCAGGAATCCTCCCTAGCATCCTGGTTACTATCGCCACTGCCTCCGCACGGCTCAAGTGCACGTCAGGGCGAAAGCTCCCATCGCCGTAGCCAGCTATCCATCCGAACTGTAGCGCCACCCTAATGTGCCTGTACGCCCAGTGATCCTCGCTCAAATCATGAAATGGGGACGGCACAACATCTTCAGGCAGGCTGTAAGCAAACCGCACCGCAATGGTCACGAACTGAGCCCTGGTGACCGGCTCTTCCGGGCGGAAGCTCCCATCGGGGTATCCCTCTAAAATGCCCAGCGACGCCAGCGTATGCACGGCCCTCTCGTGCCAAGCCCTAGAAACCTCGTCCGGGAAGTGCCTTGTAATCTCCACATCCTGCTCAATCAGCAGATTAAAAAACATTTGAGCGACCTCTGCCCTGGTCATATCCCTGCCCGGTGCAAATAGATTATACCCGATGCCTTGGATGAATGGCCTATGCCTCTGAGTATTGAGCAAATGAGAAACATCGCTGTTGCCTGCCGCCCGCATTGCGACGTACGTCACGCAATAATCCACGCAATCTTCGTAGCAGCCGTCTACGCAGATTTGCCCGCGTATTGTTTCTCCGGCACCTTCGCCTGCTGGCGGCGGCCCCGCTACGTTGCCGGCACCGCCCCTAAAGTCGCCACTATCGTCGCCTCCGCCAGAAATTGATGCAAAGTTAGCCGTTAGCACCACGTTTCCCTGAGGCATGTCGAAAGAAGCCAGAAGAGCCCTTGGGTCACCTTCCAAAACCGCACCTTCTATAGCCCAGCCCACAAAAGCAAATCCAGAACTCGCCTCCGCTATGACTTCGATATAAGTCCCTGCAAGAAAGAATTGAAACTGCGGCGTTTGGTTAAATCTGCTGCTCATGCTGGTATCCCCACCTTCTGGAGGTTGCGCCCTCACAGTCAGCATAAAAGTCTGTATATCGCCAGCGGCTTTGTACACTACCGCAGCGGCTGTGTTCGGGTTAATATAGAATCTTCCGAAATGAGACACTGAGACTAGGGCATCGGCATTATTTGCATATACGGCATCAAGCACAATCGTCCACATGTTGTCAATGCCAAACACAACTGCGTCCGGCGTGGCATATGCGGCGCCCGTGATTGTTATGTCCGCTGCCGTCAAGCCGCTTACCGGGTCGCTGAAGGTGAGGACAATCGCTGTGGAGTCGGAAAGCCCCTCTGCGCCGCCTATCTGCACTGCGCTTTCTAGCCTGATTGGGTCAAGCGCCTGTAGTTCGACAAAGCGATCTGTACGCCAGAATTCAAACTGAGAAACAGTGGAAAAACCCTCGTCCCAATAGCCTATCGGGCTGTCCAGAGCCGGCCGGCGCTCTTCGGGCGTTCCGATTCCTTCAAAGCGCTGGCTATATGCCCAGCGGTAATACAGCGCAAATGGGTTTATGACAGTCGAGCCATCATAGTCGAAGCCGACCCAGTCGACGGCCCTTCCCCAGCCTTGGGCAATAAATGTTGTGCGCTCCCGTATCCCCAAGTTGTGTTCATTAAGGTTAAGGCCAACGCCGGCTGCCCCACTTCCCCTCGCAATGAGCGTACCACCACCCACAATCGTTAGGCTGTTCCCCGTAGCGTTTATTCCTGTTCCTGCCATTTCTGTGGATTCAAACACGCTTTCTCCATTTAGTTGGATAAATGGCTTATGCGTAGAATCGCCTATTACAGTCAGTGCTGCGCCTGCGCTTGTAGCCCACGAAAATCCGTTGAGAATAAGCGTTGGCCCTTGCCCTATTATATTTTGGATATTCCATTGCACATACTGCCCGCTCATAAATGGCTCGCCCGTATCCGCCCTAAGGAGCTGAAGGGTTCGGGCATCAAAAATCAGGCCATAATCACTGTATACCGACACATGCGCTAATGGGAAGAACCCCCGAGTCGGGTAATGTTCATAATATATTCCCCCACCCTCGTTCGGGCTGTTATGCCAAAAGAAGTTCCTGTAGGTACCGTTATATGCTACATCCAGGTCAGGGTTTGCCGATTCAAAAGAGCCTTCAGGATATAGCTTGCTGCCCTGATTCCATGATACGACTATAGCCGTACTCCAGCTTGGCACATCGAGCCCTCCGTACTGAATCACCTCATGTGCGTTTTGCCTATATGCAAATACAAATCCCCCTGACAGCGACACCGTTCCATTTGTCCGAATTGCATAGCCGGCCTTTGCCGTGACTCTTCCGCCAGCCACCCTTACATCGGCATGTGTGG
>WQSH01000144.1 GCA_009787995.1 Oscillospiraceae bacterium
CTCAACCGACCTTGCATAGTCGACGATGTCTTTGACCACCTCCCAATTAAGCAGCGGCTCGCCGCCAAAAAAATCCACATCAAGATTTGTCCGCCCCTCGGAATTCTCTATTAGGAAATCGATTGCACGCATCCCAACATCAAGGCTCATCAGACCGTCTTCGCCACCATAACCGCCCTGTCCTGCGAAGCAATAAGCGCAGTTCATGTTGCAGGCATGAGCCACATTCATGCAGATTGCCTTAAACGATGAATTTTTGCTTTTATCTGCGGGGGCATACTCATCGGGGGCAAAAAGCTTCCCACGGCACTTTAGGCTATCAATATCTCGAAAGAGCTCGGACATGTCATCGTCTGTAAGCTTGGGAAACTTTGACGCCAGTTTTCCCCTGACCTCTTCTTCTCCGCTATATTCAAGCATGCAAATAGCATCAAATGCAACGTCGTCAACGCTATGGATAGATCCGCTGTAAACATCCAAAACAATGTTCAAGCCTGCCAGCTTATAAGCATGAATCATAAAAAAACTCCTATCGCGAAGATGCGGCCCTAAAGGCCGCATTTCTTTGATGGCTACCTGAGGCTACCCAGGTTTTTTAGTGGCAATCTCCTGGTTCTCGCATTTCTGGTTAGCGACGCCGCAAGACGTCTTACAGGCCGACTGGCAAGAAGTCTGGCACTCCCCGCAACCGCCATCAGCAAAGCTCGAAGCAAGGTCGCGCGTTTCTATGGTAACGATTCTCTTCATAATGTCAATACCTCAACTTTTGAATAATACCAACCAAAGTTAACATATTTCGCAGAGATTGTCAATGATTTCAAAGTTACTATAAAACACTGCTGCGGTACATTTTTGCATAATGCCCATCTTGTTCCAAAAGCTGATGATGGGTGCCGCGTTCGATGATTTGGCCGTTCGCCATTACAAGGATGAGGTCGGCGTCGCGGATGGTGGACAGACGGTGGGCAATGATAAAAGAAGTGCAACCCTCAACAAGCCTTACCATAGCCTGCTGAATGCGCAGCTCCGTCCTAGTGTCAACGCTTGACGTCGCCTCGTCGAGAATCAAAATTGGCGCGCGGCAAAGCATGGCCCGTGAAATCGCCAAGAGCTGCCTCTGCCCTTGGCTAAGCGACTCAGACCCCCCCGACACGTGCGTATCATAACCATCGTGCAAGCGCACGATAAATTCATGCGCCCCGCCCACCTTTGCCGCCTCAATGACCTCATCCATCGATGCGTCAGGGCGGCCATAACGGATATTGTCCGCAACCGAACCGCTAAACAAACATGTGTCCTGCAAAACAACAGAAAAAGCCCGCCTCAGGCTATCTCGCTTATACATGCGGATATCAACCCCATCGATATACACAGCCCCGCCGGTCACATCATAAAACCTCGACAGCAAATTGACGACAGTAGTCTTGCCCGCCCCGGTCTCTCCAACAAGCGCAATCCTCTTTCCAACCTGCGCCTCGAAACTCACATTGTGCAAAACATCCTGTCCGGGTTTGTACGCAAAAGTCACGTCTTCAAACCGCACATCGCCTTTTGGCACGGACATCTCCACAGCATCAGCCAAATCCGCAGTCTCGTCGTTTTCGGCAAGCACCTCAAATACACGCTCAGCTCCCGCAAGCGCAGACTGCAAATTGTTGAACATACCCGCCAAATTGTTAAGCGGCATTGTAAACTGCCTGGAATAAGCAATAAAAGTCGCTATGACGCCGACAGTAATCTGGTCGGTCGCAGCCAAATAGCCGCCAACCACAGCAACAGTCAAAAAACCCAGATTGGTGATGACATTCATCATAGGCATGAGCAGACCCGACCAAATAAGCGCACCGGTGCCGGCTTTGCGCAGCTGTACGTTGACATCGGTAAAACTACTAATGACTGCACTTTCCATGTTAAAAGCCTTGACAATCTTCTGTCCTGTAATTGTTTCCTCAATTATGCCGTTGAGCTTGCCTAATTCACGCTGCTGCGCTACAAACAGCTTCCTGGACTTTGTAGCTACAACAAAGGTCAGCAATGACACAAGAGGTACAGTAACAAGCACCGCTAAAGTCATAATCGGGCTGAGAATAAGCATAACCGTCATACTGCCAAAAATCGTAATCGCCGCAGAAACAAGCTGGGTGGTGCTCTGTGCGATAGTCTGGCTGATATTGTCTACATCATTGGTAAGCCGGCTCATGAGCTCACCATGGGAACGTGCATCGTGATATGTCAGCGGCAGCGTCTGCAGCTTATCAAATAATGACTTACGCAGCGAACGCACAATACGCTGAGACGCCGAGTTCATCAGCACCCCCTGCGTAACATCAATAAGCCAACCGACGATGTATGCGCCAATAAGAACTAGCACAAAAAACCTGACAGCATCAAGCGCCGCTTGGCCGCTCATAGCGTCTACGGACCTACCAATGAGATAAGGCGCAGCGACACTTAAGCCTGTCTGCACAATCAGCAAGCCCGAAACCAGGAACAACACGCGCCCTTCCTTTAGGTAGTACCTTAAGAGCTTACGAAATGTGCCCCTTCTGTCCTTTGCCTTTTCAGTCGGCATAAACCGATTTGCGCCACCGCCCGGGCCTCCTCTTCGCCCATGCATGCCGGGCATGGTGATATCGACGTCCCGCCGCTCAGCCATTGCCTTCATCCCCTATCTGCGAGCGAATAATATCCCTGTATACATCGCAGGACTCACATAGCGACTCATGTCTGCCAAACCCCGCCATCTCGCCATTGTTAAGCACAAGTATCTTGTCGCAGGTACGCACCGCCGACACGCGTTGCGTGATTAACACAGTCGTCATATCATGTTTTGCCAAAGCTATTTTGACAGCGGACTCGGTCACAACATCGAGCGCACTCGTGCAGTCGTCAAGCACAAGCAGTTCAGGGCCTCTGACCAGAGCCCTCGCAATAGACACCCGCTGCCGCTGCCCTCCTGAGAGCCCAGTGCCTGCTTGCCCTATCTGCCTCTCATATCTGTCGGGCAAGGACTCGATAAATTCAAGCGCCTGAGCATCCTCTGCTGCGCCTCTAATCTCTTCATCAGTAGCATTTGCCCTGCCCCAAAGGATATTGTCGCGAATAGTGCCCGCAAACAGCGTCGGCGACTGAGGAACTATCGAAATCCGCGAGCGCCATTTCCCTTGGTCCAGCGTTGATAGCGGTTCGCCGCTGATTTTAATCTCACCCTCGGTAGGCTCATAATACTTGAGCAAAAGTGCAGCCAACGTAGTTTTTCCGCTGCCGGTCGGGCCTATAATGCCCAAAGTTTCGCCCTTTTCTACAGAAAGGCTGATGTCACTCAGTGCGGGCGGCCCCATGCTGCCGCGGTAGGCGAATGAAACATTGTGCAGCGCAATATGTGCCATATCGTCCACAGTTTCAGACGTACCGGGCGTACGCAATGCAAAATTACCGGCACCGTCCCTTTCCGTATCAAATACCTCCTGCACCCTTCTGTGCGAGGTTTTTACGCGGACAAACATGTTCATGGTCATTGAGATTATGTTGAGGCTGTGCATGATATTTGTCATATAGGTCACAAAAGCCATAACTTGGCCAACCTGCATATCGCCAAAATCGACCCAACCGGCTCCAAGCCACAGGAATGCAGCGATCCCTAAGTTAACAAACAGCGCCGTAAATGGCGACAGCACGACCAAAATCTTGTTTGCGCTCACTGTTGCATCGGCTAGCCCATCATTTGCTTTTTCAAAACGCTTTTCTTCATCCTTGAATCGGCGAAAAGCTTTCACCAGCCTAATCCCAATCAAGTACTCGCGGACTGAAGTGTTCAGCCCGTCGAGGGAGTCCTGCACCTTCGTAAAGCGAGGATATGCCATCTTCATGCAGATAGATACGACTATGACCACTGCGCCTACGATGGGTATAATGACGGGCATTGAGCGCAAATCAAGCGTCGCTGCCATCACGATTGCGCCGATACAGATAAAT
>WQSH01000145.1 GCA_009787995.1 Oscillospiraceae bacterium
AAAACAATGGCGGGCGAAGTCGAGCCGCTGCGCCTCAAATCCGAGGAGGCTATAAAAGAGGCCTGCGAAGCGCGCGAAGCGAAGGAACGAGCCGAACGAGAAATAGATCAGGTGCGTGAGGCGAGTGATAAAATTGAGCTGGAAGTCAGCCGTATGCGCGAGGCGAAGGAGCGCACAGAACAGGAGGCGAGGGCTTTGGCACAAGAAATCGAATCGCTGAAGCTAGAGCTTGGTGAAGCGAAGCGGGCGGCGGAAGAGGCTTTGGGAGCAAAAACCAGGGCTGACCAAATTTCGCAGCGCCTCAGCGACGAAATGAATGTGCTCCGCAATGAGAATGAGGCGGTAAGGCGCGAGGCTGACGAAGGCCGAATTTTCAGGGCGGAAGCGTTGGAGTCCAGGCTAAAGCTTGAAAAGCTGGAAACGGCAAAAAGGCACTTTGACGAGCTTCAACCGACCCTTGAGAGGTTGCGCTCGGCCTTTACAACCTAATAGTGAGAAACCCGGCAGTTGCGAAATGTAAATTATTTCTATATTTCGCAGTCGCCTGAAATATAGAACGAGATAGAACGAGGAGATGTCATCATGAAATTTACATTTACAGAAAAAAAAGTCGAAATCCAAGACGAGCTGCGCGATTACGCTGAGAAGAAAATAGGCAAGCTAGACCGTTTCTTTAAGTCTGAATCTGAAGCATTTGTCACATTCGCTACAGAGCGTGGACGCTACATCGCAGAGGTAACCATCAAAAATAACGGAATGTTCCACCGCGTAACGGAGACGACCAGTGATATGCAAGCATCAATAGATTCTGCTGTTGCTGCAATCGAGCGGCAAATACGTAAGCATAAAACCCGCCTTGAGAAGAGGCTGCGCGATGGGGCTTTTGAGCGCGAGCTTTCCACTTCTGTCAAACATGACGCGCATGACGATGAGGAAAAGGATTTCAAAATCGTCCGCTCAAAGAAGTTCCCGCTAAAGCCGATGACTCCGGAGGAAGCTGTCCTCCAAATGAATTTAATCGACCATGAGTTCTTCGTCTTCAAAAACCAAAATAACGACGATACGTTTTCGGTTGTTTATAAGCGCAAAAAAGGCGACTATGGTTTAATAGAAGCGACATAAATCTGGTGCTTTTTAGCAGGCAATGGACCGAAGCGACAAACAGTGCGCCGCAGCCGGGGACAGCCTCGATGCGGCGCACTTCGCCTAGCAATCCGCTCGCAAACCAGTGTGGGCGCCATACCATGAACAACGGTTTTTGAACACGACCCGGGAGCGTTCAGGCAATATACCTGCTTTGCGTTCACAGACATTTGCCGGCATATCTTGTGCAAGAGTGAATTGACATTCAAATCCGCATATGATAATATCTGTCAGTAAACAAAGGCGTTTATCGATCAGAGCTGGGTGTGCCTTAGCTTGTCGGTAGGCGTCGTCTTTGTACCCACATCAGTCAGAGGAACGAGGATGCGTCCGCTGTTCCGACGATTTTGCAGTAGGAGTTATTTATGCTGGAAGTTAGCGCACTGGAATTGTCTAAGCGCATATTTGAGAGGGAAATTAGTGTTTCTGACGCTACTTGCGCCTATATTGATGTAATCGAAAAATCAGGAAATCGTTACAATTCTTTTTTGACGGTGGCTAAGGAAGCTGCGCTTTCGCAGGCGGAAGTTGTTCAAAAGCGTATCGATTCCGGAGAAAGGATGTCGCCGCTTGTCGGCGTGCCTATTGCTTTGAAGGACAATATCTCCACAGCAGGCATTGAGACGACCTGCGCCTCAAAAATGCTCGGCAGCTATGTGCCTGTGTACGACGCCACGGTGGCTTTAAAGCTGGAACAGGCGGGCATGATAATAATTGGCAAGCTCAACATGGACGAATTTGCTATGGGCGGCTCCAGCGAGACGGGGGAGGGGGGCGCAGTCCGCAATCCTTGGGATAGCTCCCGGGTGGCGGGCGGCTCCTCGGGCGGTAGTGCGGCGGCGGNGNNATNCNANGGATNGCGCCCCTGGCGCTTGGCACGGATACGGGCGGCAGCATACGCCAGCCTTGCGCCTTCTGCGGTGTGACCGGCATCAAGCCTACTTACGGCTCCGTGTCCCGCTACGGCCTTGTGGCATATGCGTCCTCACTTGATCAAATTGGGCCGATTGGGCGGAATATAGATGATTGCGCCGCACTATTATCGATTATCTCCGGGCCTGACGAAAGAGACGGCACATGCATCTCCGACAGACCCTTTGACTTTGGGAACAGCACAGCGGAAAAACTCGATGGCATAAAAATCGGCTTGCCTCGCAATTACTTTGGGGCAGGGATTGACGACGACGTAAAGCGAACTGTTTTGGCCTCGGCAAAGGAGTTTGAGGCGGCAGGCGCGGTTGTTGAAGAATTTGACATGCCGCTGATGGACTACATGGTTCCCGCATATTACATAATCGCCTGTGCCGAGGCCTCATCCAACCTCTCCCGGTACGATGGGCTAAAATATGGGTACCGAAATCGGCAGGCCGGCACGCTCTCCGAGCTTTACAGCCGTTCCCGCAGCGAAGGTTTCGGGTTGGAGGTAAAAAGGAGGATTATGCTGGGTTCTTTTGTGCTCTCATCCGGATATTATGATGCATATTACAAAAAAGCCCTTAAAACCCGTGCTCTCATAAAAGATGCCTATGGCAAGCTTTTTGAGCGGTTCGATATGCTCCTGTCCCCTGTTGCTCCCACCACGGCATATAAGCTTGGCGAGAATATAGGCGACCCGCTCAAGATGTACATGGGTGATATCTATACCGTTTCAGTCAACTTGGCGGGACTGCCTGCTGTGGCCCTGCCTTGCGGCTTTGACGCCCAAGGGCTGCCCATAGGACTTCAACTAATCGGCGACAGCTTTGGTGAGGCAACGCTGGTAAATGCGGCGCGGGTCTATCAGAGCAGGACAGTCCATCATACTAAAATAACGGGGCGGTGAGGAAATTGGAGTGGGAAATTGTTATGGGCTTGGAGGTTCATGCGGAATTATCTACCGAGTCTAAGATATTTTGCGGCTGCACGAACAGCTTTGGGGGGGAGCCGAACACCCATGTCTGCCCTATCTGCTCGGGAATGCCCGGCGTTTTGCCAAGGCTGAATCGCTCCGTTGTGGAATACGCTATGCGGCTGGGGCTTGCGCTGAACTGCGATATTGCGAAATATTGCAAATTCGACCGCAAGAATTACTTTTACCCCGACTTGCCAAAGGCTTATCAAATATCCCAATTGTACGCCCCAATTTGCAGTGGCGGGCATTTGAAAATAAATATAGGAGGCACGGAAAAAATCATAGGAATAAGGGAGATTCACATGGAGGAAGATGCGGGAAAACTGCTCCATGATTCCCAAAGTGGCGAGACCAGCATGGACTTCAACCGTTGCGGTGTGCCGCTTTTGGAGATTGTGTCACAGCCCGATTTTACAAGTGGCGACGAGGTGCTTTCATACCTTGAGCAGCTCCGTGAAACTCTGCTCTACTTGGATGTGTGCGATTGCAAAATGCAAGAGGGCTCGCTGCGGGTCGATGTCAACCTTTCCGTGCGCAGGGCGGGTGACGAGCTTGGCGTCAGGACAGAGATGAAGAACCTAAATTCGTTTAAAGCCATCGGCAGGGCTATTGAATACGAGTCTGAGCGCCAGATTGACGTCCTTGAGGGCGGAGGGCAAGTAACTCAAGAGACACGGCGCTGGGACGACGAAATCGGCGAATCCTACGGAATGCGCTCTAAAGAGGATGCACAGGATTACCGTTACTTCCCCGAGCCCGACCTACTGCCAATAGAGATTGACGAGGGCTGGCTCGGCAGCGTCCGCCGATCCCTGCC
>WQSH01000146.1 GCA_009787995.1 Oscillospiraceae bacterium
GCTCCTGAAGGTTATGGCCTACACCCGGGATGTATGCCGTCACCTCAAAGCCATTGGTAAGCCGCACGCGGGCTATTTTCCGCAGAGCCGAATTCGGCTTTTTTGGTGTAGACGTCCTGACAGCGGTGCATACTCCGCGCTTCTGCGGCGAAGAGAGGTTTGTTTCCCTGTTCTTCAATGTATTGAGGCCTTTTTGCATAGCCGGTGAGTTCGATTTGGTCGCATGGGTTTGCCTGCCCTTTCTGACCAGTTGGTTAAACGTTGGCATTATTTTCCTCCTTTCCTGTAAGTTATTTTATTTTCGCGGATTGTCGAAAAATTTTCGAATCCGTAAAAATTGGATTAATCTCTCGCACGGAAGAGAATTCTAACACAAGCGAGACTGTACGTCAAGAAAAATTCGGAGCCCGGATCCAGAAATTATGGTAGCTGTCTGAGGGGCCCCCTATTACGAATTCTTAACCCCTAATTCTTGCTCGCTCTTAAAGCGCGTTGCCTGAGCCAATCAGCTGTGACAAATCTACTTCTATATCCTCGCTTGCATCGTTGTTGCCAGTTTCGTGTTCATCATAATAACCATCGTCATCAGCTGCCGCCACATCGTCATAGACGCTTGAAGGCTGATCGATGTCGCTGTCGAACTTGCGGTACATTGAAAGCCCGCTGCCTGCGGGGACCAGCTTTCCGATAATGACATTCTCCTTAAGTCCGACCAGCCTATCCACCTTGCCCTTGATAGCGGCTTCGGTAAGCACCTTTGTAGTCTCTTGGAATGAAGCGGCCGACAGGAAGGATTCCGTCGCCAGGGACGCTTTTGTTATGCCCATCAATAGCGGAGAGAGCTCAGCAAGCCTTAGCTCAGCCTCTCCATTTTCAATCCTCTCTTTGACGGCGAGGTTAGCCAGCTTGAAGTCATTTAAGTCAACAGTAGTCCCTGAGAGCAACTCCGTATCTCCGCCGTCTTCGACCCTGACCTTGCGCATCATTTGCCGGACAATGACTTCTATGTGCTTGTCGTTTATATCAACGCCCTGTTGGCGGTACACCCTCTGGACCTCGGATATCAGGTAGGTCTGTGTCGCAGACTTGCCGAGTATGCGCATAATGTCGTGAGGGTTAAGGGCGCCGTCGGTCAGCTTGTCCCCCGCCGCAACGATGTCGCCTGTTTTCACTCGAATTCCCGATGAATAAGGCGTTTGGTAAATCCTTGCGTCACCGTCATCGGAATGTGAGACAGTTATTGCGACTATCGCATTTTTGCGTGTCTCTTCAACCTCGACCTTCCCATCAATTTCTGACAGGATTGCCATTTTTTTAGGCTTGCGCGCTTCAAAAAGCTCCTCGACGCGCGGAAGTCCCTGAGTAATGTCGTCGCCCGCAATGCCTCCGGTATGGAACGTCCTCATCGTCAGCTGCGTGCCGGGCTCCCCAATCGACTGGGCGGCAATTACGCCAACAGCTTCACCGATTGACACTGTTTCGCCCGTCGCAAGATTGATTCCATAACACTTTGCGCAAATGCCGCTTTTTGACTCGCAATCCATTACAGTCCGTATCTTCAGGGAGGTAATGCCCCTCGCCTGAAGCATGTCGGCATCCGCCGTCGTAAGCATGTGCGACCGCTCAAACAGCAGCTCGCCTGTTTTTTCGTCTACTACATCATCTGATGGAAATCGGCCGTTTAAGACTTCTGCAAATGTCTCAATCATGCTCCCGTTTTCCACAATTTCGTGGACAATTATGCCATCGTGCGTTCCGCAATCATCCTCGCGTACGATAACATCCTGCGAAACATCTACAAGGCGGCGCGTAAGATAACCTGAGTCCGCAGTTCTGAGAGCCGTGTCTGCAAGTCCCTTTCTGGCGCCCCTGGACGATACGAAATATTCGAGAACCGTCAGCCCTTCGCGGAAATTGGCTTTTATCGGTATCTCAATTGTCTTGCCCGCTGTGTTTGCCATCAGCCCGCGCATGCCCGCAAGCTGCCTTATCTGGTTCATGCTCCCCCGGGCTCCGGAGTGCGCCATCATGTAAACTGGATTGTATTCGCTGAGCGTGTCGGTCAACTCGTCGGTAATAGCTTTTGTGGTCTTCTCCCATTCCCGTACAACAAGTCTGTACCGCTCATCGTCGGTTATAAAGCCGCGCCTATGCTGTTTTTCAATAGCGATGACCTTTTGCTCTGTGTCCCTGATTAAGGGCCATTTTTTGTCAGGCACGGTCATATCCGCAATAGAGATAGTTATAGCGCCCTGCGTCGAATACTTAAATCCTAGCGACTTTATCTTGTCTAGCACGGATGCCGAGCGCGTAAACCCATGTCTTGAAATGCACAGTTCGATGATTTTTTCTAATTCCTTTTTCCCAGTCCTAAAATTGATCTCATATTCGAACATGTGCTCGTGGTCCGCCCTATCGACAAATCCCAAGTCTTGCGGGATTGGTTCATTAAAAATAATTCTGCCCACTGTTGTGGAGATAGTCTTTCTCTGCTCAACACCATCGACAATCTTTGTGACGCGGACATTGATTGGCGCATGAATGCCCACATCTCCGCATTGATACGCCATGAGCGCCTCGTTTGCCGAAACATAGTGATTATTTGCGCCGGGCTCGTCGTCGCGCTGGAACGTCAGGTAGTATGCGCCCAAAATCATGTCGTGCGTCGGCACAGTGACGGGCTGCCCATCTTTTGGGTGCAGCAGGTTATTCGCCGAAAGCATAAGTATCCTCGCCTCGGCTTGCGCCTCCGCAGACAGCGGCACATGTATTGCCATTTGGTCTCCGTCAAAGTCGGCATTATAAGCTGTGCAGACGAGCGGATGAAGCTTGAGCGCGCGCCCCTCGACCAAAATCGGCTCAAAGGCCTGGATGCCTAGCCTGTGGAGAGTTGGGGCGCGATTTAGGAGAACCGGGTGCTCTTTAATCACCACTTCGAGTGCGTCCCAGACTTCGGTGACACCTTTGTCAACCATTTTCTTTGCATTTTTGATATTATTGGAGATACCGTCCTCCACCAGCTTTTTCATAACAAAAGGCCTGAACAGCTCAATTGCCATTTCCTTCGGCACGCCGCACTGGTAAAGCTTAAGCTCGGGGCCGACTACGATAACCGAACGACCCGAATAGTCCACGCGCTTGCCCAGCAGGTTCTGCCTAAAACGTCCCTGCTTGCCCTTGAGCATATCTGAGAGCGATTTGAGCGCCCTTGAATTCGCCCCCGTGACTGCCCTTCCGCGCCTGCCATTGTCGATCAGTGCATCTACAGCCTCTTGGAGCATTCTCTTCTCATTTCTGACAATAATGTCGGGCGCATGGAGCTGCATAAGCCTCTTTAGGCGGTTATTGCGGTTTATGACGCGCCTGTACAGGTCATTTAGGTCGGAGGTCGCAAAGCGCCCACCATCAAGCTGGACCATTGGGCGGATTTCAGGCGGAATCACAGGCAGGACGTCAATAATCATCCAAGTCGGGTCATTTCCTGATTGGCGGAAAGCCTCGACAACCTCGAGCCTTTTAACCAGTTTCGCCTTTTTCTGGCCAGTCGCATCGCGCGACTCGTTTTTCAGCTGCTCTGAGAATTTTTCTATGTCGATATCCGCCAGAAGGTCTTTTATAGCCTCAGCGCCCATCCCTGCCCTGAAATCATCTTCGTATTTTTCGCGCATTTCGCGATACTCTTTTTCAGTCAGTATCTGGTTCTTCCTGAGCGGCGTATCGCCTGGGTCTATGACAATATATGTGGCAAAATACAGCACCTTTTCGAGAACCCTCGGAGTCAAATCCAAAAGCAGCCCCATCCTCGAAGGAATCCCCTTAAAGTACCATATGTGGGAAACCGGGGC
>WQSH01000147.1 GCA_009787995.1 Oscillospiraceae bacterium
GAAAAGCATGGCTTGGACGCACGCGTGGTCGATATGCACACTGTCAAGCCTCTCGACGTGGATATGATTGTAAAATGCGCCCGGGAGACCGGCAATGTCGTCACGGTAGAGGAGCACTCGATAAACGGCGGCCTCGGCGGCGCCGTCGCCGAAAGCCTCATGGAGGCGGGGTTTGACGGCAAGTTCAAGCGCATCGGCCTCCCTGACGAATTCGCCCTGCTGGGCGACCCAGACGAGGTCTACAAGCACTACAGAATGGACTCGCAGGGCATTGCAGACCAAATTGCAGAGCTTTTGGGCAAGAAGTAAGGAGGGCAACATGACAGAACCTATAAAAGAATTCTCGCTTGATTTATTTAGCTTAAAGGGCAAAGTCGCCATCATAACCGGAGGGAACACAAACCTTGGCATCGGCTATGCCTCCGCCCTTGCAAAAGCGGGCGCAGATTTGTTCATCCCGCATTTCACCGACGATGTGAAAGAGGTGAAGGAAAAAGTCGAGGCCGAAGGCCGGAGTATCAAATTTTTGCAGGGCGACCTCGTCGACAATAACTACGTTCGGGCTATTGTCAAGACATGCCTCGATGAATATGGCAAAATCGACATCCTCATCAACAATGCTGGAACGAACCATTTTGAGGACTTCCGCACCTTCCCAGACGAGAAGTTCAAGCAGGTCACCGACATCAACCTCAATGCCTGCTACTATCTCGGGCACGAGGTCGCAAAGGTCATGGCTGACAATGGCGGCGGCAAGATTATCAACATCGGTTCTGCATTGTCGTTCACGGGCGACGTGATGTGCCCCGGGTATGTCGTGGCGAAGCATGGCGTTATAGGGCTCACCCGCTATTTCGCCAACGACCTGGGCAAGTACAACATCCAGACTAATGCGCTGTGCCCGGGCTTTATCAAAACCGAAATTAATGCGGCGCTCAGCGACGACAAAGTGTTTTACGACAAAATCACAAACCGCATTCCGGCAGGCCGCTGGGGCACGCCGGAGGACTTGGTAGGCACGGCGGTGTTCTTGGCCAGCCGCGCGTCCGACTACCTAAACGGCTGGGCAATCAGCGTAGACGGCGGGTTTTCGACTACGCTGTAGATTCTGTCTTGCCTTGGGTGCCCACCGCATAACTTAGGTTCCTTAGCTTTTCGGTGGGCACTCCTCCTTGATTTGCGCAGTGACGGACGAGCGTGGAATATTGCACGTTTTACCCAACTACAGCCAATTCCTAATATTCACAACAGAGGCATCATATTCCAGTTTTGCGGCTTCTGCCAAGTCCAGTTTGAGGTAGTCAACAGCGATTCCAGCAGCCTCTTTGACTACCCTTATGCAGTTTGGCCTGTTGGCCGCATCTTTGTACGCATCGGGAAAAGCGTTTACGATTTCGCTGCAAAGCCCACTGTTTGCGATTTTCACAAAATCAGAGACGATGTTGTTGTAGCGCCGGTAATGCAGCTCTTTCAGCTCGGTTTTCTCTTTTGCGGACGAGGGGTCTTTTCTGCCGTGGGCTGCGCCATTTGCAAGAATTGCCGAGGTTAGCGCTCCACAGGTATAGCCCGCCCCTCCCGCACCGCTGCCAAATCCGGTTGCATAAGCAACCGCCTCCGCCGGAGCGTCTATAGCGCCGCTCCTGATCAGGGCCTCAAACACTGCCTCGGCGCAGTTCATCTTACGGTTTACCATGTTGTCTTCGGCATGCTCCATCGCCGCTCTCCTGACTGCATCCCAGTCCCTGTTCATTTCGTCCATCCTTTCTAGATATACGTTGCCAAAGGAGTCTTACCCTTTGGCAACCTTTGTATGCCACTCCAACTCGGCGACGGCTTTATTTGCCAAATCGGCAGCTTCCTCAAACCCGCCGGAAATTAAATAGGTTTCAATGTCTCTTAGCAGCTCCCCTATCTTTTTAGAACATTGCTTTTTGAGTTCATCAAGCACATTGCTTGCGGCATCGTAATCAAAACTATCACACGCTTGCGCAATGGCCGTCAACTTCTCCCTCAACAACTCCGGGTCATCATCAGCCGCATCGCAATTTGAGTACTCGTCCGGTGCAATCTTCTGCGCAAGCTCACTTACAAGCTCCTGCAATCCATTTAAGAATTGCTCCGTACGCGCCTTAATTATCTGCATATCGGTAGCTGCCGGATTCATTTTTTCCAAGGCATAGGCTTCTTCAGAAAGTTCTTTGCATCCTATATTATGCAGGGCGCTCTTCATTGCGTGGGCTTGGATCACGATGCTTTTTAATGCATCGTCATTGAGTTCTTGAACCTGTGCCAACGATTCCAAAGTCTTAACCGCCTTTTCGGCATCCAGCAAAAACGACCTCACCAGGTTCTGCATCGAGTCGTCTAGGCCCTCCACCTCAGAACCCTCAAGCCTCGCTGCCTCAATCACTTCTGGCGATTGCTTATCTTTTATGTAGTGTAGCAAGTGGTCGTTGAGAAGGGTGATGTCAATAGGCTTTGAAATGAACCCATCAAAACCTTTGCTCAAAAACATCTCTGAGGCACCTTTTATTGCATTGGCCGTCAGCGCCACAATCGGATAGCCATAACCCATGTCTCGTATGATCCGCACCGTCTCAAAGCCATCCATGCCGGGCATCATGTGATCCATGAATATGATATCATAAATCTCGCCCGCAGCGACTTTTTCAATGGCGGCATATCCGCTGCTTACAGTCTCCACGCTAATCTTGTACAACACCAAGAAGCCCTTAATCACGTACAAGTTCGACTCCACATCGTCAACCACCAAAACGCGCCCATAAGGCATCGGCTCGTTCTTGAGCTTTGCGATTTTGTCCAACGACCTCTGCGTCAGCTCAAGATTTTCCAAGCTCTCCACAACCTCTTTGCCCAAAACAGCGTTGCCCTGCCGCTTCTGCGGTATTTTCACGGTGAAGGAGCTGCCTCTGCCCTTCTTGCTTTTTACGCTGATTGAGCCTCGCATCATCTTAACCAGCGAATGCGTGATCGACATGCCAAGCCCAACGCCCTCAATTTGACGATTGTCTTCCACGTTAAACCGCTTGAAACCGCTATCAAACAATTTATCTATCTGTTCATCCGTCATGCCCCGCCCGCTGTCACTCACACATATAGTCATCACCACATCGTCGAATTCCGGCGCACTCTCCATGCTAAAAGACAAGCTTACCGTCCCCTCTAGCGTGTACTTAAACGCATTGGATAGCAAATTGTTCAGGATTTGCTTGATGCGAAGTTCATCACCTATCAATGACGACGGAAGCTCATCTTCCACTTTCAGGCTAAATTCAATCCTTTTGCTTCCAATGTTCATCAGGTTAAGCTGCACGGTGTCGACAATCAAGCTTACAAGCTCATATGCATTCGAAAAAATCTCCATCTTCTCGGCTTCTACTTTTGCGAGGTCGAGTATGTCGTCAATAAGCGAGCGCAGCATGCTGGCCGATCTATGAATGCGAGAAAACGCTTCTTCCATCTCCGGAGGGTTAACGCTCTTTTGCAATTGAATTTCGGCGATCCCAAGAACTGCGTTCAAAGGCGTACGAATTTCATGGCTCATTTTTGTGAGGAATTGTTTGTTCGCGCGATTGGCTGCCTGCTCATTATTTAGGGCATCTACCAACTCAGCAAGCAAAGCCTTCTCTTCGCGCAAGTCGCGAATATAGACGAGCAGGTAATCCCTATCTCCAATCTTAATGCGCTCCAGAATCTCCTCACAGGGTATGGGCGTGCCATCTGAGGTTTTATAATACCACTCATAGCGCACGCTGCCTCGTTCAAAGGCTAGTTTCAACAGCGAAGCGCATTTCTCGCACGAAAGGGTTCCGTCC
>WQSH01000148.1 GCA_009787995.1 Oscillospiraceae bacterium
AACCTAGTATTAGGCATTGAGAAGCCTGTGCGCTCATCGTAGAGAGGGAATTCCGGCTACTGCTACGGAACTGACCGAGCGTAGAGGAGTGTGCAGGCTTCTCAATGCCGGACAGATAGCAGGCACTGAATAGCAACAGCATTTTTAGGGCGGATGGTAATTTTTAGAGGTTTCCTAGAGCAAAAACGGCAATATTGTGGTACAATGGCATCACTATTATTTGGAGGTACGACATGCTTACAACAGAAAACACACTTGCACTGGTGATTGACTTTCAGGACAGGATGATGCCCTCAATCAGCAATCACGGAGAGCTGACAAGGAAGTCAGCTATGTTCATAAAGGGATGCCGCATACTTGGCGTGCCAATTCTTACAACACAGCAATACACAAAAGGGCTCGGCGAAACCGTTTCGGAAATAAAGGACGCCCTCGTCAACTTTGAACCAATCGAAAAGTTGACATTCAGCTGCTTTGGGTGCGATGAATTCGAAGCAAAGCTAAAAAATGCCGACAAAAAGAACATCTTCATAACCGGAGTTGAGGCACACATCTGCGTTCAGCAGACCGTCCTTCACCTGCTGGAACGCAGCTACTGCGTCTATATCCTAGCAGACTGCATAGGCGCGCGCTCCGACGCCGACAAACATTACGCAGAGCGCAGAATGGAAAAAGCGGGGGCAATCATCACAACAGCAGAATCAGCCCTGTTCGAAATGATGATCAGGGCCGACCACCCCCACCGCAAAGACATCTCAAGTCTTGTAAAGTAAAAGGTAACTAAACATGCTCAAAGACATAAGAAACCTCCTAAACGGCTCGATGTATGGAATGACGCTGGTAATCCCCGGAGTGAGCGCAACGATACTTGCAATAATACTGGGCTTCTACGACGGCCTCATCCACACCATGAACCATTTCAGAGAGGACGTCCGCAAAAGCGCCAGATACATGGCCGCATTCCTCTTTGGCGTCGCCGTCGGCACAGTGCTGTTTAGCAGGCTAATCACTTTCCTGATTGACAGCTTCTCACTCCCAACCATGCTGTTCTTTGTCGGCCTGCTGGCAGGAATCGTCCCACTCACCTATGCCTATGCCAAGGGCGCCGAAAAAAGAATCGCCCCGCGCGAAATAGCGCTGGCGGCGATTGCAATGGTTGGGCTGTATTTCCTTTCAACCGGCTTTACGGGGCCCGAAATCGTGCCTGCGGACTCCGCAGGCACGGTAAACATATCCGTCATTTTAGTCCTCTTTGTAGCCGGAATCGTCAATGGCGCAACCTTGGTCATACCCGGCCTCAGCGGAGCATTCATCCTCCTTGTAATGGGACTTTACCCCGTGATTATTTCCACGGTATCTGACATAGGGACTTTCTTGGCAGACCCTCGGAATCTCGAATTATTTTTTGAAATCTGCTTAGTCCTGGCGCCATTTGGAATAGGCGCCCTGATAGGCGTGTTGTTTATGGCAAGGCTAATGGAAAAACTGCTGCGCGATTATCACAAGCAGGTCTATGCAGTCATTATGGGGCTTGTAATAGCTTCGATAGTGACACTATTCCAAAACCCCATTGTCTACCAAAGCGGCACATCCGCACCATCCATAATAGCAGGCGCAGCACTCTGCATCGCTGGGTTTGCCATAGCATTCTTTTTGGGAAAAAAAGCGAAGTAATGTGCCTTTGCGTTGGGAGAAAAAAGACTGCCTTTATTTCAGTTGATGCAGCTCTCCGCTCTCCTTGTTCTTCCACCGCGGCTTCATCGGAAGTGCCCAATTGAACTTAGCCGCACCGGGGCATGGGCAATCGTCTACGCAGCAACCGCAGTACCAGCATTCCTCAGCATGTAAAATGATGGGCGGCAAACCCTTCTGCGGATTCGGAATAAAAACATCGATGGGGCACGTCTCCACACAATTATTGCAACCCGTGCAAACATTCGAATCAAATACCACGGGCGAACTTGGGGTTTGAATATTGGGAATCGCAAATACACTCCGCTCTGACATAAATTCCACCTCCATCATATCAGTTCTTTGGCTTATACACGCCGGTATAATCCTTGTTGTGAGCCTCATACTGCTGCTTCATATCTCCCCAAAAACCCTGAGGCAGCTCTCCTGTTTGTATGCGGCCATTTTCCAGCTTTAGTGTCAGGAACTTGTTCCAGTCCGCCGGATCGACTTCGGGATAATCAATGCGGTTGAAGCCCAGAGGAACACTGCTGGCTTTGCGCGCAAGCGATGCATGAATAATTATCTTCGCATATTCAATCATGCTGAGGTCTTCAATCGAACGCATCAGCTTGTGCGGGTCATGGGCAAACAGCTGCGGAACAGCTTCAGCCTCCAGCCGCTCAAGCTCCTCAAGCCCCATTTTAAGCAGGCGCTCGGTTTTGAATTCGCTTACATAATACTGCATGACGCGGGCTAACCCATTGTGCAGCTCTTTCCATTCGATTCCGCTATCACGCTTGGTCGGCGCAAATATGCGGTTCTTTTCCACCTCAATCTGATCCCTGTTAACCTGACACTCTCCAACTTCCTTGACAAAAACGGCAGCCTTGCGCCCTGCGTAACGCCCCGTGGCTGCAGCATAGCTGTGATCCTCCGGAGCAAACATAGTGGTTCCTGCAGCGTATAGCCCTTCGACCGTAGTTCTCAGATTCCAGTCCACCACAAGCCCCCCGCCATATCCGGGGTCGCGCCACTGCGGCAGGCTTTGCCCTTCGATGAACTTGTAGGCCATCAGTTGGTCGCGGTTGATATCAAAGCCGCCTTGCTTCATAGTGTTTACAAAGACCCTGGTGGTGGATTCTTCCGCCAGCATCAAATCCCAAGTAGCCCTTCTCTCAACCTCTGCCATTGCCGGGAAATCCCCATAAAACGGCAATTCGTATTCGCCTTTCATTATCCCTTCACGGATTTTCTGCTCGACCTCCGGAGCCGCAAGCATCGCCCCTGCATCCTCCCAGCCCTGTATCGGGTATGGGAGCCTGCGTCCATTGGCATCGACGATTGGAACGTTTTCATAGCTCGCATCTCCTGCGCCCGTGTACCATTTATGCTTAAGTCCCGTGGCGATGCTTATGCCTCCGGTGCGTTCCATCATGGTAAGCGCAGCTCCGGCTTTCCATGCCATTGCCGTACCGTCGCCGCTGTTTGCGCGCGATTGCATATTGGAATATCCGCCATGTTCCATGCTCATCAACCACATGGAGCCCCCGCCCGATGTGGAAACAATAACAGCTTTCGACCGGAAAACCATAAACTCGCCCGTACGGCTGTTTAATCCGGTAGCTCCGACTACGCGCGCACCCTGCACGCCACCTTCATTGAGCAGGCTTGTTCCCATAATGCGATCAAAAACCTGCACTCCCAGCCGCTTGCACTCATCTTTGAGAATTGGCTTGAACGTATTTCCCCATACGCGGATAACGACATTGTTGCGCTTTTCCGGCGGATTGAATCCAGGTTTGCCCATGTCAGGATCCGGCAGGTAGCTGTGCCGGGTTCCATATCGCGGGGATATCATAAGTTTCGTTTCGTCGTCACGGCCTTCCGCGCCGACATACTCATCGTCAGTATCGCGGATTTTCCCACCCATCTGCTCCATCTCAAGGAGCGTATCATAATCTTCCCTGCACTGAATTTGTATGCCAATCCCATTGGTATAAGGGGTGTCCGCCATGTGCTGCGCCCATTCGTCGGGGTCTACCCTCGACAGGGGGTTTGCCGGCGCATTGCACCAATGGTCGCAGCCCGGACCGCCTGAACCGCTGCGCACAACGTCCCCTTTTTCAACCAGCGCGACCCGCACCCCAAGCCGTGCGGC
>WQSH01000149.1 GCA_009787995.1 Oscillospiraceae bacterium
AAAGCGGCTTTTGATATGCGCGTGCAATAAATAGGTGAGGCCGTTTTTGTGAAGCTCCAAGAGAGCGTCAGCGTAGCCCTGGAGATGGGCCATGAACTGTTCGAGCCAGTCTTTGTAAGAGAGCGGATTCGGAGGCTCGAAGCATTCGCAGATGGCGCTAAGGTAATAACTGACAAGCGCTTCCTTGCTCTTGATGTGCTCGTAGAAGAAGTCCCTGGAAACACCGGCCTTATGTGTCAGGTCCTTGACGGAAAGGCTCGGAAACGGCGTTTTCCGCATAAGTTCGAGCAGAGCCTGCACCAAGAACATCCGCAGATCACCCGTTCCACTATTTTTTCCTTTCGGCATGGGATCCACCCCCTCTCAGTTATGTAAAATAATGCTGTCAAAGCCGAATAACTAAGCAATTGTAGCACGGGGTATGGGAGTTGTAAAGCAATTTTCTTGCCAGACGCAAAAAAATGAGCTTTCTTTTTTTGGCATTGGTGTATGAGGTTTGAGAAATACAACTAGCGGCTAGAATACTGTCACTTTACATCTCGATCGGTTTGGCAGGCTTGCTGCAATGTTCGTAGTGAATAGAACACCGCCGCGCGGCGGAAACTCATGGCAGGCAACGACAAGCGTATTTTCGCATTTCCTGCGTTACTCGGCAAGCAACCGCTGACATATGTCGGTTTTTTGCTTTTTACTCAAAAAAATATTGCGCCGCCAACGGGGATGCTGTATCGTGGAAATATCAGGCAATTGCAAGAAGTCGGTACCGCTTCCATGCAAATGGTTGAAATCTTTAACGAGGAGGAAAAGCTATGGTAGTAGTACAACTGGCGATAGTACGATCAAATGATGACACAGTCTTTAATGCAATGACTGAGCGTCACTGTGGTACTGATATTATAGACCCTGTATGCAATAAATGGGGTTAATGAAGCTGGAGCCTGAGCTGCGGAATACCAAGGTTCAGACATAAATCTGCTTGAGCCTGCACGAGCCAAAGCCAATAGCTCGTGCGGCTTTATACCGCACAGATATTCCGTTGACATGGCTCCACTCGAAGGATTGCCCAGAAGAGCAGACGCCCGCGAACGCTCAGGGAACAACGGTTGGCTGTTTCACCGACATTAGTCAGAAGAACACAGGCAAATGTCGGTTTGAAGTTTTTTCGCCAAAAATATATTGCGTACCCTGTAAGGATGCAGTACATTCAGATCAACAGGCAGTTGCAAAGAAGCTGGTACCGTTTTTGTAAATGACTGAAATTTTTAACGAGGAGGAAAATCATGGCAATAGTTCAAGCTGCAATAGTTCGTCCATGCGACGAAATGAGTGCATGCGGAACGAGTGGACCCACTTGTTTTTATAGCACTTCCAATGTTTGTATATGCAACAGATGGGGCTAATTGATATAGTGGATTAATATTACAACCTCCAGAAAAATGCCGATAATGAAAACATAGCCTACAGCGACGACTACAGAAAACGAGCAGAGGAATACAAGGATTCGGGGCATACCTTTGCGGAGCTGCGCGAAGCGTTCAAGATACCGGCCTGGACGTACTATGACTGGAAGCGGAAACTTGCGGACGGATACTACGAGGTGAAAGTCAAGAGGACGCGCAAGCGCAAAATAGACAGGGAAAAGCTCAGGCAGGCGGTCGCGGAGAAGCCCGACGCGTACCTGCGCGAGCTTGCCGAGCAGTTCGCCTGCACCGAGCAGGCCGTCTTCTACATGCTCAGAAACCTCGGGATAACGCTAAAAAAAAATCCTTCTCGTACAGCGAGCGGTCTGAGGAAAAACGAGCGGAGTTCAGGGCCAGGCTGAAGAGGGTTCCCGCCGCAAAACGCGTTTGCGCGGACGAGAGCGGCGTCGCCGGCCCTTCCCAGCGCGAAAGCGGTCGCGCGCCGCGGGGCGAAAAGGTCGAGGGCTCCAAGCCCGGCAAGCACCGCAAGCGCGTGAACGTCGTGGCGGCGCTGTGCGACGGCGAATATTACGCGCCCATGTGTTACCAGCAGGCGACCAACTCCGCCTTGTTCGAGGAGTGGTTAAAGGATAGCCTGCTTCCCGCGCTCCCCTGCGGCGAGGGCTACACGATAATCCTGGACAATGCAAGCTACCACCGTAAGGAGGCCCTGCGAAAGCTCGCACGTGGCAAGGCTCGGATATTGTTCCTGCCGCCGTATTCGCCTGACTGCAACCCGATAGAGAAATTGTGGGCGAACATGAAGCGCTGGCTGCGCGACGGCGACCATGATTTCTGCATGACCGATTACGCCATTTACGAGTATTTCGCTTTGAGGAATTTAGCTTAAACGACTATACTTGGGTCTGAACCCTGATACTCAAGGTTTAGACATAGAAATGCTCGGGAGCCGTGCGAATCAAAGCCACAGTCAGCGGTTCGCTGGCTCCCTATTCTAATCATGCCCTGATAAGGAGAATTTTTCATGGAAGATTACAAACCTTCTGTTTACACCACAGTGCATAAAACAGACTACGGCTTGACGTTGTTCAACACCTACAGTTGCGGTCTGCTCAAGATAACCGATAAAGAGGCGAAAAGGCAGATCCCGACCAGCACACAGATAGTGCCGCTACTTGCGGCAAAAGAAAGTGATTACAGGCAAGCACTGATCGATCACGGCTTTCTTGTCAGAACCGACGTTGACGAGTTCGCCCTTGTCAAAAGCCGTCTGTACCGGTCAAATTACGGCACCGGAAGTGCGACCATCACCATCAACACTGGTCTTGCTTGCAACTGTCGTTGCACCTATTGCTACGAGGGGGAGGAGCACAGTGCAAGGTCTGTCCTGACCCCTGAAAAAGCCAGCGACATTATTGCCTTCATAAAGAGTAAATTCCCGCCAAGCACAAGGCTTGGCCTATAGTTTCTTGGCGGCGAACCTCTGATTTGCTTTGAACAGATGAAGCACGTCTACTGCGAACTAGAAAAAGTTTTCGAGCATGTGACGTTGGAACTGACCACAAATGGGGTTTTGGCAAACGAAGGCGTAGCCAAGTTTCTAAAAGAAGCACGAACCACGAACATTCAAGTGTCAATCGACGGGCTAAAGCCACATCACGACAAAAAACGCAAAGATGCAAAAGGCAACGGCACATACGACAGGATTATTGCAAACGTAAAAAAACTGCAATCAGCTGGCTTGTATGTCATCATAAGAACGCACGTTGACCAAGAATTTATGGATAACGTGAACATTCAAGACTGGATCGAGTCCATTAAAAAGGACTTTGACTTGACCAAGCCGATCTGGTTCTATGTGGCACCTGTTCTAACGACAGGGCAAGGCACAATGATAGCAGACGAAAGATTTATAGGGCGCATGGTTTCCATATATGAGGCGTTCATAGACAATAAAATCCCGTTGAATTTTGATTCCATGTTTAGGCCAGCGGCCTCCTGCTCCGTTGCTCGTGAAAACAGCTTCAGCATAAGCTGTGAAGGCGAAATTTACAAGTGCTGGCATGATTTGACTGGAAACAATTTCAACGGTCGCAGCTTCGGCAATATATACGACGGGATAACCCAGGCGAAACTTATAAATTATGCTAACAGTATTGACGTGCTGGACAATGTCGAATGCAGGGCTTGCACGTATCTGCCAGTGTGCTTAGGGGGCTGCCCTGAATACGTACTGGCTGGCTACAATAAAAATCCCCGCCCCAAGGGGCGGGGGATTTTAAGATTCTTATTTCAAAATCAGTCAAACAATGACGGCTGCATGTTGTTTGTTGTCTTACACAATTGTTTGTAATGCTCTGCCGTCCCCTGTGATTT
>WQSH01000150.1 GCA_009787995.1 Oscillospiraceae bacterium
ACCCCTGAGATACGTGTGGAAGCCGAGCCAGAAACCGGCAAGCCAAAGCAAGAGGAGCCAATACCGGAAAAGCCAGAAACGAAACTGGCAGAAAACAATCCGGAGAAGCAACCAGAGCTAAAGCAGCCAGCCGCTGAGGCAAACGAACCTGTGACTTTTGAGCAGGTGAAAGCAGCAGCAGAGCAAAACAAAACGGTAGGCACGTATGCCGCACAAAATGCCGAGACTGAAGCAGCGCAGCAGGCAACGAAGCAAGAAACAACAGCAAATGCTGAAGTTTCAAGCGGCGAAAACCCAGGGGAAGTAACGGCACGGACGCCGTCTATAAGGACATCAGAGCAACAAGGGAACGAGCAAAACAAATTCGGAGCTCCCCAACACGGCGATCTGAGCCCTTTGGAGAATGAAAATGACACATCAAAAGTCAAGGGACAAAAAGAAGCGACATATAGCGAGACAGCGGAGGCTGTAAGGGACAATGCGGAAAAAACGCTGGATAGCACCAGCAGCGCGCCTCCCCTCGCAGGGGGCATAAAACCCGAACAGTACGTAGCGAGTCAGCAAATGAAGCAAATTGCGCAGGATGCGCCGGTCAAATCAGAAAACCTGTTTGACGAGATGGTATTGCGACTTGAGTCTATGAAAACGGACTCCCAAAGCTCAATGACCATACACCTAAAGCCCGCATATCTGGGCAGAGTCGCGCTGGAGCTGGTGATGGATGCAGCAGGGCTTCACGTGAAAATCAGCGCAGAGGACAGCGGGGTCAGGACGATGATCAACGGGCAGATAACGGCCCTGATGGAATCGCTGAGCAACAAAGGCATAGAAGTCGCCGCAGTCGAAGTGGCATATACCGGAGTAGACAACGGCGCTTTCAAAGAAAACCGGGAGGACGGATCCCGCCAAGACAACAAGAGGCGATATCGCCGGGAGATAAATCGAGCCGAGAGTGTAAACAGTTACACAGTGAGGCAATTTGACGCAAGCGACTATTATCTGGAAACCGGGGTAAGTTCCGTCCAGTACAGCGCCTGACAAATAACAGGCTTCCGCTTCGCTTAAATTCAAAGGAGAGTATAAAAATGCCAGGTTTAGATGCAATAAGGGATATGCAAAATGCAACAGCACAGTCTATGTCGCGCGGGCCGGACCGCAATGCGGGGGCAGCCATGGGGAAACACGATTTCCTGTTGCTCCTATCTGCGCAGCTCCGCCACCAAGACCCCTTAGACCCGCAGAGCGATTCAGATTTCGCCACGTCTTTGGCGCAGTTTGCGTCGCTGGAGCAGATGATGAACATGAGTGAGTCGCTCACCTCGATGCAGGCATTCGGCCTTGTTGGGCAGTATGTGGTCGCCACGACGCTGATCAGCGGCAGGCTTATGGAGATAGCGGGGGTCGTAGACAGCGTATTCATGTCTGACGGCAGGAAGTTTGCCCAGATAGGCGAGTATGCCGTCCCCGTCGACGACATAAGCGAGGTCTTTGATGGCAGCATGTTCCCGTCGCCGCAGGATTTACTTCGCGCATCAGACAATCTCCTTGACCGCATAGTCGAAGCGCAGATTAGCGATACTGTCACAATCGAGGGCGTCGTAAGGGGCGTCGAGGTAAGGAACGGCCGGCTCCACGCTCTGGTTGAGCTGCCGTCGGGGCAGACCCACCTAGTGCAAGTTGGCGCAATCTTCAACATCAGGTCGACCCCCACGCCCCCGGCGCCCCCGCCTCCCGAGATCCCGCCACTTGATGTGGAAAACACCGTGTCGGACGGCAATGGCGGATACATTGAAATGGACGACGACGGAATGCCGATTTACCACTGGGCATGGGACGCTGAGGAGGAAGAGTGGGCAAGCACCGCAATCCCACCGCTCGATGTAGACAATACAGCGCCGGACGGCAATGGCGGGAAAGTTCAAGTGGACGACGGTGGCGAGCCTATTTATCTCTGGACATGGAACCCGGAGGACGGAAAATGGGAGAGCGCCCCGGTCGGGGCAGCGCCTCCGGGAGATGATAATGGCGACGATAGCAATGGGGACAGCGGCAAGGTCGACGACGATAATAAAGACGGCGGCGACGGCGGCGCAAGCCCCCAGGGCAACAGCCTGAGCTTTAGCAGCATGGGCCAAGCAAGCAGCAGCTACAATAATAACGGCGGCAGCTTCGGCGGGGGCAGTGGGTTTTCCGGAGTAGCGTAACGGCTTACGTCAAAAAGAATCCTTTGGCTCACTGGCATCGAGACACACCCGGACACCAAAAATAAAAATAAATGGAGGAATCGCACTATGATGCGCTCACTATATTCCGGTATCTCCGGACTAAGGAACCACCAAACCAGAATGGACGTAATAGGTAACAACATCGCCAACGTAAACACAGTAGGCTACAAAACAAGCCGCGTTGTGTTTCAGGAAATATTCACCCAGACCATGCAGGGCGGCACAGCGAACACCGGGGTCAGGGGCGGCACAAACGCAATGCAAATCGGGCTTGGCGTGAGGCTGGCGACGATTGATGTCTTGCATACGCGCTCGGCAGCCCAAAGGACAGACAACCCGACAGACCTTATGATAAATGGCGATGGGTTCTTCATACTGGGCAGCCAAAGGATTGACGATGATGGCGTGCCGATTCCTGGGGTATATGACCGGCATTTCACGCGCTCCGGCAACTTCCTAATTGACAACGATGGGTACTTGGTGTCGAGCCATGGGCTGTTCGTCATGGGCTTGCAAGGTGTAATCACAAGAGTTGAGATTCCGGCGCCTGCAGGCGCTCCTGCTGGAACTGGGCCGACAATGTCTGAATGGTTTAATGCTTCCGAGCCTCCGGATACTTGGCCTGAAGGGGTGACCGAAGCACTGATAATAGCTCAAAGTGAGTTTACGGCGGATGATTTTGTGGATGGCTCAATACCTCCTAGGTTTGGACGCATTTTTGTCGGCGGATTGGATCTTGATGCGTTTGACACCGAAGTCGTTGATGGGATAGAGACATGGGTTCATGAAGATAGTGATGAGCTTGGAACAAGGCTCCACAATTTTGCGGTAGACCGCTTCGGCACCGTCTCCGTACTGGCGGACGGCAGGCAGATTCCCATTGCTCAGTTGCTGGTTGCGGCATTCCCCAACCCGGCAGGGCTTGAGAGGGTAGGCGACAGCCTCTTTGCGCAGACAAGGGCGTCCGGCGACCCGCTCCCGCATGCTGAGAGAAGCGCAGACCCTGACGAACTGCTTCCGGGTTGGCAGTTCCTGAACCCAGGAGATGCTGGTGCGGGCGAAATTAGCTCAGGCACCCTAGAAATGAGCAATGTCGACCTCGCATCGGAATTCACCGACATGATCGTAACACAGAGGGGATTCCAAGCAAACTCAAGGGTAATAACGGTATCAGACACAATGCTTGAAGAGCTGGTCAACTTAAAACGCTAACGACTGATTAAAATTAAGAAACCAAGTGGGCCGGAAGACAGCAATCGAGTCTTCCGGCCCAAGAACATACCCAAAGTTACAGTTCTTCACACGTCGCTTGCCAACCGCCCGAAATGGTCAATTTACTACGCTTTTTCCGCTAGAACGGGTCTTGTCGCCCTACATACGCGAAAAA
>WQSH01000151.1 GCA_009787995.1 Oscillospiraceae bacterium
ACCTCAAGCGCGGGGATGTTCACTTCACCTATAATGACATGCAGACAAGAATAAACATCAATAATGTGCTTGTATACCCACAGGCATATGCTGCCGTTGTCCCGATGGGTGCGAGGTTGAAAGATGAGCCGCGTATGTTCATCGTAGATATCGGCGGACTGACAACCGATGTCCTTTTGCTGAAAAACAGCGTCCCGGATCTCCAATATTGCCGCAGCTTTGAAACAGGCGTAATTACCATGGCCAACGCTATTATTGGCAAAGCCGCCGCACAGCACGGCATCAAGCTCGCAGAAGATCAAATAACCGCCGCCATACGTGGCGACAGCAGGCTTGTGTTGAGACAAGAGGTTATCGGCGACATCCTAATGTATGCCAAACAGCATTCAGATGCGATAATTGACGAACTGCGCGAAAATATGGTCGAACTAAAAGCCAATCCTGCCATTTTCATAGGTGGCGGCTCAATCCTGTTCAAGCCGTTTATCGAAAAGTCCACCATGATTGTGAGGGCAGACTTCATAACCGATGAGAAAGCAAACGCGATAGGTTACGCCATGCTCGCCGCATATCAGCAAAAAAGTGCTTCTGTGTAGATAAGGGGGCGCTGCCGATGAAATCAGGAGACACTTACAGGTTTTCCCTATCATGGCCTATGGACACCGAGGAACGAATTCTTGCAGGCGAGTTTTTAGATAAGCTGGGCAACAAGAAAAGCCGGTTCATTATCCAACTGGTATGCGACTACCTTAAATCGCACCCCGACGCCATGGACACAAAAGCGGCAATCCAATTCATTGTCAGCAGCACTTCCATTGCCGGGCATTTTGCCGATATGGTCAGGTCGATTATCCAAACTGAGCTGGCAGGGAAATCCAAGCCGCCGCATCCCCAACACGCCACTATCCCTGAACCGGGCGAGGACGGCGCGCATAATATAATCGGCGATATGTTCGGAAACCTTGACGCATGGAACACTTAAATTGGAGGCTCAAAATTGAATTAATTGATCTTGGCTAAAACTGTAAGGTTATTGTCAAGTGTATGTAAGGTGGCTGACAGTTACCTTTGCTAGACTCCCTATACCACACACGCAAAGGGAAGGCGGCACAAACTGCAGCACACTGTCTCCCTAATGAGGGGGCAGGCAGGTGTGAGTTCGCTTTATTTGCACCGAAAATATGACATGATGAATACGGACGTCGCAGTTCCTTTAAGAACTGCGGCGTTTTTTTGCGCTGGTAGCATAAATGCGCCCCGCCAAGCCGCCCATAAAACGGTCGGAGAGCTTACGGTGCAAGGCTGCTGCAATCGTCCGGCGTACATATGCCTCGCCGCAATTCTCTATTTCTTTACCATACGCGGTCCGCGCGGGCCTCCGCTCCAATCAGTATCGCTTCATAAAAATACTGAATTGGAGGTGCTCATAATGAGCAGATTTAAGCTTTGTTTTATATTTGACGAGGACGGCGACTACAAGCCGGTACCGTATTCGAGGCTAATGGACGGTAATCGCCGTAGCGACGAGTTTGCGGGCAAATACTTTATCCCGGTTAGCGGATATTTGCTGGAGGTTTCCCACGAGGAATATCTTGACTATTACCGATACGCAAACCGGCAGTGCTATGTGCGAAAAGAAGCGAAGCGAGCCGGTGGCGTGTTGTCGCTGCAGTCTATGTGTGCATCAGGCGACAACATCAGCCGTGAATTGTATGCAGACGTTGCTGAACAGGTTATGAAGGACATGATGGCCGTAAGCCTGCATGACGCTATAGCCCTGCTTGGCGAAAATGACCGAACACTGATTCAGATGCTCTATTTTGACGGGCAGACCGAGCAGCAGTGCGCAGAGGTTTTCGAGGTCAATCAAAGCACTGTGAATCGCAGGAAAAAGAGCGCGCTAAAAAAACTTAAAAATATTTTGACTGCATAGCGCATAATCGGCATGATTTTTCGCTAGGTGGGAATATATGCCACAAAGGGGCCTTGCCGCACTTGCTGCCGATTGGCACACGGTCAGGCCCCGCCAGCCCCCTCAGTGCAGAAAGCCGACCGCCTGCGTAGGCGATGCACCTTGTAAATTCAATAGCACCCTGCCGGAAGTTATATGGGTATCTATGGACGGCAATAGGCGATAATGTAGCCGTTCCCGCCCTTAGATGGATAACCGCATAGCGGTGCCGATAACGCGGTTGGAAAATAGCGCAGGAAATGGTTCGGCGGGGTGTGTCATGTATATAAACATTTTTTCTTACAATTGCATCCGATGTAGACGCGTAGTATAATGGTGCGGAACTACGCCGTGCTACGTTGGTTGCAGCTACAAGGAGGGTTATTATGGCTGCCGCCGAAATTAATGAAGCAAGTACGGTTCTGACCACTGACTTAAAGAGGACATATACCGTGCCTGAGATTGCTACAATCTTACGGATTAGCAAAAGCAACGCCTATAATCTGTGCAAACAGTCGGCATTTCAAGTTATCCGAGTAGGCAGATCGGTACGTGTATCTAAAAAATCCTTTGACGAGTGGCTGGATCGAAACAGCAGTTGAAAGGAGCACGGCCATTATGGCAACAATAAGAAAACGCGGAGGAAAGTTCATCGTCATTTACCGCGATGACGCGCTGAATACAAAAACAAAACAGAAATGGGAAACCTTTGATACACACGAAGCCGCCAATAAGCGGAAAGTAGCAGTTGAGTACGAAATGCTCAAAAGGGAGACCGAGCAGGTACCCATAGACCCAAAGGATATAACAGTCCGTGAACTGCTCAACGATTATGTTGAAATCTACGGGCTATCCAAATGGGCAATGTCCACCTACAGCAGCACCCATTCTCTCATAGACAACTATATTAATCCGCATATTGGCGATGTAAGGCTTCCCAAAATTACAAGCAAGTTCGTCGATCAATTCTACCGTGACTTGCAGAAGTCGGAGTATGTCACGGTTGGGCAGCATTCGAGAAATGTTGGCAGAAAGCTCGGACCCCCTATGTTGTTCCAAATCCATAAGGTGCTGCGGAGCGCATTCAACAGAGCTTTGCGTTGGGAGTATATTGACAAGAATCCGTTTGAAAAAGCGATTCTGCCAGAATACGTCACCGAGGAAAAAGAGATTTGGAAAGCGGGCGACATTGCTCATGCACTCTCGTTGTGTGAAGACGTCAGGCTTTTGCTGGCGATAAACCTTGCGTTTGCTTGCTCCATGAGGGCAGGTGAAATAACAGGGCTCCAATGGGATCACGTAAACGTAAGTGAGCAATCTGTTTTGGATGGCGATTCTTGGCTATACATTGACAGAGAGCTGACCCGTGTAGAAAAGAAAGCTCTTGATGCCCTGGAGGATAAGGATGTGCTATTTATGTTCCCACATATCCTGCCGGGGAGCAAGACACGGTTGGTTCTGAAGACCCCTAAGACCCGCTCCAGCGTACGCAAGGTTTGGATTCCAAAAACCGTTGCCGAACTTCTCATCAAGTGGAAAGTTGAGCAGGATAGTATCAAACATGAGTATGG
>WQSH01000152.1 GCA_009787995.1 Oscillospiraceae bacterium
GACCCCGACGACAAGCAGGTTGGCATTATCGGCGGCGAGCCTCTGCTCTACTCCCATATTGAGGAGGTTTTGCGCATCGCTCTTGACGACCCAAGGGCAAATCCGGTGATGATTTACACAAATGCTGTCCATTTGGAGCGGCTGCCGGCCGACATACTTGAAAACAGGAAATTCAGAATGCTCGTAAACTGCAACTCCCCGGAGGATATGGGCGAGGATGCGTTTAACAAGATGACGGACAATCTCTTCAGGTTCCAAAAGGAGTATAATGGCGATGGCAGGTTCAGGCTCAGCGTAAACCTGTACAAACCGGATTTTGACTATTCGTATGTCATGTGGTTTGCACAGGAGATGAAGTTCGATGTCATCAGGCTGTCGATTTCCGTGCCGCAGGGCGGCGAGCTGGGCAGCAAAACCCCTGTCGAGTATTTCAGCGATATGAAGCTTGTTTCGATGCGTTTTGTATGCGATATGATCCGCATGGGCGTCATAACGGGCTTTGACTGCAATTTCTTGCCCAAGTGCTCGCTCACCGAAGCTGAATATGATTCCGTCAATGGCCCAAAGGAGATATTTTACGAGAACTTAGAAAAGCGGTATTCCAATTCTTTCTGGGAGCGCGCAATAGTCTGCGATGTCCACAACTGCTCTCCTGTCATTGACATTCTGCCTGACCTTCAGGCAATTCGCTGCTTTGGCTTGTCCGAGCATACTAAGCAGGACATCCGTGATTACCGCAGTATTAAAGAGCTTCGGAAGTATTACGCAAACAACGTAGACCGCCCCGCCATAGCCATATCGTCGTCAAAAGAATGCGACAAATGCCTAGACCGAGAACTAGGCACTTGCAGCTGCGGCTGCCTGCTGTTTAAGGCTCCGCAATTGTTTGCTAATACTCCCAATTAGGGAAGGCATGGGCATCGGCCCTTTCCCGCATCAGCCACGTAGAAGTCGCTACAATTGCATCGCCGGCTTCTCCGTGGCTAACCGGCGGCTGCATCAAAACTCTTTTGCTGCCTCGTGCCAAAATCGGCAAGCACCCAGAAATTCAGGCCTTCTCCCTAATTAGGCGTTCGTTAATCAAAGCCAATCCCGAAGCGTTCCTTTACGTAGTTTCCAGTGGCCGCTTGGCTTTTGCCTACTAAACCCGAACCGTAATGCGCCTGGGCAAAGAAAAGGACGCTCTCTTCTTTTTGCCCTAGCCCTTCCAGATTGTAGGCCTTGTTCGCAGCAAACCCCGGCAGAAGGGAAATTCTCCCCAGCTGTACAGATATGGCCTCCCCCTCCCGCACGACGCCCAGAGCCTCTTTGTACCGTTCCATTTTCCCAAGATACTTGGAGTAGTTGTACAGAATAGTGGGGTACATTCTGCATTTTTCGCTTTCGTCGATGTATGAACTGTTCATACTCTCCCGCAACTCTTCATATATGCGGAGAGCCTTTGGCGTGCACCCTGTTTCGGCATAGTGGATTGCAAGTTTATTGACTAAACTTATCTCATTGTGTGAAAGACGGTAGCCGGAAATATTTCGCTCATCAAACTGCGGCAAAGTTATGCGCAGCGCTTTTATGATTATGTTTACGCACTCTTGGCAGCAGCCTTTTTCTTCGCTCAATATAGATGCCTTTGCATCCAATACAGTCTGCAGATTGACCCCGCTATTATAGTCCTTCCGCCGCTCAAGCTCTGATAGCAGCGCCCTTGCCTCATCATACCTCCACGAAGACAGCAAAACCCTGACCTTGTCCCGCATTTGCTTCTCTTCGAAAGTCTCCAGGGATATGAATGTATGAAGGTACAAATCGATGTCCCTACCCAGTCGCTGCATGAAATGCTCGAGGAAATATACATTGGCCTGTATGTCGCCCTTTTCTATCTTGCTATAATTTGAGGAAGTGCATACTCCCTGATAGAGTTCCTTTTGGGGCAGTCCCGCTTTCAGCCGAAATTGACGGAGCAGGCTCCCTACGCTGTCGCAGGCCTCCATCCCGCATTCGCCTTTTTCCTCAGGCGGCTGCGCAGGGCTTTCCTGTGGCAAGCTCTCTGCACCATAGGTGCAAAACGTAACGCCAAATATCCCCTCAGCATCCTTTAGCACCCTTTCTTGGTGTTTTTTCATGTTCATCAGGTTGTAACCAAAATAGGCCTGCTGCAGCAAGCTGCGGCATTCGCCTTTTTTGCCCAATCGCAATAGGCACAGCGCTTTGTTGTATGCAAAAGCGGGCGCATACCTCCCCCTGCTTCGCTCCACGGACATTGGCAGCCCCTCACTGCATAGCCCCAAGCCCCTTTCGTACAACCCGGCTCTGATATGGAGGTTTGCTAGGCTCAGCAGCACCTTGGGCAATTTCTTTTCCTTTTCCACATCGTCCTTTGGCAGCTTCTCGATACCGCTTATCATCCTTTCAAGCAAATCAGAGGCAGCTTGGCTTTCCCCCTGCTTGGCATCTGCCAGCGCAATGGTGTGAACTAGGTCGATTTCTTCGGGCAGCAGGATTTCCCCCTCAAAATGCCGCACGTCAAATTCCGGATAGGTGCAGCTAAGCCCGTCTAAGGCAAGCTTTACCGCCTCAAGCGTGTTTTTTCCCGATTGAACCAGTATCCTCGCTTCGCAGCCGAGCATGAATTGGCGCATGAACCCTTCCGCCCTGCCGTGTTTTTCCAAAAGCTTCCCCAGCAGCGCCTCTGCATATTCCAGCGCTTCTTTGTCGCTTTCGTCCTCTGCTGCTTCCAAGGCGCACAGCAGCCTGTTGCGGAGCTTAAAGACATATGGGTCATATTCCAGGTATGGGTAGAAAAAACGATCCATGGGCACTCCCAGAGATTCCATTACCGGCTCAGTCGTGGCAGGATTCGGGTTGTGCACAAGGTTGTCTATCCGCTCTATCGTTTTTTTCGTATTGCCGAAAGCCCTTATGTGCCTTTCCCTTTCCTCTTGCAGTCTGCTTACAGACCACCTTTTCCGCATGCGGACTTCCTTTACAAGCATCCCAACTGTAAAACTGGGCACTTGCTCGCCCCCTTTCATCGGCTCTACCTACTATCTCGTGACAGCTTCCCAGGCATGTTCTCCAAAATGAAAGCGCTAACTCTCCGAGCTAAAGTCGCCGCTTGGCTGCGTGTTTATATGTTGCCGTGCATGCTTTTTAATTAGAAGGCCAAAAGGGGCTCCGCAGATGGCGTTTGTCTCCACAGCTTCACTCTTTTGTCTGTTTCGAGGCGTTCGCTTGCGTCAGCATCAGCATTCTAGAAACAATACCAATAATCATA
>WQSH01000153.1 GCA_009787995.1 Oscillospiraceae bacterium
AATTGTTCTCCGCTTCTGCGTTATGAGCCTTTTTATTTCTTTGTGGTTCACCCTCAGCAAGAGTAAAACCCCCTTTCAGATATTATGATGCCGAAGCCCTGCGCTTTGGCGAGTAAAACGGTTCCAAGACTGAGCCAATTAGCGCAGCCCTGTCCTCTTCGTTTGCCGTAGCCTTGCTGATTATGGTGTCGAGCGCCGAGGCGTATGTGTCGCCTGTAATTTCGGAGCTGACAATCCAATCGATTAAACCGCGCATTCCGACGGAGCCGTCCGTAATCCCATTTTGTCGGCAGAAAACCGACAAGTCATTGACTACTTGCACCATTTTCGATATCTCTTGATCGTCGTCTGCGCCTGTGACGCTCATGGCACGCTGCACCATGACCTCCGGCGGAGGCAGCTCGATGTCAGCTACCAGATTCATCCTGTCGAGGACGGACTGGTTCATGCCACGGCATCCCTCATAATCAATGTTGGTCGTAACGACAACGACAGCATCAGTGTGCCGGTTGATAATCTCTCCGGTTGGCAGCGTTATTGCGCCGTCTTGTTCTAAAAGCGAGTTTAGCCCAACGAGCACTCCCGGCTGCATGATGGTCGAAGGCTCTTGAATTTCAACCACATAGCCATGTTTGAGGGCTTTGACAAAGTCGGTCTCGACATAGATATATGACTGGCCTTCTTTCTGACTCTCGGTTTCGGCGGTGCATAGCTGGCTGATTTTGTCAGATACCAGATTAAGTACCAGCGCCAAGCAGTCCTGCGATGTGGCATCAGGTTTCTCGGTTTCTGTCAGCTCGCGGTATACACCGGCCGGGTCGTAGTCCATGTCGTCAAGGTTGGGCAGGCTCATCAGTTTGGCAACATTTTCATAGGTCATGCCGCCCATAGTTTTGAGCATTTCGCGCTCATTGTCCAATACGGCATCGCCCGTGGAAGCAAAACCTGTATCCGGAAACACTTGCCCAACAAAGTCGTAAATCTCAGTATTGGCGGAACATGTGTATTTCATGTACGGCAGCCCAAGGCCGGCGGCAATTGCTTTTGCACCTGCCGTCTTGCCGGTTCCTGCCGAGCCGCGGAGTAGGAAATTCCGCATCTGCGTGAGCTTTCCGGTGGTCTTTTGTGCGTGCAGGCATATTTTTTCGATTTCATCCGGCAGTATATAGCTCTCGTGCAGCGCGGGAACCAACTTCTGTTCAAACAGGGTCAGTGCCCGTGCGGTGTCAAGCTTATACTTGCCTGCAAAGAGGCTCAGGTCGGCAGCCAATGCTGGTTTGAAGACCGGTGTAGTCGCAGATTGCTCGAAGATGCAAAACTCGCCGGCATAAACTGATGTAGGCGAAAATTTCTTTGCGTCCAGATTCGTCATGGATATTCGTGGAATGTTTCCTGAACCCTCGATTTTTACCTTGACGTGCATTGTGCAAGTTTCGTCCTTGACACGCCTGTAAGCATTGTCGCAGAGGACGCCCATTGCGCTTGAAGCTTTTTCGACATCGGGGAAGCCGTCCGCGTACTCGCTGCAAAACTCCATGAAGGAATACTCGAACTCCGTATCCTCCAATAATGTCGGCATCATTGCCATCATGACGGCACTGGCATCCCTTTTGCTTCTGCCAACTGCGTATGCCTCTGCCGTTACTTCGTTGCTGTTGTAGACAGTGGCCATCAAATTGCCGCTTCCGGGGTCATAGATGACTAAATGGTATTCGTCCGGATTAGCGGAAGACTTGTATTCGGCAACCGTCTTCACGTCGGATTTGCCCACAGCGCCAAGTCCATCTCCGTTTTTGCACTTGCAATATGCGAGCACGGCTTTGCATACTGTGGCGGTCAGCGTGGCTTCGGTAGCCCCGCCCGCGTATTTTGATGCTGCCTTAACCTTCTTGCCGCCGGGGCGTGAGTCGAATGGTTCAGGCAGCGGCCTGTCAAAGCTAAACAAAAGTTTTTCTGCACCCATAGTGATTCCCTTTCTGCATTTGCATTATTGTGTAATAGTTATTTTGATCCCGCCATCGCAAATATCTGCGGCGGGCATTCCGCCCCGCTTCAGCTCATCGCATATATCCGGCCAACTGTCCGGGTGCGGCAATTTTTCGGAGGGTATGAGTAAATGCTTTTCTTTCTGAGCGATTGCTTCGTTGCATCCGGCGCTAAGCCCTGCTATTTGCTCATCGACCCACTCAAAGGCCAGCCGCTCGTAATTGACCGGCGCTTCATCGGGCAGGTCGTATTCATGCTCAGAGGTTTCGTAATTGTCGTCCGGCGTTACAGCCGGTGGCTGTGCTTGCCCATGTGTTTCTGCCGATTTGTAGTACAGGCCTTTGAATTGGAGGTTTTTGACGATCACCTGAGCCTTTTGATAACCTCCCGCTGCATTTAGCAAAATAGGCAAAGGCTCATCATTGCTAAACCGTTCGATTGCATTTGGCGCACCCCAGACCCATTTTGCACCCGGGTACTGCTGTGTTATATGCTCGGCTATTCTGCGCTGCAGCAAGCCAAAGGCTTTCCGTGTCAGGCTGAGTTCTGTTTCGGGCGGTTCCGGTTCGCAAGGTGTCGGGGTCGGAACCAGTTCTTCCGGCTGGGCGTTTCGCGCTCTGAGGAACAATAGCCTCAGCGCGCATACGAGTATCCCAAGCATTATCAGTAAGAGTATCGGCCAGAGCCTCGTTACGAGTGTCAACAGTGCCAGCATGCAAAGCAATATNATTACTTCATATGCGATGCGCCGTTTTAAGTCNTTGCTCATGNTTTTAATTCCTTTCGTTGTGGTGTTCTGGCAGGAAGATGTGTAGTANGTTCTCGTCCACCTTCACACAGCAGCGGCCTTGCTTGATTTCATGGACGGCAATTATGTACTGGCGCTCAAATGAGACNCCCTGTGCCAATGCCATTATCTGTCCGGCATCCAGCAAGTTGCCCGTGCGGTTNCGGATGGCTATGTCGAACTTTTGCACCCTCTCTGCGTCTGTGAGCNGTGAAAATGCTTTGTTTTTCATGGGTGTTGCTCCCTTCATGGGCAAAAAATACACATGAAGCAAANAGTGCTTCATGTGCGTTTAGATGCGCCGGGNTTAGTTGTGTTGATGTCAGCCTGTGGTTGTGAAAAATGGGTTTTCCCCGCCGAAGCCGCTGTATCCGGTAAATCCGGGAGGCATAGCAGTATCAGCTTGAGTATTGCCCCACTGCCGCTCCGCAGCCTGTGTAGGCGGCGCTGTGCCGCTGCCGTTTTGAGCAGGGCTGCCGCCTAGTGCGTTGGGCAC
>WQSH01000154.1 GCA_009787995.1 Oscillospiraceae bacterium
AGTTGTTTCCGCCGATGGCTTTGCCGCAGCGATTGCCTCTTCAATAGTATCAAAGCTCATGCTCCCTGTTGGCATATGCGCTATGTAGAATATGCGCCCCTGCGATGAAAGCCGCTGCGAAACTTCAACCCGCACAGTGACATCAATATTGGCCTTTAGGGCGCCAAGCGCGTTGGCGACTTCGGCGTGCTCAGGCAAGATGCATGGGGCACCGAGAGCTTTTGCCACTGCCGGAAGAAAAACATGTGTTGGGGCGCCGATTCCGACGAGGGCGGCATTTGTTCCAAATGTGTGGCGGAGAAGCCCGTTGCCCTTTGTTTTGCGTGTTTCCCACGCCTTTTGTATGAGCAGCTTCGTTTGCTCGTCAACTCCGCCGCTAAATGCCGTATGATGCTGTTGCATGAGCATGACTTGCAATAAATTTTCATACATCCTGCCTTCTACAAGCTCATACACTTCGTCAGCCAGCGCGTGTAGCGCTTTCGGGGTATCCTCGCGGTTCATGACAAGCAGCAGATGCCGTGCGGCAAGTACAGCCGCCTCTTTGTCATATCCGTTGTAGTCGCCTTTTATGTGCATGAAATCAGTAGGGGTGAGCCCGCACCGCATGATAATGCCCTCTGACTCAAGCCTTTCGCTGTCTAAATGGTATAGATCTATGCCCGCTTCGTGGAGTGTTTCAAGAATGCAGGGGCCTTTGCGGAGCTCATCAATAAGTGCAAGCTCATATGGGCTATAGCTTTTTTGCTCGGCAGGCTCACGGACGAGATAGAATATTTCGTGGAGCGGGAATATGTTTGCGCGCTTTATGTTTTCACCCGTCCTATCCAAAAGCTCCGAAAGCATCGCTTTGACCTCAGGCCAGCGCTTTGCGGCAGCAGATATAGGAGTTGCGCGGCGGGGAAACAACTGCAATTTCCCGTCATTAAGGCGTACGGTGCTGTCACCGCCTAGCGCAAATGGTGCCACCAGCACGCCTTTTATTGTTGTCTGCCAATTGCCAATACGTATCCCGCCTTCTGCGGTGACCGGCCTGCCGCCGCGCACCACAGATATATCCGTAGTGGTGCCGCCCATATCTACGATTATATAATCCTGTTCATCACAGAAAGTTTTGCCGGCAAGGACGCTTGCTGCCGGGCCTGAGAGAATTGTTTCCACAGGCCGCTCAAGAGATAGTTCGGAGGCCATTGTGCTGCCGTCGCTCCTGACAACGAATACAGGCGCTTTGCATCCACGCTTTCTGAAATCAGCAATCGCGGTTTCGACAAACTCGCGTACTATCGGAAACATTCTTGCGTTAAGGAGTGCGGTTGCGCCTCGGATGAGGACGTTTAACTCGTTTGTAAATTCGCTTGCACAGACACAGGGCAGGTGAAACTGCTCCTCCGAGAGTTTTTTTAAGTGCTTTTCACACGGCGCTCCGTTATTCATAGAATACACTTCCGCTGCCGAGAGCGCATCGGCATCTGCGAGCCACCGGCCGTGCTCTGAGAGGATTACATCCCAATCGGGCTCTACTATGTTAAGGCCGTCCGCGCTTCCCAGCATGTCAATACAGCGGGTGCTGCTGCGCTCAAGCCCATATTTTGACTCGGCATCCCAACGCACGAGAATTTCATCCGAAAGACCGAAGATTAGAAGTTTTGCACGTCCGCCCTTGCCCTCCAGACAGGCGTTGGTAGCGAGTGTCGTCGAAAGTGAAACAATTTTTGCATTGCGGATAAGCTCCTGTGGAAGTTGGTCGAGTGCCTGTCCTATTCCGATGGATAAATCCTCCCGTGTCGTCAGGGACTTGCCTTTGGCTATGAGCTTTCCGGACCTGTAATCATAAGCGACAGCGTCCGTGCATGTGCCGCCGGTATCTATGCCTATGCCTATTTTCATGTTGTGGCTCCTAATAATAATTTTTGATTTGCGCAGTAGTTAAGCGTTTTGCGTTTGTTCTACGGTTGCTTTTGCGAAAAAAGACGGCAGGGTGCCTGCCGTATGACCATATTTACAGTAATAGCGTTTATTTTGCCATGCAACACAGCCTATGTCAATACTGTCTGACGGAAAAGTCTGATTGAAAAGGGCTTCCATCCTCTTTGCTTAGAGGTAGAAGCCCGGCAATATCTGTCTAAAGCGGCTGCCGTTAAACTACAGCAGGTTCAACTAGGCTAAAAGCATTGCAATTACAATCAATTTCAGCCATTATGCCATATGGGAGGATGCACATAGGGGCGGTATGCCCGAAATTCACATTGTACAGTATGGGCAAATCGTTTAGCTTGCTTTCCTTGCCTACTACTTGCAAGAGTACCTGCTTGTACTCGTCATAATATTTCTCCTGCTGGGGCTTGCCGAACACAATGCCGCTAAGGCGGCCGATTATGCCTTGCGCCGCCAGGCCTCTTAAAAGATACTTGACATCGCTTGGTGAAGGGTAATCTTCTGATGTTTCCAAAAAGAGAATGGCGTTGCTCCACTCATCGGGGGTGGGCCATATTTTTGTGCCAATTATCATTTGAAGCACATCAAGGCAGCCACCCAATAGCCGTCCCTGCACGACGCCGCGCCCTTGCAATAATTCAAAGCCTTTATCATCCTTTGTCATAGTTCGGGCAATTTTAGAATTTTCCTTATCCCATTCCAAATACTCCGAGGTCCATAAAGGGCTTGGCGTTATCGGAAGCCTCTCGGAAGGCTGAAATAGTACGCTGTGAATGTAATGCTTTGTATAATCGTGCATTGCAGCATTTTCTGCAAACTCACCGAGAATAGACGGGCCATAAAATGAAACCAGTCCGGCCTTGTGCATCATAAAGTGATTTGAGGTGGTGTCAGAATAACCCATGAAAATTTTAGGGTTATTTCTGATAACGTCAAAATCAATATGGTCAAGCAAGCGGATTGAGTCGTCGCCGCCTATCATACAGAAGATTGCTTTTACAGAGTTATCCTTAAAAGCATCCATCAAATCAGCGGCGCGGGCTTCGGGGTGGTTATCGAGATATTCAATGCCTTTGAGTGCATTGGGCATCGTGAGAACATTTAAGCCAAATTCGGACTCAAGCCGCATTTTGCCGGTTTCGTACCGGTGCACAAAAGCGGGGTCGCCGCCCGTGCCTGACGATAGTGATACAATCGCAACTGTGTCGCCTTTCACTAACCTTGGTGCTTTTATCATGAGTGTCGCCTCCTGTGGATTAATTGCTGATTGGGCTGCTTGTATTGTGTGTTGCGGTGTTCAGATAAGCTGAGGGCAAAAAGGAATACCCTAAGGC
>WQSH01000155.1 GCA_009787995.1 Oscillospiraceae bacterium
AGATGCGTTTGCGGATGTGCTGGGTACGGCCGCCATAAACCCGCCGCAATTGACGCTATACTCGAATCTTACGGCAAAGCCATATGATGGTAATGTCAAGGAGCTGTTGGCCAAGCAGATATGCAGCCCGGTTATGTGGCGGATAGCTGTCGAGAACATGATTTCTGCCGGGGCCGACACTTTTGTTGAGGTAGGCCCAGGTAAGACGCTGTGCGGGCTCGTATCGCGCATTTCTGGCAAGGTGCGCGTATTTAATGTAGAAAACAGCGAAAGTTTGAAGAAAACGCTCGAGGAGCTTTAGGGAGGGGCAATTGCCGGCAGGGCCTGCGGGTTGGCGTGGGGCCTGTTCCTACAGTATGCAATTAAGGAGAGAGTCTCATATGGATCTCAAAGGACAAGTTGCGCTCATAACGGGCGCATCACGCGGGATTGGCAGAGCGGTTGCCCTAAAGCTGGCGGAGCTTGGGGCCGATATTGCGGTGGTTTATGTCGGAAACGCTGAGAAGGCGGCGCAGGTGTGCGATTTGGCGCGCAAAAAGGGGGTCCGCGCAGAAGCTTTTGCATGTGATGTCTCCGATTTTGAGGCGGCCAAGGAAACGGTTGAAGCTGTCAAGCAAAAGCTTGGCATAGTGAACATTCTTGTAAACAATGCTGGGATAACGCGCGATGGCCTCATCATGACTATGAAGGAGGAGGCTTTTGACGAGGTTATCCAGGTAAACTTAAAGGGCGCATTTAACATGATGCGCCACTGCTCGCCCGGCTTCGTAAAAAATCGCAGAGGAAAAATCATAAACATAAGCTCGGTCGCAGGGGTTGTGGGCAATGCGGGGCAGGCGAATTATTCAGCTTCAAAAGCTGGGCTGATTGGGCTGACAAAGACCGTTGCAAAGGAGCTCGCGTCAAGAAATATATGCTGCAATGCGATAGCGCCCGGGCTGATAGAGACAGACATGACCCAAGGTTTATCAAACGAAGAGGGTTTGATGGCAGCCATACCGCTTGGGCGCGCAGGCACGCCGGAGGAGGTCGCCGAGCTGGCGGCATTCCTATGCGGTTCGGACTACATCACGGGGCAAGTGATTTGCATAGATGGGGGACTGGCTTTTTAAGGATTATGAATTCGGACTCAAGAGTTCGGTGTTGCAAGAGAAGATTTGATTATTTCGCTGGAGGTTATTTTTTAGATGAGAAGAGTTGTTGTGACTGGGTTGGGCGCAGTTACGCCTGTTGGAAATGATGTAGGTACCATGTGGGGCAATCTTGTCGCAGGGAGGCATGGTATAGGCCCGATAACCAGATTCGACATCACAGGGTACAAGGCATCGGTTGCGGCGGAAGTCAAAGGTTTCGACCCGCTTGATTATCTGGAGAAATCCGAGGTGCGCAGGCTCGACCTATATTCGCAATATGCCATAGCCGCAGCGACGCAGGCGGTGCGCGATAGTGGCATTGAGGGGAATGTAAAGCCGGAGCGGCTTGCGGTGTGCTTTGGCTCGGGCATCGGCGGTATGGAGACATTCGAGAGTGAGCACGGCAAGCTGATGGCAGGTGGGACGCGCAAGGTCTCCCCCTTGTTTATACCTATGATGATACCAAATCTGGCAGCGGGGAACATAGCCATCAAATTCAAGGCGAAAGGCTCATGCACGGCAGTCGTGACTGCTTGTGCGACCGGTACGGATGCGATTGGTTCGGCATATCGCGAGATAAAACATGGGTACGCAGATGCGGCGATAGCGGGCGGGAGCGAGGCCGTCGTCTCGCCGATGGGAGTTTCAGGATTTTCAAACATGACAGCGCTTACGACTTCGGGCGACCCCGACGCTGCGTCATTGCCTTTTGATAAGAGAAGAGGCGGATTTGTTATCGGCGAGGGCTCGGGAGCCGTTATTCTTGAGGAATATGAACATGCGAAAAACAGGGGTGCAAGGATTTATGCCGAAGTCAGAGGATATGGAGCGACATGCGATGCACACCATATTACGGCACCGACGCCGGAGGGGGAGTCTTCTGCAAGGGCGATTTCCGATGCCTTTAAGGAAGCTGGCAGCCCCGATGGCGTGATTTACATAAATGCACATGGCACCGGCACACCGCTCAATGATGCGGCAGAGACCCAAGCGATAAAAACGGCGTTCGGCGGCAAGGTGGAAAACATTCTTGTCAGTTCCACAAAGTCCATGACTGGGCACATGTTGGGTGCGGCGGGCGCTGTAGAAAGCATTGTCTCGATTTTAACAATTGTAAATAAAATTGCTCCGCCGACGGTGGGGCTGCTAGAGCCCGACCCTGAATGCGACTTGGATTATATACCGCTCACTGCAAGGAAAGTTTTGCCGAGCCTGACAATGTCGGTCTCGCTGGGTTTTGGCGGGCACAATGCATGTGTGGCGTTTTCAGAAATGAAGAATTGATGATTCGGAATAATTTGCCGGAAAGGAAAATATACTTATGGAAAGCAAGGATATAAGAGAACTAGCTTTGATTATGAGGGAAATGGGGCTGTCCGTGCTCGACTACAGCGGAAAAGGGGAGTCGATTAGGCTTGAGCGCAGTGCGGCAGGGTCGCCTGCTGTTGCCACATCTGCACCGGCGACTTTCGCAGAAACGACGGTTGAGCACCGCACAAGCCCGGCAGCTAAGGAGCTCGTCGCAGTCAATTCGCCTACAGTGGGCACGTTCTACGCTGCATCCGAGCCTGACAAAGCGCCTTTTGTCGCAGTTGGGGATGCCGTTCGCTCAGGGGACGTGCTGTGCTTGCTCGAAGCTATGAAGATGCTAAATGAGATAACGGCGCCATGTGATGGGGTCATAGCCGAGATATGCGCAGAGGACAAGCAGGTTGTGGAGTACGGACAGGCTCTGTTCACGATTGACACGGCCGCCGTATGAACAGAGACGATATAATGGAGATAATCCCCCACAGGGGGAACATGCTGCTCATTGATGAGGCGGAAGTGATAGACGGAAAGGCGCATGGGAAATTTACTGTTCGAGGCGACGAGTGGTTCTTGGATGGGCACTTTCCCGGAAATCCTGTCGTACCTGGCGTGATTTTGTGCGAAATTCTTGCTCAATCCACTTGCGTGCTGCTAAGTGGTGAGATCGAATCGGGTGTGACTCCGTATTTTACGGGCATAAGCACGGCGCGATTCAAGTCGCCCGTTAAGCCGGGTGATACAGTTGAGACAGAGTGCGCCATAACAAAAAAAAGGCCACCTTTCTATTTTGCTTCCGGCGAACTGCGCGTGGATGGGAAGC
>WQSH01000156.1 GCA_009787995.1 Oscillospiraceae bacterium
CTATGCGACGAACTCGCTCTTAGTGGTGACGATACTCCATGCGGTAATAAACGCAATTGCGGCGGGCATGCTGCTTATTATGTCGATGGCGGACATAACGCTGGGGGCCAGTCGGCTTGTCAATACAATTCAAAACATATATATGCTGGCGGTGCTGGTGCTGATTGTCATAGGGGTTGTCGCATTCGTTAGGAAAATCCCAACGATACGGAAATACAGAATCGAAAACGCATGGGTCGAAATTCCCCCCAGGAGGAAAATCGCTTTGTTTTTCATCTCGCTCCCTGTTATAATCATGCTAGTCCTGGCGTTTAACGAGCTCACAAATTTCTGGGTGCTCACTTTGTTTATTGTATAGGAGGAGGGCAAAATGCTTAAAATTACGGGGCTTACAAAAAGCTACAAAGGCTTTCAGGTGCTGGCCGGTCTGGACATGAATATCGAAAAAGGCGATGTCTATGGTTTTATCGGGACCAACGGATGCGGCAAAACCACGACAATGAATATCATCTGCAATATAATACCAAAGGACGAAGGCGAAATCGCATTTGAAAACCAAGATGTTAAAATAGGATTCCTGCCGGAATCGCCAGAACTGTATAGGTACATGAATGGCTATGAATATCTTGATTTCATAGGGGCGTGCTGCGAATACGACGGAGACATAAACGCACGCACAAACGAGGTGCTGACGCTGACAGGGATGCTCGGCGGCGCAAAAAGGCTCATTGGGGGATACTCGCGCGGTATGAACCAGCGGATAGGGATAGCTGCGGCGCTCTATTCCAGGCCTGACCTGCTGATACTGGACGAGCCGACCTCTGCCTTAGACCCCGAAGGCAGGGCGGAGGTGATGGAAATAATAAAAAAACTGGCGGAAACAGGCTCCACGATAATCCTATGCACCCACATCCTAGCGGACATCGAACGGGTGGCGAACAAGGTCGGTATCCTCCGAAACGGCCAGATGGCTGTTGAGGGTGCGATTTTTGATGTAAAGAAAAAATATGAAGACTCAAACGCAGTGAATGTTAAGCTGCACTATACCCCGGTAGCATCACATCCAATTTGCAGCATGGAATACGTTGAAAGATTTGAACTATGGCAAGGCGGCGTGACATTATACGCCAAGCAGGGCGTCAGCGAAGCGGAGTTCTTCTACAAGACAGTGAGGACGCTCGCAGAGCACAAAATCACGCCCGAAGGAATAGAGTTCAAGCGAAGGTCGCTGGAACAAATCTACATGGGCATAAACAGCGGCGCTTTGGTTGAAAGGAAGTGACGACAATGAGTACACAGACGAAAAGCTGTTTCAAAAAAGAAGTTCTGGCGTTTAGCAGAACAAAAAAACTCTTGATTCTAGTCTGTATAGTAATTGGCTGGGCAATACTGGGCCCATTGATGATTAGGGGGCTGGGGCTGGTCATGGATACTCTGGCGCCAATATATGACGAATTTGGAATGGACGTGGCAGGCATGACCGAGATGATTGCCGCCAACGTATCCTTGGGCGTCGTATCTGCAATATCGGACCTGACAACGGTGGGGCTGATAGCCTTCTTGCTCCTCATAAACAGCTTCGCCGGGGGAGAGCAAAAGAAGCGCTCAATAATGATTCCAAAAAGTGCGGGGTTGAGGAGTTTCCCATACCTTTTCCCAAAATATATAGTTTATCCACTCACTGCGCTCGCCTTGGCGATAGTGGCCGCCTTTGTCGCATGGGGGGTGTCCGCAATGGCATTTGAAGTAAATGACGTAGCAGCAGGCGGAGTCCTCTTGGGCGGGGCGCTCGCTGGGGTCAGCCTCATGTTCTATATTTGCATACACCTGACGCTGGGCACGGCCACGGGCAAGGCGGGCATGAGCGCCGCAGTCTGCATAATTGCGTCACTATTGCTCCCAAACATGTTCGCCCTGCTGGGCTCGGAGCTAATATACAATCCCTTCACGCTAAACGTAATAGCTGGCACAGTGGTTCCGGGGGGTGCAGTGTCGGCGTTCTTGGTGCAAGAAATCGCAATGACGGTTCTGATTGTCTTGGCGATTATTGTTGCGCTATTTTTTATCGCCCTGTTTGTGCAAAACGCAAAGAAAATCGACAACTCGGGCAACGAGGTTAGGCTGTAAGGGGCTGCGCATCAGCTAAAATCGCTAAGACTCACAAATCTGGTCAGGCCGGACAAACAAGGCAAAATCGTCTATTGAAATTCCAAACAAGCTACAGGCTCTGGGGGTGACAAAATGGTTAAGGAATTTATACTGCAAGATTTAGACTGCGCCAACTGCGCGGCAGGAATTGAGCGCATGATTGCAAACAAGCCCGGGATACGCTCGGCATCGGTGAACTTAGCGACGGCGAAGCTGTCCGTCGAGGCTGACGAGTTAGGGCAGGACGAACTTTTAGGAACCATAAAAGAAGTCGTAAAAATATTTGAGCCTGACGTCAAGGTCATAGAGGTGGCGCATGGCCGGCGGCAGGTGATTGATGCGTCTGTCAGCAAAAAGAAGCTCATTTGGATTGCAATGGGCGCAGCGCTGTTCTTTGGCGGAATCTTGCTTGAATACGTGCTTGACTTTGCGTACAGCGGGCACGCAGCCATTGGTTTGTTCGCCGTCAGCTACTTTATGCTGGGCAGCAAAGTCCTTTTGCGGATGGCGCAGAACATCCTCAAAGGCAGGGTCTTTGACGAGAACTTCCTCATGGGCATTGCGACGATTGGCGCAGCTTCCATAGGCATGTTTGCCGAGTCCGTCGCAGTAATGCTTTTTTACCGAGTGGGAGAGTTCTTCCAAGACCTTGCGGTGGCGAAATCAAAAAAACGCATCGGAGACCTGATGGACATCCGCCCCGACTACGCAAACCTCAAAATGGGCGATTCGACTATAAAAGTAGACCCATCGTCAGTAAAAGTAGGCGGCATCTTTGTCGTGAAGCCCGGCGAAAAAGTACCGCTCGACGGTGTCGTCCTAGATGGCGAGGCGATGCTGGATACAGCGGCGCTAACAGGCGAATCCGTGCCGAGAAAAGCTTCAAAAGATGATGAGGTGCTGTCAGGGTGCATCAACAGCAATGGCGTGCTGACCATCATGGCTACAAAAGAATTTGGAGAGTCGACGGTGTCAAGGATTCTTGACCTTGTTGAAAACGCTGCAAATAAAAAAGCACCCACAGAAACCTTCATCACAAAATTCGCCGCATACTACACCCCCGCAGTAGTTATACTCGCAATCTTCTTGGCCGTGGCCCC
>WQSH01000157.1 GCA_009787995.1 Oscillospiraceae bacterium
CTTTGCCTGTGGCTCAAACGATAAATTAGTTTACGAAAACCGCAGGTTTCATGAACACCTTGCCAAACTGGGCGTACCTCACGTTTTTGAAGAGGGGCCCGGAACGCACGACGAGCTTTTTTTCGAGCCGCACCTGAAAAAAGGCCTCGCAAGGATTGACCTAAACCGCTTGCCGGAAATGCCCAATCCCTTTTGGGTTGATTAAAAAACAAGCGTAGCGAGCCAAGCGGCTATGTTTTCTTCGGCGTTTCCAAATGTTGCACCGGAGGCGCCGAATGTTGATTCCACAATCGTGCTGCCATCGGGCAGTGCCTCTGTAAGCATCCTGACGCTGTTGCCAATACTTCCGCCGCCAAACGAACTGAAAAATGCGATGCTCAGTCCCGAAAGGTCGTGCTGCTCTATGAAGCTAAAGACAGCCATAGGGGGTGCATCCGCCCATACTGGGAAGCCGATGAAAATAACGTCATAATCGGCAATGTTATCGACGAACCCGGCCAGCTCGGGGCGGGCATTTGCCGCAAGCTCCTGGTTGACGCGATTTGCACCTGCCCCGAAGTCGCTGGGAAATGGGTCTGTGACTTGAATGGAAAACACGCTGCCGCCAATATTTTCTTGAATCCAATAGGCAAGAAGCCCCGTATTGCCCGGCGGAAACAGGCTAGCAGAAGCCAGCGCATCAATTGCCGCACTATCGTCAGATGCCGGAAGGTCTACAACTGCATTGTCAGCCCAAGAAAAATAGGCGATAAGGACTCTTGACGGGGCAACGTCCTGAGGGCCGCTGTCTTGTGCTTCTGCACCGGGGGGCGCATCATCGTTTTCTTCGTCCAATGTGTCGGGGGCCGCAGCCTGCTCTCCCCCTGTGGCGGGTGCGCCGTTTTGCCCCTCACCTGCGGCGGGTGCGCATCCGGCCAGCGAAAGCCCTAACGCAAGGGTTAAAACAAGGAATGCACCGATTAGTTTTTTAAACATTAGCAATCTCCGCCTTTCTGTTTAGGTTTATCCCAAAATGCTGCTGTCAACGGCGCAATGTGACAATGAAGCCATCGATATTATTGCCGGATATGTCAAAATAGCTGTCAAAGGGTATGGGGATTTCCGTTTTGCGGGTAAAGAAAACTTCATATTCGTAGCCTTGGAATAAGTCAATAAATGGGTTGTCGTAATCATGCTGCATAATAAATTCGATATACTCTTCAAGTACCCAGGCCCTCTGTTTTATGAAGTAAGCATGGGGAAGGCCGACATACCTGAAATGCCAAGGCTCATGAGCGACATGCGTAATGTTTGACCTATTTTCCGGGTATCTGAGGATAAAGCCGAACCTATAGGAATTCTGTGGAAACCATGCTGTTGTCCCTGTGCCAATGAATGTTCTGAGCACGTCATTATGATAAAAGCCCAAGTCCATGGCAATGCCGGCATGATGCTCGCTATGCCCTGGCGCTGCAACCCACCTCTGAGCCTCAACAGCGCCCAGCCTTGCAATATGCTCATCTAGCAGCTCCTGCTGCCTATCCAAACCCCGAAAGCCGCTGATAATCGATACCGCATTACTGCCGGAGGCCAAGTAAAAAGCGTCCATCATAGCAATAAAAGGCTCAATTATCGATTCCGACAGAAGCACGTTATTGCCAGTTACCCTAAAAGATGGAGTTTGCCAGTCGGCGACAAGGGTTAAGTCCATTACATATTCAGGATTAAAGCCATGGTCGCGATTAATAAGAATAAGGTTTCCCCGGGAGATGGAAGAAGGGCTCATACGCACTGAAAAATATTCGATTACCCCGGATGCCTCAAAAGGGTAATCATCAAGGTAGGGCTCTTCAGGAATGGCGTCAGCATCGGGCGCCTCATCATACGCAGTGCCGCCGGTGGGCTCGGGGATTGCGGGAATAAGCACCGTATCCGAAGGGTCACCAAGGTTTATGCCTGCCTCATAAGGGGCTATGGCGGCATCGAAAAAGCCTGAAACAAGCGACAACATTCCGAGGGTTGCAAGTATGGAGGCGATAAAAATTATGGCCTTAGTCAACGCTCCCTCTGCTTTCATAAACAACTCCAACACAACATGGAGCTTATTATAACCCAAATTAGCCTAGTTTTCAAACTTTCTCTTGCATTTTTTTGCAAAAAAAAGTATAATGTCGTGAATTTTGATTGCAGAGGAGGGAAATTAGATGTTCGACCCCACAATGATTATTGTAATAGTAGCTATGATTGCTATCTTCTATTTTTTCATGATCCGTCCGGAGAAGAAAAAAAAGAAAGCGCTTGCAGACATGCGCGACTCGCTTTCTGTGGGTGACTCAATCACGACGATTGGCGGAATTTTGGGTAAAGTCGTTTCTGTTGATGGTGAAAAAGTCACCTTCGAAACCAGTGAAGACCGCGTGCGCGTCCAAGTTGCGAAATGGGCGATTTCGACAGTAGGGAAAGCACCCGAAGAGCAACCCAGGTAGCCTCTTTAGGCAGGTGGCTTCTGCGCAGCGGCAACCGCTTCTGCGCAGCGTATTCCGTCTACAGCGGCGGACATTATGCCTCCGGCATGGCCGGAGCCCTCGCCGCATGGGAATATCCCGCGGGCTCCAATAGCCTCAAAAAGAATGCGCTCAATTCGAACAGGGCAGGAGCTGCGCGTTTCGATGGCGGTTAGGACTGCATTGGGGTCGGAAAAACCCTTGATGCGCTTTTCAAATTTTAGGAGCGCCTGAGAGATGGCGGCACACACGAATTCGGGCAGAACGTCCCATAGGTTGCAATATTTAACGCCTGGCAGGTATGTCGGCGTTATTTTTTTGTGCCCGGTTGAACTGCGTTTCTCTAAAAAATCGCTTACCAGCTGTGCCGGAGCACGGTAGTCGCCGCCGCCTGCCCAAAAAGCTGCCTGCTCTAATCCCCGCTGAAAATCCACGCCGCCCAATGGCAGCCTGCCAAAATCATCAGGCGTAACAGAAACAAGCAAAGCGCCGCAAATATTGTCGCCATCGCGAGCATAGTGGCTCATGCCATTAGTGACGACGCCCCCAAGCTCCGAAGCCGCAGCAACGACCTGCCCGCCAGGGCAGACACAAAAAGTATATACAGAACGCCCATTGTCCAAATGTTCAACCAATTTGTAGTCGGAAGCAGGGAGCGTCGCTGCGACAGAAACAGC
>WQSH01000158.1 GCA_009787995.1 Oscillospiraceae bacterium
CCCCCGCCAATATCCCAATAAACCGTTTTTTCATAACACTCTCCTAATTCTTTTTATTATCAAATGGCTTCGCCATCGGATTTCAAAACCTTAAATTTTATGACAGGCAATATGCCGCTCTGGGTTTACAATTTTTTACGGTTTTTTGTTAAGCTTTTGCTTCAAATCCTATTGTGGCATTTCTATCACTAGTTGTCTACAAGAATCCAAAGGGAATTCGAATATACCCTAAAGAGGCGGGTTTTCTTGTGTTATTTCAATAAAAGAGGGCTGCCCAAGTGTTACTTCTTGGACAGCCTTTTTTGCGTTTTATTAGAGTTTTAAATACTAGCGAGCCGGAATACGGCTTGCGGCATGCTGCCCCGCGCAGGTCGGGTTGTTACATGCTATCTGCCGAGGACTGCGCTCTCTCCAGCAATTCTGCCGAATACAAAGATGTCGGTTAGGGCGTTTGCGCCAAGGCGGTTATTTCCGTGTATACCGCCAGCAACCTCACCAGCTGCATAGAATCCCGGAATAATATTCCCGTTGACGTCAATCACACGAGCATATCGGTCAATCACAATTCCGCCCATGGTATGGTGGACAGTGGGGACACGTCGAGTTGCAAAAAATGGTGCCACTTCAATTCTTTCTCCAAAGAGAATACGCCCAAACGGGCATTGCGCGTCACCATCTACCATAGCGTTAAATTCATTAAATGTCCCTTGCAGTATGCTGGGCTCCATATTTATCATTGCCGCAAGTTCAGCAATTGTATTGGCCCGGTGGACGTGCCCATAGGCAACTAAAGTGTCTGCTGCACCACCAAGGGGTATCGGAGCTACCCTTGAATCCATAATGATATAATTCGCAGAATTGGTTTGCTGAAAAAGAGCTGCTACCAACTCATCGCGCCCAGCGCCTTCATTTACAAATCGCCGTCCTTGCTCGTTTACCTGAATATACTGCTCCACCAAACCGATCACCAAATGGCTGATAGAGCCTGTTGCGGGGTGACCGATTGGGAGTAATTGAACATAGCCCATATCTACCACAGCAGCGCCAATGGCTTGCGCCATGAGTATTCCTTCCCCTGTTGCTCCCGGATGGTTGGTGGTTGGAATGGCGTGATCCAATCTGCCGTCCCATAGCTCATCGTAACGCATACGCATCGCCACATTTGAACCAAATCCGCCTGCCGCATTTATTACACCCCTGTTGGCAGTAAGTGTTAAGTTATCCCCGAGCCGATTTGTAGCTCTCACTCCGGTTACACGCCCACCCTGCATGACAAATTCGGTTGCCCTTGTATCAAGCAGAACTTGTATGTTGCTGTCAGGTTGTGCGATGAATCTTTGATAGGCGTCAATAAATCCCGTCCCCAAAGCTAGTACTGGCGTGTGACTTCTGGGGTGAAGCGCACCCAAAGCGGAACCCACAGTATCCTGCCATTCCATGCCCAGACTTTCTAACCAGTTCTTTCCATCCAGTGCGTTTTCTACCATAACGCGGATCAATTCCGGATTGCCTCTGTTCCCTCCGCCTTCAAATGTATGTTGAAAATGCAAATCTGGAGAGTCCGCGATGCCTAACCTTCTTTGTTGTTCAGTACCGGAAATATTTGTTTGACCGCCGGCAATAATAGTGTTGCCACCGAGCATTGACATTTTCTCCAGCACAATAACCGAAGAACCCATTTGCGATGCTGTAACTGCTGCTGCAAGTCCCGCACCACCGCCGCCTACTACAACGATATCGGCTGTCATCTGGATATTTTGAGGTGTGTGATGCTGCCTGGGTAACATCATCGCACCAGTGTTGATACCTGCGGCAGTTAAAGCATCTGCAACAGCCGCGCGTATAGCCATAGTGCTCATCGTTGCACCGGCGACATTATCAACATTAAGGTTTCCATCATTCACTGCGGCTGAAATTACACGCTTAAAGGGGAGTTCATAAAAAAACGGCGTTTCGCTGTGGCTAACTACTTCAATGTTCCTGATGTTGCCACGGCGAACATCAGCCTCAACGACCAGCGTTCCACCATGACCGATAGCCGAACCCGTGAAAATCCCTGTGCGCCCTCCGGTAGCACACCCAACAATCAGCGATGCCGCCAATACAGCACCCGCCAAGACCCCAACAAAACGTTTCCTCATAACACACTCCTGTTTCTTTGTATTATCAAATGGCTTCGCCATTGGATTTTAAAAACTTAAATTTTATGACAGGCAATATGCGGTGCTGGTTTGCAATTTTATACGGTTTTTTGTTAGGCTTTTGCTTCGTATCCCATTGTGGCATCTATATTTACTGCCGTCAACAGTCTGCGCAGCTATTGTGGCATAAAAATATGAAAATGTCAATATGCAACCACCGGTATTACCAAATTTTCCTGTTTTTATTTTCCTCATATCATATCGTGCATAAGGATGATGAAGCAAAAACCCATTGAAGTACGAAGGATTCTCTCCAGAAACATTAAGAAGCATAGGGAATTGCTGGGACTTTCGCAGGAAAAGCTATCTGAAGAAGCCGAACTTTCTGCCAATATGATAAGAGACATAGAAGGTTGCCGTACATGGGTCAGTGACAGGACATTGGTGAACATAGCGGCAGCCCTNAAAACTGACACTTATCGTCTCTTTATGCCGGAAACCGCACATGAAGATGAAAANTATCGAACGGTCTTGGCTGATTTNACAAAAACAGTAGAAAAACTGAAGGCTGATTTTGCCAAAACCTTGGAAAATACACTTANCTTATGGGGTGGAAAAGAAAACCCTCCCAAATAAGAGCCCCATCGCCTCACTTCGCACCATACTCAGGCGGCTCTTCCGCCGCAAACGCCCCGCCTGCGGCAACCCCGCTCTTGCCGGCCTCTTCCGCCAAAGCCGCCGCATAGCCCTTTCCCGCATGAGTTTTCGCCAACGTCTTTTTCCCCGCTGGCGCTTTCCTCTCGGCGGCAAGACGGCGCTTCCCCGCCTCTCTGTCCTCCAGCGCAAGTGCCGCCGCAGCCCTCACCGCCTTTGCTGCAGTTTCGCCTATGCCGCATTGT
>WQSH01000159.1 GCA_009787995.1 Oscillospiraceae bacterium
TACAGAGAAGGTGTGTATTTTGTTTATTTTGGCTACTACATCGCAGGTGGGCGCATACATCTCTATGATGACAGGCATGCGGCGTTTGTGGGATTTTCTTCGGGAATTGTCGTCGAGGCGGAGCTGAATTTCAGAAATTATGCACTGACGGGATATAGCACCAGATTATTGCCTGAAAGGCAGGCACTGGCCGCTGCGGGCGGCGAGTTTATACTGAGCTACTCTGACTTAGGCCCGGAGATACTTCAACCATCTTGGGTAAAAGTATGGTTTTAGTAGATTGGAGCAGTGAATGAGCGGTTCAAAAATCAGGAACATAGCGATAGCGGTGCTTTTGTTGATAAACGCCCTTTTTTTGGCCGTGATAATTTATGATGCGGCAGTTCAGTCGCGTCTCGAAAGGGAGACGATAGAAAATGTGAGCGCTATAATGAAGGCAGGGGGGATTCAAGTAGACCCTGACAGCATTAGGGCAGCAGGCGCACTAAGGACAATGAGGACGGCACGTGTGATTGAAATTGAAGAAGCAATCGCGCGTACCCTGCTGGGAGATACAGTCATCACGGATCAAGGCGTCATATATTTGTACGAAAATCCGGAAAGGGGAATTGCGGAATTCTATAGCGCAGGTGATTTCGAGGTAAGGCTGAATGCAGGGGTCATAACAAACGAAAATGGCTCGGCCGCCGTAGTCCGGTCGCTGCTGAGAGAAATGAGGCTAGAAACAACGCAGCTCACGGCTGAATTCAATCAGGAAAGCGGCATCGAGGTGGTGAGCGTGGTTGCAGCGTACAGAGGGGCGAGTATTTTCAATGGCTTAATTGAGTTCGTGTTTGTTGGGGAGAGTCTTCTAACCGTAGGCGGCAGGTATGTTGCCGGGATAGAGCCGGCAGAGGATGGGATTGAGATATCGCAAGTCAGCTCGGCTCTGCTGGGATTTCTTTCTGCGGTTAGGGACGAAGGCAGGGAAGATATCGCAAGTGCGGAAATTTTCGGGGTTGAATCGGGGTTTCGCCATAGAGTGGTAGGAGCGTTCGGTGAGGGCGTGTTAGACCCTGCGTGGCTAATCACGACAGACAACGGCGCCTTCCTAATAGATGACGCAACAGGTGAGATTTGGCCTTTAGGATAGATTGGAGGGGGAGAGTTTGTGCTACGCCTCAGCGGATTTTTGGGGATTAAACAGGATCGGTGCGGTTTTGCATAAAATCGTGCCTATAATCATTGTGAACACAAGCTCCGGCCCCATGTATGAGCCGTTGTACGCCAATGAGAAAATCCATGATGCAGCGTCAAGGTAGTTGCCCCAGATGATGACGCCTGAGAAGAAGTGGCTGAGAAACCTCAGGCCCAAGCACAGCGGAACAGCATAGATGATTCCATAGCGGCGGCCACGGAAAATGCCAGACAGTCCCAAGACGGTAAATGCAACAATGTAGTCGAGTGCGAGCATTGCAGCCCAAGCGGCAACGGTGCCCGACGGCGGCGCCCAAATTTGTTGAAGCATTTGCAGTCCCGCATAGACAATGCCGCCGCACAGCCCCCACTTGAGGCCATGGCGCAAGCCAATCATCAATAGCGGCAGCATAGACAGCAGCGTGACTGAGCCCCCTTGCGGCATAATGGTAAACCGAATGAAACTCAGGGCAAACCCGATTGCTACCAGCAGTGCCGACTCTACCAGAGCCCGCAGATTCTGTCTGCTTTTTGTGTTGTTCATGAGAAATGCACCTCCATAGATGACAAAATGAGGTGCATTCCTTAAATCCCGCCGGCGGCATTATCCGCATCCGGTTATAAGGGTTAGGTGCGGCGTTTCGCACCCTCTCAGCCGCCTGACGGCAGCACCCCATTTATTAACTTACTTCGCATACAAAACCTGAGAAGAGCCAGTCCTGTCAGGTTTTCGTTTTTTATTGCCCTGCCATTTTTGCGACCTCTGCCGCAAAGTCGTCTTCCTTCTTCTCGATGCCCTCGCCCTTTTCAAAGCGGGTGAACGCCTTGACTGTAATCTGGCCGCCGAGATTTTTTGCGACCTGCTGCACATGCTTTTCGACTGTCAGCTTGTTTTCCTTGACATAGGGCTGGTTCATGAGGCAAATTTCTTCGTAATATTTGTTTATCCTGCCTTTTACCATGTTTTCGGCAATTTGGCGGGCTTTGTCGTCTGGCAGGTCTTTCGCCTTGTTCTCCTCTATGGCCTTGTTAAGCTGGATTTCCCTCTCTTTTTCCAGCTCGCCCGCATCGACAGACTCTGCGTTGAGGTACAAAGGACGCATCGCCGCAATTTGCATAGCCAAATCCTTGCCCAGCTCTGTCACCTTGTCCATGTCGGAAATGCCCGAGACGTCCATGTTTACGATAACGCCAATTTTGCCGCCTGCATGGACATATGGGATGCTGACGCCGGTGGCATAACGAAAAAAGCGGCGCACGGAGATGTTCTCGCCGATGACAAGAATCATTTCTTGCTGTTGCTCGGCGACGGTCTTCTCAATGCCGGGAAAAGTGCACGCCATCAGCGCATCGACATCTGCGGGTGCATTCTCCGCAACAGCCTTAGCAACGCCCTCGACAAAGTCTACGAACATTTCGTTTTTTGCAACGAAGTCGGTTTCTGAGTTGACCTCTACGACTGCGCCTATGTTACCGAAAACCGAAGCATATGCCACGCCCTCGGCAGTAATCCTTCCGGCTTTTTTTTGTGCGGCGGCAAGGCCGTGTTCGCGCAGGTACAGGATGGCTTTCTCCATGTCGCCGCCGGACTCGGATAGGGCTTTTTTGCAGTCCATCATGCCAACGCCAGTCTGCTCGCGCAGTGTTTTTACATCATTAGCAGTAAATGCCATTTATATTCAATCCTTCCTGATAATTATCTATTGAGCCGGAGTGGCTTGCGAGGGTGCAGCAGCTTGCGGGGCGTCCTGCGCTTGAGGCG
>WQSH01000160.1 GCA_009787995.1 Oscillospiraceae bacterium
GATGTTGCTGAACTTCGGACAGCGTTTACATTATCACATACTATGATTAAGGAAATACATTCTTACGTCGAGGAAAGGTTGGTAGCGCTATCGCGTAGGGTGAATACAGCGGACGGAATTGTGCAAGCTGAGCGGAAAAGCAGTGCGACATCAGCGGAAATATAGTGCAGCCAGAGCGGGAAGGCAGTGCATGTTGCAATTATCGGTAGTAGAATTATTAAATGTGCTTGAAGAGCGCAAATAATAATTGGAGGGTCAAGAATTATGACCGACTATCGAGAAGTCTTGAGGTTAGCCGATGTAGTGCTAAACCGAACGAGTATCGGAACCGCACTGGGATACTCGAGGAACACCGTTGCAGAGGTTCTGCGGCGTGCGCAGCTAAAAGGGATTGAATGGCCACTGCCGGACGACCTTGGAGATCGCGAGTTGCATGAGATGCTGTTTCCCGAGAAGGCAAAGGGGAAGAACCACAAGATGCCCGATTGCGAGAAAATGCACAAGGAATTGGGAAAACGTGGTGTAACTCTGACGCTTCTGTGGGAGGAGTACTGTAACGACTGCAGGCAAAATGGCGAGATTCCATACGCATTCACACAGTTTAGGCATCATTATCATCGCTATGTACAAACCACGAAGGCAACCATGCATTTGGTGCACAAGCCCGGCGAAAAGATGGAAGTAGATTGGGCGGGGCAGACCGCGTCTGTCGTTGACAGGGCGACTGGCAGCAGCGATGCGGCATACGTTTTTGTGGCCACCCTGCCATGCAGCGGGTACTCATATGTTGAGGCATTTTTCAGTATGAACCAAGAAAGCTGGACAAATGCGCACATCAACGCATTTGAGTATTTCGGGGGCGTACCCAGTCTGCTCGTTCCTGACAACCTCAAGACCGGGGTTGATAGAGCCAACTGGTATTCGCCAACAATAAATAAGACATATCTTGAGTTGGCGGAACATTACGGCTGTGCCGTAATCCCTGCAAGGGTTAGGAAGCCCAAGGACAAGCCATCTGTGGAGGGTGTTGTAGGCAATATTTCTACATGGATTATTGCCGCATTACGCAACCATAAGTTCTTCACCTTATCTGACTTGAACGAGGCCATGTCGGAAAAACTCCAGATATTCAATGAAAGGCCGTTTCAGAAAAAGCCCGGCAGCAGGCTGAGCGCATTTGTCGAGGACGAAAAAGAATTTCTACGGCAATTACCGAAAGACAGATATGAGCTTGCACTTTGGAAGAAACTGACGTGCGGCTTCAACTACCATATCTCTGTAGACGGCGGCTTCTACAGTGTGCCTTATGAGTATATCAAGCACGAAATGGACGTAAGGGTTACTGGGGCGGTTGTGGAGGTATTTTATCAAAACCACAGGGTATGCTCCCACCCCCGTCTTTATGGAAGACATGGCCAGTACAGTACAATTCCAGAACATATGCCTGAGAAACACAAACAATACACGGAATGGAATGCGGAGCGTTTTGTCTCGTGGGCAAAATCCATAGGTCCAAACACAAAAACCGTTGTTACAGCAATTCTTTCCTACCATAAAATCGAACAACAGGGGTATCGCGCCTGCATGGGGGTGTTGAAGCTTGGCGACCGACACGGTGTGCAGCGTCTGGAGGCGGCTTGTGAAAAAGCCCTTTCCTATACGCCAAACCCAAGCTACAAAAACATCGACAGCATTTTGAAGTCAGGCGGCGATAAGCTCACCGCTCAAAAGACAGAAGCGAAACCGATGGATGAAAGTCATTCATTTATTCGCGGCGCAGGTTATTATGGGAGGAAAAATTAATGCTGAATGAACAAACAATAGAAAAGCTCACAGAACTCCGTCTGCGCCCTATGGCGGCGGCTTTCAGGGAACAGCTTGGCAATCCAGCCATGAATGGGTTGTCTTTTGAAGATCGGTTCGGGCTCATTGTTGACCGCCAATACGACGACAGGAAAAGCGCACATATTGAAAGGCTCATAAAGTCGGCAACTTTCAAGTTCCCCGGTGCCAGTGTCGAAAATATCGAATACCGCTCAGACCGAAACCTCAATCGAGAGCAAATCCTAACGCTGGCCTCTGGCAAGTACATAAGGGGCAAAAACAACATAATCGTCATGGGAGCGTCAGGTGCTGGAAAAACTTACATCGGATGCGCACTGGGTGTATCAGCTTGTAGGCAGTACAAGAAAACGAAGTACATCAGGTTGCCAGAACTTTTGGATGACCTGAATATCGCCAGGGGCGAGGGCGAGTACAAGAAGGTAATTGCGGCGTACAAAAAGTTTGCACTGTTAATCTTCGACGAGTGGTTGCTCTCCCCACTTAATGACATTCAAACATCCGACCTGTTTGAAATCATTGAATCCAGATGCGGTGAAGCCTCCACTATTTTTATAGCACAGTCCGCCCCCGCAGGCTGGCATCAGATGATAGGTGAGAACCGAATTGCCGACGCAATCCTTGACCGCATCGTCCACAACTCACACGAAATTATGGTCATGGGCGACATATCCATGCGCGAACGACTGGGTTTGCGCGAATAGCGGCTTTGCCGCAGAGTTTAACGCTTTGGTTTTCCAGAGAGAGTGGTGTCCGTTGCTTTTAGCTATGAAAAGAGTAATGCCAATGGCATCACTCTCTCCGCCAAACCTCAAGGGGCGCTCGGGTCGGTCTCCACCGTTGCCCTATCCTCCCGCATGAGTAAAAGCAGATCCATTGTACTGCCATTACGGAAATCTTTCAAGAGTGTGATGCGCACTATTCACCGTTCCCTATGCACTGTTTTAATGCGCTACGCGCACAGCATTTCCGCTGGAAATGCACCGATTTTCCGCTCTAAATGCACTTAAAAATCAATATATTCA
>WQSH01000161.1 GCA_009787995.1 Oscillospiraceae bacterium
CAGGCACCTTGCCAATGTGCGGACTATCAAGGGCGTTCGTGGTATATCCAATCTGCGAGGCTATGGAAATATTGATATTGTACCGGCAGCGATGCTTATTGAGGAAGGAGCGGATTTTGGTGACAGTTGAGGAAGTCAGAGCCATTAAAGAGAAAAAATCATTAGAAACGACAGGTATGACAGGCGAAGAACTGTCTGCTTATTATGCTAAAGGCGCGACCGAAATGCAGAAATTAATTGACGAAATACGCGATGGAGATTCGCAGAAGATTGCCGGTTAGTGGCGGGAACCCACCCAAGATGCAAACGAGTGTTCCTTGGTGAGTTCCCATTCAGCTGATTTCGTTATTTTCAAGAACCATCAAGAAACGGACACTAAAACAAAAAATTCCCATTGCAGCAGTTGAATAGCTGTGGTATACTTGGCGTACAAGTATCAGCGATTGCAAAACAATCATAGTTATCAGAGTACACACAGCGTTCGGAGGCATCATATGCCTTTGGGCGCTTTTTTTATTTTCCGGAAATTTTACAAAACAACGCAAAAAGGCTTAAATGTCCGATTGCGATTATATATACCGGCTCCGTGACAAGAGCCGCACAATCCTATTTACCGGGACGCAGGGATGCGCCCCGTTTTTCATACCGGAATACAAAATAAAGGAGGCTGCCAAACCATGACGCAGCGAATGAAGGAGCTTATAGCTCAAATCACTGAGGCTGACATAGCCTATTTTAAGCACGACCAGCCCATTATGACCGACAGGGAGTATGACATGCGCTATAACGAACTGCTGGCGCTGGAGTCGAAAACAGGCATTACCCTGTCAGGTTCACCCACTCAAAAAGTCCCCGGAGAGGTACTGGAATCGCTCGTGCAGGTGCGACACACCAAATCAATGCTTTCTGCCGGCAAAACCAAATCAAGAGACGACATCATAAAATTTATAGGCGGCAGGGCCGTCGTTGTTTCATGGAAGCTCGACGGGCTCACGCTTGTCCTCCGCTATGAAAACGGCAAGCTGGTGCAAGCCATAACACGCGGAACCGATGGGATTGTAGGCGAGGATGTGACGCATACCGTCAAGGTTTACACGAATGTCCCGCTTGACATCCCATACAAAGGCCCGCTTGAGATTCGCGGCGAGGGTGTTGTCAGTTGGGATAATTTCGACCTGATAAATCAAGAGGCGGAAGAACCCTATTCCCATCCGCGCAGCCTTGCCGCAGGCGCAACCCGCAGGCTTGATGCAAGGAAAAGCCATAACCGGAATCTTGAGCTTCGTGTTTTTGAGATGGTTGTAGGCGATAGCGATTTTGCAAACAAACACGAACAGCTACAGGCGCTCTCAAGCTATGGGTTCGACGTCGCGGAGTACGTGCTCATATGCGAGCATGCCGACAGGGGGCAGATTGATTCGGTACTCGACGGCTTCGACCCGGAGCAGTACGGCTTCCCTGTTGACGGCTGCATAATTGAGTATGACGACCTCGCATACGGCAGCTCACTTGGCGAAACCGGGCATCATACAAACCGGCTGATTGCGCTCAAATGGAATGACGAACTCCATGAAACCACTTTTCTGGGGCTGGAGCTTGCGACTACACGTACCGGCATGATCAGCCTGAACGGGATATTCGCCGACGTGGAAATAGACGGCGCCAACGTAAGCAGGGCATATTTGCACAATCTGGACATACTCGACAGTTTCAGTCTGGGCGTGGGCGATAAAGTCAAGATTTACAAGGCAAATAAGATCATACCGCAGCTCGCCGAGAACCTTACCAGAAGCGGCACGCTCAGATATCCCGACAAATGCCCCTGTTGCGGCTCCGCTCCGGCAATCAGAACGTCCGAAAACGGCACCCGGCAGCTTTTCTGCGAAGCACAATCCTGCCCTGCAAAGCTTATCCGCAAGTTCGAGCATTTTTGTACAAAGACACGCATGAACCTGCCCGGTATCAGCGGCAAAACGCTTGAAAAGCTCATAAACAATGGCTGGGTCAGGGACTTTGGCGACTTGTACGAGCTTGAAAACCACCGTGAGGCATTCGTAAACACTCCCGGATTTGGGGCAAAGCTGTTTAATCGGATGCAAAAAGCCATAGCCGGCAGCCGCAACTGTACGCTGGCTCAGCTCATCGCCGGCCTCGGCATACCTATGGTCGGCCGTAGTGCAGGGCGCATACTTAGCAGTTATTTTCATGGCGACTGGGATGCTTTTGAAAGCGCGATACAAAGCGGTTTTGACTTCACCCGGCTTCAGGATTTCGGCAAAACGATGCATGGTAACATTTACACATGGTATGCAGACAAATCCGAGGCAATGCTTTGGCGTCCGCTACTAAAACACATCATACTGAGTAAAGAAAAGGAGAACACGAACATGAACACAGACAATCCATTTAACGGCAAAACTGTAGTAGCCACCGGCAAACTCGAAAACTATACCCGCGACGGCATACAGATTAAGCTGCTTTCGCTTGGTGCAAAATCCGGAGGCTCCGTCAGCAAGAGCACCGACTTTTTGATTGTCGGGGATAAAGCAGGAAGCAAGCTGGCTAAAGCCCGGAGCCTCGGCATCACGATACTCACAGAAGCCGAGTTTGAGGAACTGCTTGCACAGGTGAGCTAACTGGCTTTGCCGGAAGGGGTGGAAACGCCCCTTCCGCACATATTCCGGTACCGAACGCCGCAGGCATCACTCAAGCGACTTCAAAATTCATTCTGAAAGGAAATATTCACAATGCTAAACAATACTTCACTTATGGGTAGGCTCACCCACGACCCTGAGCTGCGCCACACCCCAA
>WQSH01000162.1 GCA_009787995.1 Oscillospiraceae bacterium
CGTTTGGAGTGCCATCCGAAGTGACGGAAACTGTTGAGTGTCCCGTTTGCTGCTTGAGGGTGAGAATGTCTGTAAGCGAGTCGTTTGGGCTGACGTTTGAATCGCTGGTGACGAAGCCTGCCTTGTAAGACTTAGCTCGTCTGACCATTGCAGCTTGGCTTTCAATTGCCTGTGAGCAGTATATAAAAGATACGCCGCCCTCTTTTGCCAGTGCGACAGCCATGTTATCGTCGGAAACTGATTGCATAATTGCAGAGGTCAGCGGAATATTGATGGATAGTGATGAGACTTCACCGCGCTTGTACTTAACTAAAGGCGCCTTTAGACTGACATTCTCGGGAAGACAATCAGCGTCCGAATATCCGGGGACAAGCAAGTACTCGCTGAATGTACGCGATGGAGTTTCAAAAAAATAAGCCATATGAGGATCGCTCCCTTCTTCACTTAAACTGTATATGTTTTAGATTATGCATTCCCTGAGTAGTATAGACAGATTATAGAGCGGTATACTTACAAGTGTCAAGGGTTATTTTCGCAAAAGCAATATGAGTAAAAGCAAAATAAGCATATGTATAAAAAGTGCCTGAAACTACTCGCAAATTATAAAAAATATTCTCATTTTATTCATGCTATCGACATAAAAAACGGGTATCATTACTATATATAATTGCATGGAGAAATCCATTTGTTAGCGGACTTAGGAGGCTAGGACGATGCCGGAAAACAACATTTTTAACGAACATTCATTTAGTGGCAGTTGGCAGCAACCGACTGGTACTGCGGATATATGGCAGGGCAATGAGGCGCGAGTGACGGATGAGCACGTTGACGCATCTGCTGAAACTGCAAATAACTCAGGAAAATCTGAAGAACGAAGTGTGGCGCCTGAATGGAGTTTTAGACGGCGCGGCGCAGCCCGGGACAAGGATACCAGAGAGCCGGCTTTTAGAGAAGCTGCATATTGTGAGCCGAGCGACATGATGGCAAACATGTATTCACCGGGGTTGTTTTCAAAAAATCTACTCGGTGAGCAGCCACGCAAGCGAGAAGCGTTAGCAGACGAGCCGCTTCCTGAAAAGAAAGGCAAAGGGCGCGCAGGAAGATTTCTTTGGGCTATGTGCCTCGTGGTTGTGTGCGCAATAATTAGTGCCGCCGCGACATATACAGTCATGGAATACCGCATAAGAGCAGGACACCACACTGTCGTCAATCAAGTTGTGCTTGGAGGCGTTACCTCCGGAGGATATGACGGCGTTGACCCGGCGCCTATTGCAAACTCACCCGGAGTAAAGGAACCGTGGCAGATATATGACAGGGCTCTTTCACAAGTGGTTGGTATAAAAACAGAAGTTCCTACAATGGGATTTTTTGGCACAGTGAGCACGAACACAATTGCCGGGTCAGGATTCATTATTTCTGCTGATGGATTTATCCTTACCAATTATCATGTTATAGAACCGGCGCAAGTAAGCGGCTTGCCAATCAGTGTTATAATGAACGATGGCACGGAATATGAAGCGCATGTCGTTGGATATGAGCAAGCTAATGACGTGGCGCTGCTCAGAATACAGGCGACAGATCTCGATCCGGTGGTTCTGGGAAACAGTGATAATATTCAAGTAGGAACCAGAGTGTATGCAATCGGCAATCCACTGGGAAATCTTGTTTATACAATGACTGAAGGTATTGTTTCCGCGCTGGATAGAGATGTGCTCGTTGAAGGTAAGCTGATTAACACATTTCAGTTTAGCGCACCCGTAAACAGGGGCAACTCCGGAGGTCCGATTTATAATGCCAACGGCGAGGTCATCGGAATAGTTACCGCGAAGCTGTCGCGCAGCGATGTTGAGGGAATTGGTTTTGCCATTCCGATAAATGATGCGATTGAAATCGCCTGGGGTCTTATTGAATATGGATATATCGCAGGCAGACCCCTTATCGGAATAGCCGCGGCAAGCGTCTCTGCCGCACATGCGGAATACTACGGTTGGGTTGTAGGCGTATATGTAAGGGCGGTGGATCCGAACTCTGCAGCAGAAAAAGCAGGAGTTCAAGTTGGGGATATTATTGTGGAGCTCGGCGGCACGGAAGTTGCAGAAATGGATTCGCTCAGAAATGCAATGAGAAGATATAGCGCCGGAGACACAGTAATGGTAGGGATTTGGCGTTCGGGAGCGTATTTCGAGTTGGAGATAACATTTGATGAAGACCTTGCGGCTGGACAGCCGCACCGATTCAGCAGAGTGCCTGTGGAATGATATGCAGGCGGATATATGCATAATAATAAGGGCTGCCTAGGCAGCCCTTAAATATTTGAAATAGCGCATGTGAGATTGTGTACGAACCTATACTTTTTCCCAGATTGTTGCAACGCCCATACCGCCGCCGATACATAGTGTCGCAAGACCGTACTTTGCATCACGTTTTTGCATCTCGTGCATAAGTGTTACTACGATGCGCGCGCCGGAGGCTCCGATGGGATGACCCAAAGCAATCGCGCCGCCGTTGACATTGACCTTTGACATATCAAACTCAAGATCGCGTGCAACAGCAATTGATTGTGCGGCAAAAGCTTCGTTTGACTCAACCAAATCCATATCCTTGATGGTGAG
>WQSH01000163.1 GCA_009787995.1 Oscillospiraceae bacterium
AATAAGCAGCATGCCCGCCGCAATTGCGTTTATTACCGCATGGAGTATCGTCACCACTAAGAGCGAGTTCGTCGCATAGCGAACGTAGCCCAACGCAAAGCCCAGCGCCGTTGTGTAAAAGAGCATGTGTATGCTCCCATGCATCAGCCCAAACAATACCGAGCTGATTATTATGGCAATGCCATCTCCATAAGGCTTTAGAGCATCGTACATAATCCCCCTGACCCACACCTCTTCAAAGACCGGGGCTATCACTACCAGCACAAACACCATCAGCAGTGCGCTGACCACATTTGCCGAAGGTTCCAATGTTGTCGGCCGCAATATATCTTCAATTACAGTATGCCCGCCTGTTGCCCTTGTGATTAGAAATGATGCCAGGAACGTCAGGACTGCAATTCCGTAGCCGAGCCCATACATGGCCGGAAACGTCCCTATGGCCTGGGCAAGCCGTACCGGTTTTTTATATAGCCTGCGGAAATTCTCACTTTTTGCATTATAATAGCTAAAGCTTTTGAACACTGCCGCCGTCAGCAGCATTGGCACAACGTAAACCATTATCACAGTGATCGCCATGCTGATGGCAGGCGCTGCGTTGCCTGCGCCCCCCACCCGCAATACTAGGCCGGAAATAAGCCCGCCAATCATCCTGCATAGGAAATAGGCGCACATCACGAGGCCCAGCTTGGCGCACACTATTTTGTAGTCGCGGAGTTTTGCTCCATCATTGGGCCCAATAGGCTGGGTTGGTTCAAATGTCATATTTTCTCCAAATCTCCATATAGATATGTATATTTCATGAACAAATCGCTCTTGAAAAACGCTTTAATCGATAGTATAATCGATTACCAGTGCTATGGAAAATAGCGGGAAAAGGTGTTTTATGGATTTAAATGAATTTGAGCAGCACGTCCTGTGCGGAAACAGAGTGCACCTTGTCGGCATTGGCGGTGTCTCAATGTCGCCGCTTGCCGAGATTTTGCATGGGATGGGCATCAATGTTTCAGGCTCTGATCATAACGACAGCTCGGCAGTCAGCGAACTCCGCTCGCTGGGCATCGATGTGACTATTGGCCACTTTGCAAAGAACGTCAAAGGAGCCGGATCGGTTATCCGAACTGCTGCTGCGCGCGAAGACAACATCGAGATAATGGCTGCCCGAGAACAAAACATACCTGTTTTCGAGCGTTCCCAAGCGTGGGGATATATCATGCGCGGGTACAAGGATGCGATTTGTATTGCGGGGGTGCACGGAAAAACGACCACTACCTCCATGGTAGCGCACATACTGCTTGCAGCCGGAACAGACCCTACAATCATGGTGGGCGGCACGCTCCCGATTCTCGGCTCGGGTTACCGCGTCGGCAAGGGGAATGTCATCGCAGTCGAGTCTTGCGAGTATTATAACTCATTTCTCAACTTTTGTCCCACTGTTGCCGTCGTTTTGAACGTGGATGCCGACCATTTGGATTTTTTCAGCGACATAGACGAGCTGAAAAGATCTTTTCGCAAATTCGCTTCACTTGTACCCGAGGGGGGGCATATCATCTGCAACGGCGACGATGAAAACACTATGGAGTCCCTCCGCCCGCTCGGGCGCAAGCTGCTGACCTTCGGCATTGCCGATGGGGTGAAGGTGCGCGGCACAAACCTGGCTGCAGACGGACGGACTCCATCTATGGAAGTTTTGTACGATGGCAAACCTCTTTGCAAAATCAAATTGCGCGTACCCGGCATGCACAATTTGAAAAATGCGCTTGCCGCCGCAGCCGCCGCTGCTGCAATAGGCATTCCGGCGGCTGCGATTGAGCAGGGCTTGGGCAGCTACAGCGGAGTGGGGAGGCGGTTCGAGTACAAGGGCCGGATTAATGGCGCCGACGTATACGACGATTACGCCCACCACCCAAGCGAATTAAAAGCGCTGATTGACGCTGTCAAGGTTTTGGGATACGAACGCATCATCCTTGCTTTCCAGCCACACACGTTTTCGAGGACGAAAGCGCTCTTTGCCGACTTCGTCAGGGAATTGTCTCGCCCAGACGTGACCTTCCTTGCGTCGATTTATGCCGCTCGCGAAAGGGATGATATCACCATCTCGTCTGATGTCTTGGCAGATGCCGTCGTCGGCGCTAAGTGCCTGCCGACATTCCCCGAGCTTGCCCGGGAAATAGGCGCAATCGCACAGGAGGGCGATATCATCCTAACTGTAGGTGCGGGGGATATTTACCAAGTCGGGGAAATGCTGGTCGGGAACTCTTAGCTTCCAAAACTACCCATACCTATCCGCAAGGTAGAAGTAGCAGGAGGATGCCCATGCCGACCAGAAGAGGCCAGGTTCTCCGAATGCTGTGAGGGTTTTGTCCTCAACTCCGGTCAGCGCATTGTTTATATGGTACATACCGTGGTCGCGCAAAATCGCACAATATTTATTTGCGGCGTCCTTAGCAAGGTCGGTGCGTCCGCACGCCTCAAGCGCCAGGACTGACAGGAACACGCCGGGGGTCATTACGCTCCCTGCCGTAAAGCCATGTGTAAAATAGTCGCTGGTCAGGCCTTCCGTCGCCAAGCTGAATTCC